>DASXUI010000279.1:0-6987 GCA_036504955.1 Armatimonadota bacterium
GGTGGCTTCGGACCGAGCAGCAGGTGTACGCCTGTCTCAAGGGGTCCTTCATGCCCCGCTGCCTGGGACAGGTCGAGGACGCCGAGGAGCCAGTGCTCTTCCTGGAGGACCTCAGCGGCGCGCACTGGCCCCCGCCCTGGGAGGCCGGGCAGGTGGAGGCGGTGCTCCGGGCGCTGGAGGAGCTGTGGCGCCGCGAGCTTCCCTTCGAGGTACCGCGCCTGGAGGACCAGCGGGCGGAGATGCAAAGCTGGCCGAAGGTCCGGGAGGCCCCCGAGCAGTTCCTCGCGCTGGGGTTGTGTGACGCCCAGTGGCTGGAGGCCGCCCTACCGGCTCTGGAGTCGGCGGAGTCGCGGGTGCGCCTGGACGGCGACGATCTGCTGCACCTGGACGTTCGGGGGGACAACCTCTGCTTCTCCCAGGGACGTGTGCTTTTGCTAGACTGGAACTGGGTCTGCCGGGGGAACGGCAAGTTGGACGTGGGCGCGTGGCTGCCCAGCCTGCACCGGGAGGGCGGTCCGCCTCCGGAGGCCGTGCTGCCCGGAGAGCCGGAGGTCGCGGCGATGCTGGCGGGCTACTGGGCGTGGCGGGCGGGGCAACCGGCCCCGACTCCCGGCTCCAGGCTGCGGGAGATGCAGAAGTACCAGCTCGTGGCGGCGCTGGGCTGGGCGGCCAGGGAGCTCGGGCTGCCGCCGCCCGCAGGGAGCTAGTAGCCGGCCCATTCCTAGGGGGCAGGCAAGACCTGCAGGCGACCAGGGTGACAGTCGCATCTCTCGAGGCCACTTGGGGACCTATCTGGTTCGTGCGGGGGGCAGACAGCGTGCTGAAGGACCTACATCTGCAAGGGGTTGGCCCAGCCTCTCGCCTAGACGTCGATTTCGGTGAGCGACTGAACCTGTTCACCGGGGACAACGGCCTCGGCAAGACTTTCCTTCTGGACATTGCCTGGTGGGCCCTGACCGGGACCTGGACAAGCGCTCCTGCCCTACCGCAGCCAGCCTCGGACCGCGAGCCGCGGATCAGCGCTCAATCTTCCTCCGTGCCTGGAGGCCCGGTTAGGATCCAGGTCTCTGGCCTTGAGTACGATTTCGACCGCCGCAGCCAGCGATGGCACCCTGAAGGGCCCACCGAGTGGGGGCTTGTCGTCTATGCACGAGTAGACGGCGGCTTCTCGGTCTGGGATCCGGCTCGCAGTCGACGCCATCGTGGCACGTCACAAACAGTCGAGAACAGCGCTGCCGTTGCCTACCACTTCCAGGGAACCGACCTGTGGGATGGTCTTGGGGCAGGAGGGAAGGTCGTCTGCAACGGCCTGATACGGGACTGGGTGAGCTGGCAGAACCAGCCCGACCAGGATGCCTCGTCGCCCTTTGCCCTTCTGTCGCAGGTCCTCTTGACCCTCTCTCCAGACCCAAGTGAGCTGATCCGTCCGGGGAAGCCAACCCGTGTCTCCCTTGACGATGTGCGCGACATCCCAACAGTGGAACTGCCCTACGGCAATGTGCCTGTGACGCTCGTATCGGCTGGAATGAGGCGGGTACTGGGCCTGGCTTACCTACTCGTGTGGGTCTGGTACGAGCACCTTCAGGCGTCGCGCCTGGTAGGTGAGCCGCCTACGCAGGACCTGGTCCTACTGATGGATGAGGTGGAGGCCCATCTGCATCCCCGTTGGCAGAGGACGCTTCTCCCAGCAGCACTCAGGGTTGCCACAGGGCTGCAGGGCGAGATGAAGACGCAGGTGCTGGCGACGACACACTCCCCGTTGGTGCTTGCCTCCGTCGAGCCGGTGTTCGATCCTCAGACTGACAGGTGCTCGGTCTTCGACGTGGACCACGGCGATGTGCTGCTCCGCCCCCTGCCTTGGGCCAAGCAGGGAGATACCGTCGGTTGGCTCACCTCAGAGGCCTTCGGACTGCGCCAAGCACGCTCGCGGGAAGCAGAGGAGGCCATTGAGGCGGCCGAGGCCCTTATGCGTGACGACGGGCAGGCCCTGCCTCCCCACCTGAGGACCCGAGAGCAGATACAGGCTGCCCTGGAACGCCTGGTACCTGGACACGATCCCTTCTGGCCACGGTGGGTCGTAACCACGGGCCAGCCGTGATCCATTTCACGCCAACGGAGGAGCCTGACCTCTTCGATCGTGAGGTGCGGCAGCCCGGCCAAAGATGGCTGCGCACGCATGGGGACGCCGCCGATCGCCCGCGGGCCTACTGGACTCGAGTATGCCCGCTGCTGGCCACAGCGTTCCGGCATCTGTGCGCCTACTCAGCCATGTATGAGCCCGTGGGCACTGTGGACCACTACCGGAGCTGCTCCAAGGAGCCTGAGCTTGCCTACGAGTGGTCCAACTACCGCTTTGCGTCGGCCTGGATCAACAGCAGCAAACAGAGCGCTGACACCGAGGTACTGGACCCCTTCGAGGTGGAAGATGAATGGTTCGAGATCCTACTTCCGTCGCTGCAGCTCGTCACCACCCCGAATGTACCCGCGCACCTTCGTGAGAAGGCCAACCACACCCTTGAACGGCTTCACCTGCGGGACGACGAGCGTGTGGTCCGGCAGAGGCGAGCTTGGTACGCGCTCTACCAAGAGGGCATGCTGAGCATCGAGGGGCTGGACATGAGGGCCCCCCTCATCGCCGCCGCCGTTCGGAAGCAGCTAGAGGCCAGGGGAGCCTAACCCCTGGTGCCGCGCCGGCAGCCCGCGCCCTGGACTTCGAGGGCCTGTGGCCCCAGGCCCCTAAGGAGGAAACGCTAGTAATGTCCTATGACTTCGTCCGGTCGCACGGGCTTGGGAACGACTACTTGGTGATGGACCCCGCGCGGCTGGACTTCGCGCTTACGCCGGAGCGTGTGAAGCTGATCTGCGACCGCCATATTGGGGTGGGCTCCGACGGCATCCTTGAAGTGATCCCCACGGACCAGGCGGACTTCGGTGTCCGGATTCACAACCCAGATGGCTCCGAGGCCGAGAAGAGCGGCAACGGTCTCCGCATCTTCAGCAAGTTCCTCTATGACCACGGCTACACGCAGAGCACGGCGTTCACCGTCTACACCCTTGGCGGCATCGTCAGCACGCGGCTGTTGCTAGAGGAGGGACGCGTGACCGCCGCGCGGGTGGAGATGGGTCGGGCCGTGGTGAATCCGTCGCTGACCTCGCTGGAGGTGGGCGGCGAGACGTTGGAGGTGGTCTCGCTCTCCGTCGGAAACCCGCACTGCGTGAACGTGGTTGCTGACCTTGAGGCAGTGGACTTCTTCCGGCTGGGGCCGCTCATCGAGAACCACTCCGCCTTCCCCAACCGCACCAACGTCCAGTTCGCGCAGGTGCTTGGCCGGAACGACGTGGAGGCTCGGATCTGGGAGCGGGGAGCGGGACACACCCTGGCTTCCGGCTCCAGCTCCTGCGGAGTGGCGGTGGCCTGCTACAGCAAGGGGCTGGTGGACAGCCCGGTGACGGTCCACATGGAAGGCGGCGACCTCACCATCGAGATCAGCCCTGAGCTCGACCTGGTGATGACGGGGCCTGTTGAGGAGGTATGCACGGGCACGCTCAGCGAGGACCTGAGGCGCCGGCTGTAGGTTTCACCTCGTAGGCAGCGGGGCCGTTTGGTTAGCATCGCGCGGCGATCTGCCGAGTAACGGATTGTGGCATCAGTGACTTCTAGATACTTTGGAGTGCTCCCTAATGACTCAGGAAAGACCCATCCTCCACGCCAGCCTTAGCCTGGCGGCCGGCCTCGCGCTTACGTGGGCCATCGTTGGGGGCGTCTACTGGCGCCTCTCCACCTTCGGGCCAGGCATGCCCAAACCGAACCTCGCCCTCTGGGACGGTGCCCTCGCCCTGTGCGGCGCCCTCTTCGGGCTGACGCTGGCCTGGGGCACCCATGGCATCCGCCGCTACGTCCCGGACTACCTGCGTTCCGCCGTCCTCATCGCGCTGGTCTATCTGATGGCCTATGGACTCAGCGAAGCCCTCTTCCATGGCTTCTTCAGAGCATAGCCAAGGGCTTAGGGGGCTCAGGGGACTCAGGGGACTGAAGGGGCTTAGGGGGAAGGCCTCAGCGCGTACGCCTTGGGGTTTCCCCTCAGCCCCTTCAGTCCCCTGAGTCCCCTGCCTTGGGCGGCAGGAGTTGGGCTTCAAAGCCCAGCTCCTGGCGGATGAGGTCGCGGGAATAGACGGCGTCATACTCGTGGCCTGGCTGCTCGTGGTGGGAGAGGTCCACGTCGTCTCCCCACCAGCCGCGGAGTATGTCGGCCACCGGGTCCGCCACCCAGGCTCTGGGGCCCACCGCGTTCATCACGCGTGCGCCCGGCTTGTGGGGCGCCTCCAGAGCTAGGGTGAACGCTCGAACCCCATCACTCAGGCCCATCATCGTGATTCCGCCCACCGCCCACTCGCTGATGGGGCGCACCCGAGCCGGCGGCGGGAGGGCCTCTTCCGCCACAGTGACCGATAGGCGCAGGTTCACCACGTCCAGCGCCGGGTTCTGTCGCTGGTAGTAGCGTGTGACCTCCTCCATCAGGTACTTGGAGAAGCCGTAGCCATCGCAATCCAGGCAGGGGTGGTCGTCCGGAATGGGCACGCGCAGCGGGCGGAAGCGCTGGCTCTGCATCCCGACCACGGCGATGGAGCTGGCCATCACGAACTTGGTGCAGCCGCGGTCCATCAGGTAGCGCATCAGGCAGCGCGTTCCCTCCACGTTCACCAGCAGCCCGTCCCGCTCCGAGCATCCGCCCGTCACAGCCCCCAGGTGCGCCACGGCGTCAATGTCACAGCCGTCCAGCTTCCGCAGGTCCTCGAACTGGGCGAAGTCGCCCCGCACCCACGGCAGCGCCAGGCCCGGATCCCTCCTGCTCAGGCAGACCACCTGATGCCGCTCCGAGAGCGAGGCAGCCAGCGCTCTCCCTATCAGCCCGCTCGCACCGGTCACCAGTGTCGCGCCCATCGGACCTCCCGCCTACGCCCCGGCGCCAGGACGTGCGCCGGGGACGCCATACACAGCTGAACATGGCGTGCCTCTTCGGGGCGTCAAGCAGTCTGTAGATCGACCGCGTAGCGGCTGGGCCGCGCCGGCTTCAGCCCCGGAGGGGCGCCTCTACGTCAGCCGTGGGTAACACCCGCGGCACGCACCCCCCGCGCTCCCCCAACGACCCAACGACCCTACGACCTCACGACCCGCCCTTAACCGGCCACCCCAGCACCTGTCCCGCGCGCTCCAGGGCGGGGCGAAGCTCGGTGTAGGGTACGTCCTGCACCGCCACGCCCCCCCGCAGGGCCAGGTCCGCCGCCAGGGCCGCGCTTTGCGCCAGGATCATGAAGACCGGCTCCATGCGGATCGACCCGTAGGCGATGTGGGAAGCCGACATGCACACGGGTACCAGCAGGTTCTGGCACTCCGCCTTGCGCGGCACGATGGAGCGGTAGGAGATGGGGTAGGGTGGGTAGCCGCCCACCTGCACGTCCCCCTCGTTCCACACTCGGCCGCCCTTGGCGAAACGGCTGCAGTTGTGGGAGTCCATGTTGTAGGCTCCCAGCCCCACGGGGTCCTCCGACACCTTTTCGCCCTTGCAGTTATGCTCCGTCATCACCGTGTCGCTCACCATGCGGCGCGCCTCGCGGATGTAGAGCTGACGAGGCCATCCGCCGGTGTCGGTGAACTCGTCGCGGCACAGGCCCCACGGTCCCACCTCCGCTCGGATCGCCTCCGGCACGCTGGGGTCGTTGGCCAGGAAGTACATCAGCCCCTGCTGGTAGCTCACATGGTCCTGGAAGATGCGCTCGCGCGTCGCGTGGTCGGCTTCCGGGTAGGCGTAGTTCCCACCGATGAAGTCGGTGGAGAAGCCGCCGTGGTTGTTCATGTCCACCTTGCTGCCCCGAATGCCGTCGAACTTGCGGGTGACCTCGTTCCAGCCAGTGGCCAGGTAGCGGGCCAGGAGTGTGTAGCGGGCGGGGTCGTAGCCCTCCGGCTTGGGGAAGGGGATTCGGTTGGTGGGGTCCTTGGTGAGGCACAGGCGGAAGTTGTAGGCCTGCACGCGCTTGTCGCCGGAGCCCTGCGGTCCCGGCTCCTTCGGGTCGATGCCCGGTAGCACGCCGCTGGCCGGGTGCCCCTCCGCAAGGTAGGGGTCCACGGGGCTGTTGAACTGGTGCGTCTGTCGGAGCTGCACGCCGTTCAGCGTCTCTCCGTAGGTCTCGTTCCCCTCGCGACCGACGGCGTAGGACACGCCCGCCAGCGCCATCAGGTCGCCCTCATAGCTGGCGTCGATGAAGGCCTGCGCCTTCACCGTGAGGCCCGACTCAGTGGTGAGGCTGACCAGCCGGCCCTCCTCCTTGCGCGCCGACTTCACGTACTGCCGAGTGTAGACGTTGAGCCCGCTCTGTGCCACCATTCCATCCAGAGCGGCCTCCGCGACGTGAGGCTCGAAGCACCACTCCTCATCCACGCCGTACAGCGCCCCGATGCGGCGGTACAGCTCCCGCGACATCCCCCCGATGGCCGCCTTGTTGCCGAAGTCCGTGAAGCTCAGTCCCCCGGTCGTCATCCCGCCCAGGTGGGAGCCGTTGGTCACCAGCGCGACGTTGTGCCCCAGCCGCTTGAGCTGCACGGCCGCGATCACCCCGGCCGCCGTTCCCCCATACACGCACACCTCGGCCCTCACGGTCTTCGGCCTCAGCCGGCTTGAGGATGGGACGTAGTAGTGCGGAGCGCTATCCGCCAGAGCCATAGGTGTCACCAGAAGAAGCACAGAGAGCGGCAGCAGTAGGGATCGGAAGGACATGGTGTTTGGGTGACGGGGTCGTAAGGTCGTAGGGTCGTAGGGGAAGGGCCTCAGAGGGTACGCTGGGGCAAACACGCCAGAGGGTGATGCCCGACGGCCGTTTGCCCGGCGGTGAATCGCCGGGCTCAGGGGCTCAATCCTCCTGGAAGGAGGGTCCTGGCCCCAGGGTGCACCCATGGTTCAGAACCCGGGTTCACCGGGATTGAGCCTCGGA
>DASXUI010000280.1:0-13331 GCA_036504955.1 Armatimonadota bacterium
GATGGCGTGAAGGACGCGGCCGGAGCCGATGTAGACCACGCCGTCCTTGTCGATGGCCGGCGAGCCGGTGATGGCCTGGCCGGTGCTGTACCTCCACAGCACGGTTCCCTCGGTGTCCAGCGCCACCATGTCTCCGGTATCAGAGCCGATGTACACCGTGCCGTCCCCGGCCACGGCCGGCGAGGTAGCCACCACTCCGCCCATGTCCACCTTCCAGCGCAGAGTGCCGGTGGGCTGCACGGCGTAGAAGCTGCCGTTGGTGGAGCCCACGTAGACGGTGCCATCCTGCCCCACGGTGGGGCTGGAGCGGACGCCGCCCAGCGGAGTCTCGTAACGCCAGGACAGGTTGCCCTGGGAGTCCACGGCGTAGAGGTAGCCGTCGTCGGAGCCGATGTACACCGTCTTCTCGTCATGGCTGAGGGCCGGCGAGGAGATGACCAGCGAGGATGTTCGGTAGAACCACTTCAGCGTGCCGTCCGGGCTGACCGCGTTCAGGCGGTCGCCGCTGCCGATGTACACGGTTCCATCGTGCCCGATGGCCGGCGAGGAGCTGACGTCGCCCGAGAGGGGCAGCGACCACCTCAGCTCCGCCGAGGGGGTGAGGGCCACGAGCTGGCTGGCGCCGCCGCCGGGGATGCCGACGTAGATGGTGCCGTCGCTGGCGATGGCCGGCGAGGAGCGTACCCAGTCCGCGGAGCCGTAGTTCCAGACCTGGGTGCCGTCCGGCTTCAGGGCGGCCAGCGCCTGGCCTCGGGAGTTCACGTACAGCGTTCTGTCGATGCCCACGGCCGGGGAGGCGTACAGGGCCGGCAGCGGCTGCTGCCAGGCCACGGCGGGCTCCACAGGGCCGGCGTAGATGCTTCGGCCGGTATGCTGGGGGTCGTGGCGGAACATGGGCCAGGGCGTCTCCGCCAGGGCCGGCGGAGGCTGGGTGGTGTCTTCCTGCACGTTCACCGTGACTAGGCCCTTGGCGGTGCCGCCCTGGCCATCGATCACCACGTACAGGAAGGAGGCCACGCCCACGTAGCCGGCGTCCGGAACGAAGCTGACCGTCGCCGCCGTCCCCGTGCCCGTGAGGGTGACGGTGCCGTGGGTGGTCGCGCTGCTCTCCACGCCGGTAACCGAGACGGTGCCGCCATCGGGGTCGCTGGCAACCGCCAGCAGGTCCGAGACGGAGAAGGTGAGCTCAGTGTCCTGCTTCACCACCTTGTTCAGGTTGTTGGCGATGGGCGGCGAGTTCACGTGCGTCACGGTGACGCTGACCTGCTTGGTATCCGTGCCGCCGTGACCGTCATCGGCCTTGAAGGTGAGGGTGAAGGGGCTGCTAAGCGAGGCCGGGTAGGTGGGCGTGAGGTCCAGCGTTCCCGAGCTCGCATCGAACTTGCCGAAGCCCGGGATGGGGCTGACACTGAGGGTGACGGTGTCGCCGTCAACGTCGGTGGCGCTGGCCTTGAGCTGGATCGCCTCGCCCTCCTTCACCGTGGTGGGGCCGGTCACCGTCAGCACCGGCTTGTCGTTGACCGGGGTCACGGTAAGGGTGACGGCGGCGGTGTTGGAGGGGAGTTGGCCGTCGCTGGCCTGCCAGGTGAAGCTGTCCGTCCCGTTGTAGTTGGCGTCCGGCGTGTAGGTGACGCTGGAGCCGGAAAGCGCGCTCAGCTTGCCGTGCGACGGTTGGGTGACGAGGGAGTAGGTCAGCTTGTCCCCGTCCACGTCGGTGGCCTTCAGGTCCACCTTCACCGGCGTGTCCTCCGACGTCGTCACGGCCTGGTCGGCCGCAACGGGCGGGTCGTTGACCGGCGTGACCGTGATGCTGACCGCCGCCGGCGCGGAGGTGACCTTACCGTCGGACACCGTGAAGCTGAAGGAATCGCTGCCGTTGAAGTCCTTAGCCGGGGTGTAGGTGAGGGCAGGCGCCGTTCCGGAGAGCGTGCCGTGCGCTGGCTGAGCCGTCACCGAGAAGGTCAGAGTGTCTCCGGGATCCTGATCCGTGCCCGAGAGCGTAACCGCCTTCGGCGTGTCCTCCGCGGTAGTCACCGTCTGCGGCGTCGCGATGGGCGCGTGGTTCACGGCGGACACCGTCACGACGAAGCTGCTGGAGGCCGTGCCCCCGTCCGCGTCCGTCACGGTGAGGGTGAGGGTGGCCTTGCCGAACTGCCCCTTCGCGGGAGTGACCGTTACCGTGCGGTTCGCGCCACTGCCCTCCAGCACCACGTACAGGGGCGGCACCAGAGTCGGGTTGTCGGACGCGACCGTCACCTTCAGGTCGGCGGCGGGGGTCTCCACGTCGCCCACCTGAAACGGTAGGGGATTCGAGGCTGTGTCCTCCGGGAGCGTCTGGTCCGCCACCTTGGAGATGGTCGGCGGGTCGTTCACCGGTGTGACCGTCAGGGTAACCGTCGCAGGGTCGGAGGTCAGTTTGCCGTCGGACACGGTGAAGGTGAAGGAATCCGAGCCGTCGTAGTTGGCAGCCGGCGTGTAGGTGAGAGCGGGCGCGGTGCCGCTTAAGGTGCCGTGTTTGGGCTGAGTCGCGACCGCGTAGGTCAGGGCATCGCCGTCCGGGTCTGTGCCCGTGAGGGTGATGGCCTTGGGCGTGTCCTCGGCCGTGGTGACGTTGGGCTGCGGGGTGGCGACGGGCGGCCGGTTCACGTCGACCACGTGGATCGACACGGACTTGGAGTCCCTGCCACCCTTACCGTCATCGGCGGTGAAGCCGACCGTGTAGTCCCCGGCCTGGTCGAACCCGGGGGTCCATGCGAAGGCGCCGCTCCCCGGCGTGAAGCTGGCGCCCTTCGGCAGGCCGGTGGCGGAGAGGGTAACCGTGTCTCCGGCGTCCGGGTCGGTGGCGCTGACCGTGAAGCTCAGAGGCTTGCCCTCGTCTACCGTTTGGGCGGTCGGCACGGTAAGAACCGGTGGGTCATTCACGGGCGTGACCGTGATGCTGACGGTGGCAGGAGTGGACGTCAGCTTGCCGTCGGAGACTGTGAAGGTGAAGGAGTCCGGTCCGTTGTAGTTCGCCGCTGGAGTGTAGGTGAGGTTTGGCGCGGCGCCTGATAGGGTGCCGTGGGCCGGCTGTGTGGCGACTGTGGAAGTTAGCGAGTCTCCGTCCGGGTCCGTGCCGGCCAAGACGACCGCCAGCGGAGTATCCTCCAGCGTGGTCAGCGTTTGCGGCGTGGCGGTAGGCGGCCGGTTCACATGCGTTATCGTCACCGTGACCGTGGCGATGTTGGAGTCCAGTCTTCCGTCGTTGGCCTTGTAGGTGAAGGTGTCGGTTCCCTCCGCGTCCTTGTTGGGCGTGTAGGTGAGCTGGTTCCCCGTCAGGCCGAAGCTGCCAAGAGTCGGCGCCTTGACGACGGCGTAGCTCAGCGCGGCCCCCTCCGGGTCGGTCGCCCTCAGGAGCACTTGAACCGGCGTGTTCTGAGGCGTGGAGGCGCTCACATCCTGCGCCACCGGCGGCTTGTTGGAGGGCGTGACGGTGATGGATACGGTCTTGATGTCCGTGCCGCCGAAGCCATCGTCGGCGATGAAGGTGAGGACGTAGGGAGCCGTACGGGCCTGGTCCGGCGTCGGCGTCCAGGCGAAGGCGCCGGTGACCGGGTCCAGCCTGGCACCGGCCGGCAAGGTGCCGCTAGCCGAGTAGCGGGGGACATCGCCATCAGCATCGGTCGCGGTGAGCGTGAAGGACACTGGCGTGCCGTCTGGCACCTTGGAGTCTGGGAGGTAGCCGAGGACTGGCGAGCTGTTGAGCGTGGTCAGGGTAGCGACCGCCGAGGTCGCCTTCTGGCTCAGGCTTGCCGCGTCCGACGTCGCTTCGACCTGCAGCGAGTAAGCCGTGTGCGGCTTCAGGTTCGTGAGGAGGGTGGACTGGGCCATCTGCGGCAGTGTCAGGGCGACCTGCTGGGGCGTAGGTTGAGCGCCCGACCAATAGGACAACACGCCGGTGGCGCTCACGTTGGTCATCCAGGTGACCTTGGCAGATATGGTGGTGATTCCGGTAGGCGGCGTGATGCTGACGGTCATCTTGGGGACCACTCTGACCGTCGCCGGAGTCGCGTTCTGGCTCACCGTGCCTACCGTGTAGGTGGCCTGTACAAAGACGGAGTACTCCAGTCCTCCGGAAGTGGGCGGCTGAGCCGGCGCCCTATAGAGACCGGTGGTGGCGTCGATGGTCCCGAGGAAGTCCCCTGGAGCGCTCTGGAGCCAGTCCACATACCAGCTTACCTTCACGCCCTCCGGCGGAGCCGGGGCGAGTCTGAACTGGTGGGCGTCTCCCGCCACGATCTGTAGTGTGGGCGGGTCTACCAAGAAGACTCCCACATCAATCCCAACCGTGGCCGTGGCTGACTTCGTGGGGTCGGCCGTCGAGGTGGCCGTCACGATGACGCTGGCGGTGGAGGGGACGGAGGCCGGGGGCGTGTAGACGCCGGTTGCCGAGTCGATCTTGCCGGGGTCGCCTGTCGCGCCGGGGAGAAGCGCCACGCTCCAGGTCACGCCCTTCTCGGCGTCACTGATGGGGTTCTGAACGGTGGCGGCGAAGGTCACTGGCGCGCCACCTGCCTGAATGGGGTCGGTGGGTGGCGTGATCACCACAGCCAGTGGCGGGTAGATGCTGCCGGTCGCGGTGGCCGGTGCCGCGCCCTCCGCTGACACGCTGACCGTCAGTGTGGTCCTGGCCGTGACGAGATGCGGCTGAAGCGTGACCTGGGCTGGCTTGAGGCCTTCCACCGACAGGTCCCCCTGGGTAGGCGCGGACAGGTTGAAGCCCAAGGGTAGCGCAGCGGGTGGGAGTCCCCAGCCCGTCCCCAGGTCTACCGAAGCCTGCAACACCTTGCTCTGGTCCGAATGGATGGCAAACACGCTGGGGTCCAGTCGCAGAAGCGGCCTGGGCCTCAAGACCAACTCAACAGTCGCCAGGGCGTTGTAGTCTGCAGGTAGGGTGGCCCGAAAAACCGTGGCGATGCCCGCAAAGGGCAGAGGGGCGGTGACGGTGTAGATCCCTCCACTGAGGGGCACCCAGGTCGAGCCGCCATCGGGGCTGTAGTCGTAGGCTACCTTTGCCAGGTCAGTGCCACTCAGTGGCGTGCTGAGCCCCTCAGTGCCCGAGACACTGAGCGTGACGGTCTCCCCCTTCAGTAGGAAGAGGGTGGGAGGCACCGAGCTCGTGCCCTTGGGGAGGTAGTCCAGCTTCAGCGTGACCTTGGGCCGTAGCTCCACTGAGACTGACCTGGAGACCGTCGGGGCGAGCGTTGAAGTGGCCGTGATTGAGATCGTTCTAACGGTGGTGAGGTCGGCCGGCGGGGTGTAGACGTTGCTCACTGTTGGAGTGCTAACCTTAGCCAGGCTTCCTACCGCTGACGAAAGCTTCCAGTCGATCCCGGTCCCGTTGGGAACCATGTCATTGTTGTCGGACAGGTTCACGACCATCCCGGGCCGCGCCATGGTTCGGTCAGCCTTCAGCGTGAATGAAGGATTGGGCAGAAGCGTGAAGGCCTTGGTGGCAGTTGCCCCGTTGTTGAGCTTGGCGGTCACAGTAACCAAGACGGACTGCTTCAGGACCTCACTCGGGTTGGCAGCCTGGTAGAGGCCCGTGCCCTTGTCAATGGTTCCTGGCCCAAGTGCGGGGCCGGCGACACTCCAAGTCAGCTGGACATCTGGAGTGGGATCGCTAATGTGAGCCTGGAACTGAAAGGTCTCGCCAGCCTTCAGCGTGGTCGGGGCAGAAGTGATCTGGACGTTGGGCAGCAGGTGGAAGGAGACGACCTCGCTCTGCCCGTCGCGAGCGCCTGTGGCGGAGGCGCGGACCTGGACGTAGTGGGTGACATCCGGCTTCAGACCAGTGAGCGCTTGGCTGTGTACGTCAGTCTCGATCGGCTCTGATTTGGTCAGAGTCAGCGCCGACGGGTCCGTGCCGTACCAGAGCGATCCCTTTGAGGACAGGGGACTGGTCACCCAAACCACCGTCGCGTCAGTGAGGCCAGGCGTGACCGTCGGCTTGAAGACCTGAACCGTGTAGGGCTGAGTGTGTGCCTTCAGGTCCAGCGTCTCCGTAGCGACATCGGCCTTCGGCAGGCCGCCCTCCAACCGGGACCGGTTGGCGACGATTCGAATGACGTAGTAATCGTTGGGGTTGAGTCCGGTTAGTTGCAGCGAGTGGCTCGTCGTGGGGGTATCCTGTGAAGCCCTGAAGGTCCCATATGGCGTGGCTCCGGGCGGGACGGACACGCCGGGCCCGATGTACGGCCCGTAGAGCTCGATGTAGGTGTCCGTTGGCGCCTTCGTGGTCCAGGCGATGGTGGGCGACGTCTCGATAGGATCCGGCAGTGGGAGCGCGCTTATTGAAGGAAGGACGGTGAAGCTATCGACCAACTGCCCCAAGGGGTTCGTGAGTCCGGTAGTGGAGGTCTCACCGAAGGGCGTGCGTACAGTGAGGACTCCGTTCCTCGCCCAGAGCGGGACGTGCACCTTCAGCCAGGTGCCCTGCGGGTCGGCGAGGTGCGGCGCGATAGAGCGGCCGGCATCGTCGGTGCCACCGAAATAGACTAACACCTGGCTGGGGTCGAGGCCCTGCGGCAGGAAGTTGGAGCCGCTGATCAAGACCTCGTCACCCACAGTGCCGGACGCTGGCGTGAAGCTTACGACGTGCGGGTTCACCACGGGAATGAAGTCAACGGGCCACGTAGCCACCCCGATTGTGGTGTACTGCCCGTCCGTGCCCTGGCACTGCGAGATGACAGACACTGGGCCTCTCTGCGCTCCAGGCGGCACCGTCACCGAGACGGTGTCGGGAGCACCCAAGAAGCCCTGTGAGATGCTGTCAAGCAGCACAGGGGGAGTGCCCGTGAACTTCGCAAAGGACCGGCCGGGCGACCCCGACTCCGTGTCTGGCCCCAGGTTCTGCCCCTGAATCTGAATCATGCTGATTCCGGGGATCCCACGTAAGTCGTACTGTACGGGGCCCGCGCCCAGGGTCGCGATCCGCATATCGGTGATGCTTGGCTTCCCAAAAACGCGGAAGTCGCTTAGGTCGGGGTTGCCAAGATAGCCGCCGGATTTGTACATCAGCCGGACCTGCCCGGTTGAGGCGCCCTCGGGCACATAGGCCTCAAAGCGCTGGTACCCCAGGTCTGGGAACGGCCCGTCTGGAGCCGAGGACTCGACCCCATTGATGGATATGCTTGAGACGACGGTGCCGTCCGGGATGCCTTTGGCGAGCACCCTCAGCTTGGTTGCTAGGGTGTTGAGTGATGTCCCTGCGTAGTCCCAGCCTGGCTGCGAAAGCTCAACTACCTCTGACTGGAGAAGGGGAGCGGCTCCGGAGTCCGGGTCGCGGTTGTTCAGCGAAGCTGCGCCGGATGTAGGCGCATCAACGATGAACTCCCGGGGTGAGTAGGCCTGGCGACCCCGTGCGGTGACGGTGATCAGGCCGGTCACCACGCCGGCAGGCACCTGTACATTCATCTGCGTGTTGGTCGGGTTGCCGATGATGGGGGCCGTGAGCCAGGTCCCTGCCGGGCCCCTGAACTGCACGGTGTTGTTCAGCGCCGAGAGCTCAAAGCCGGTGCCGAAGATGGTGACGGCTATCCCGGCGACCCCGTGGCTTGGGTCGAAATCAGTGATGGAAAGAGTCGGAATCTGTACCGAATCGGGGGCCACCGTGAACACTACCTCGTCACTGGCGGCGCCGCTGGCCTGGGTTGCTCGGACCTTCACTTGGCGGGGCTGCCCGCCCGCAGGTATCGTGGGCGCCTTGTAGGTAAGGATGAGATTCTGCCCGCCACTCAGTCCCTTCATCTCCCCCAGGTAGTCTGACGGAACCGGATTAGAGCCAGCCGGGGTAAGGATCTGCCACACCACGTTGGTGCCCGGAGCCGTGACGGGGCCCGATTCAGCAACAAAGTTGAACACCTGCCCGCTTACTATCACTCCTCCATAGGGACGGGAGATGATGTGCAGATAGGGGGGCGGCGTCTGAACGTCTCGGGCGTCCCGGGCACGGATCTGGAAGTCAGTGTATGTGGGAAAGACGGCGGCTCGCGGGAGCTGGAACGTGAAGTGGTCGGTCAGACGCATATCCAGTCCCTCCGGGGGGAGGAGGGTTGGGTGGTAGAGGAACAGCGCGACATGGTCGGTTGGAACGCCGGTAAGAGACCACGTGAGGGTCATCGTGTCGGTGGGTATGGTCGTGTCGCTGTCGTAGCGGTTGTACATCTCTGCCCTGACTCGGGGCCAGAGAAGGACTCCCCTGACTGGGTCCCCGGGCACTATGGGAGGCTGGAAGTCGCCCTGAAGACCGTATCCGGCAGGGATGCCCTGGTAGCCAGTATCAGTGGGGAACCGGGCGCTGTAGACGAGCGGCTTGCTCTCAAAGACGTTGGGTACGAACCGACGGTCCTCCGGCCCCAGCTGCTTGTATGGGTCGGTACCGGCATCCGGAACGACGCCAATCTGGAGTGGGCCTGAGGTCGGCTCAATGCCTGGGGCGGGATGCTCGGTAAGATACTTCGAGGTAACCGTGAGGCTGACGCTCCAGTCGCTGTCTGAGGCACGCGCTTGCGGTGGGGGGAGGAGGCCCAGGATCAGGGCGGCGAGGAGCAGCCGAGGGAGGTGGGTCAGCCAGGGTCGGTTCATGCCGGGTGGTCCTCTCGCAGGGCAGGCGTGGGGTGACCCGGTCTGGCCGGGCCCGAGACACGGGGGCGGGGCCGGAGCGAAGGCGGTTTCCACACGGGTGCCGGGAAGCGTGGCGCGCGACGCCGCGAGGAGCCGAGATACTCCTCCAAGCTATTATGGCAGGGCGGCGGCCACTTCCACAGGGCACGAGAGCCCCTGCCGGCCCCCGAACGCCCCATCCATTGTCCGTGCGCTGGGTCCAACCGCATGAGATCGCTGACGATCCGACGCTGACGCCGGCCAATTGGGCCCAAAGGCGGGTCGTAGGGTCGTAAGGTCGTAGGGTCGTAGGGGAAGGGCCTCAGAGGGTGCGCTGTAGTGGACCTAGTATGGGGTTGCGCCTATGGGCCCGCCCGCCCGGCGGTGAATCGCCGGGCTCCGAGGCTCAATCCCGCTGAACCGGGGTCCTGAACCAAAGGTGCACCTTGGGGCCAGAACCCTCCTTCCAGGAGGATTGAGCCCCAGAGCCCAGCGATTCACCGCCGGGCGGACGGCTGCCGGGCACCCACTCCCGCAGGTTCCACGGCCTCCCACCCTCTGAGGCCCCTCCCCTACGACCCTACGACCTTACGACCCTACGACCCGCCTTCAGTCCCTACGACCCGCCTTCAGATGAAGATGCGGTACGTGTTGACCTGGAAGATGATGGCGATGAGGGACCAGATGCTCGCCGTGATGTAGTCTCCCAGTATCAGGCCGAGGAAGAAGGGCATCAGGGTGCGATAGCCCTTGATGCCGCCGTACCGGGTGATCAGGAGCTTGATGCCCCAGCCTACCATGGTGGGGAACCAGAAGTACTCCATGGCGAAGCTGACCGCCAGGCCGTAGCCGATGGGGTGGAAGGGCCACCAGAGGAAGGCACCCTTCATGGCGCTGAGGAAGAGCGCGAAGGCGAAGCCGCCCAGCGCGAAGCTCATGGCGTACCAATCGCTGGGCTGCGGGTTGTTGAGCCAGTTCTGCAGGCGGCTGAAGGCCTCCGCGTTGGCGATGTCCGTGCGGTAGGTGGCCTGGATGTTCGCGGTGGCGGCGCCGTTTTGGTAGTACATGGTCAGCAGCGCCGCGAAGGTGGCGAAGATGGCAACGATGCCCGCCGCCCCCATCGCCAGGGTCAGCTTGCGGTCGTTCATGTACGCCTGGTCGGAGAGCTTGAAGGCCTCCAACTGGTGGGGCATCGCCAGGTTCCGGTAGCCCCGGTTGAACCAGTGGGTGAAGCTGATCAGCGTCAGGTTCTGAGGGCCCAGGCCCCCCGTGCCGGACATCTCCACCATCATCGCCTCGGGCCGGTAGAAGTTCAGCTCGTGCGCCACCGGGCCCAGCTCCGCGCGAACGCGGGTGATGACGAAGACGACCAGCAGGTAGAAGGCCCAGAACACGATAGGCACCCACCAGGAGGCGCCGGCCAGCCAGAAGAAGGCGTTGAGGTAAACCAGGCCAAAGGCGAGGCCGATCAGGCTCCAGCGGTACAGCGAGGCGTCCTTGCGGTCTTCCTCCGTCTCGGGGTGCCCCAGTGCGGCCCGCCACACGCGCGCCAGGTGGTGCCGGCCGGTCCACAGCACCACGCAGGATAGCGCCGCCCACGCGCCCACCGTCTGCTCCGGGAAGTAGGGGATCTTGGAGAGGGCCGGCGGAGAGCCGGGGTCTCGGAAGCCGGCCGCCACGGAGAAGATGTCCTGGGCCTTGCGGAACAGGTAGAAGAACCAGGCGGAGAAGGCCAGGTCTAGAGGCAGAAAGTAGGCGATTCCCAGCGCGAAGAAGTAGAAGCTGATGGGGAACCAGCCGATGCCGTTCCAGGGCGGCGTGGTGATGAACTGGCCCAGGTCAAACAGGCGGATCTGGATGTAGGGGAAGGAAGGGTACCAGTAGTTCAGGCAGTTGAGCGTCTCCACGAAGGCTGGAATGGAGAAGCCCAGCCATAGGAAGCGGTTGGAGAAGAAGGTGCGGCCGGCCTCAGGGCGGGTCATCTCCAGCGGAAGCTGGATGATGGGGAAGGTCAGGCGCTCCCGCTCGATCCACTGCCGGCGGACCACCACGCAGATGCACAGGCCGATGAGCAGCGTCATGAAGATGAAGCTGCCCCAGGCCAAGATCGGGATGGCCCAGGCGGAGAGGTTGGCGGGCGTCCAGAAGTTGGAGTTCCCCTCGTAGAAGCCCCTCAGCACGGACCTATCCCTGGGCGAGAACCAGGAGGGGATGTGCTGCCAGAACTCCGACCACCGGTTCTCCGAGGTGCTGTACCAGAAGGCGTTGCTCAGGTTGGGGAGCAGGTTCCCCATCATGTCGTGCCCGGCCACGCCCGTGGCGATGGAGAGCATGACGTAGATCAGCAGCAGCTCGCCCTGCGAGAAGGCCCAGCGGGGTCGCACCCTCCGCAACGCGAGGTTCAGGAGCGAGAGCACGAAGATGCAGAAGATCACGTTCATGAACAGGGAGACGATGGTGACGTCTATGGTCATGTACTTGATCTCGGAAAGCTCGATCCAGTAGCAGTTCAGCGGGATCAGGATCAGGCCCAACAGGAAGGCGCGCAGCGTGACGCCCCCCTTGGGCGGAGCCTCCGCCGAGGGCTTCTCCGGGGCGGCCGGCGGCCCTTGGGCCTCCTCCACTGTCCTCATCCCTACTCCTTCCGCCCTCACTAAGGGTCCGTCAAATGGCTGCTAACTAGCTGCCGGCGCACGGGTGGAGAGCTACGGCACTCCTCGGAGCGTCCGGGGCAGGCCACCCTCGGGCGCGAATCGGTGGCTTACTGCGAACGCGACTGCGCGACATGCATCACCTGGAGCGCAGTCTAGCTGGAGCGGCTGGCCCTCCAGAGGAAGTAGACACCAAAGATCGCGATGAGCGTGCCGACCCTCTGGATGTCTGTGAAGAGGCCGGTGCCCGTCAGTGCCAGCACCCCGGCGACGATCCACACCCCGCAGGCGGCGGAAAGCGCTACCCACCCACGTCTTCTCTCCCCATGCTCCCAGTTCCGTGACACCTGCCGAAGGCTGGAGAAGAGCGACACCAGCATCAGTAGCACCCAGGAACCGAAGGCCACCTTCTCAGCCGGGCTGATCATCGGTCTCCCAATCTATGGACGAGCTTCGAGCGGCCCAAGTGCGCCCTGCCCACCGGCACGTGAGTCTGGTCAGTGCATAGAAACAGCATCACCACCAGGACACCAAGATACCAAGAAGGGCAGGGGACTGAGGGCAGACCCTGCGGGTACTCGTCTGAGGCTCCTCCCCTAAGCCCCCTGAGCCCCTTCAGTCCCCTGTCCCCTTGGTGCCTTGGTGGTGACGTTGCTAGCCGCTAGCTTAGGACTGAAGGCGCCGGCACCCTCTCGTGGCGGGGCTCTCGGACGCGAGACAACAGCAGCAGGCTTAGGGTCGCGCAGACGGCCGCGAAGAGGAACAGCGGCGCGTAGCCCCACCGGTCCATCCAGAGGTCAGTGAGCCGGCCCGCAGCCAGGGAGGCGCAGGCCACCGGCGCGATCACCGTGGCCCTCAGCGCACTGTAGGTGGGCACGCGGCCCTCCGGACTGAACTCCATCACGATGTTGAAGGAGGCCAGGTCCAGCGCCGATGTCGCCAGGCCGCTGAGGAAGAACATCGCCGTGAAGATGGCCACCGTGGGCGCCCAAAGCACGCCCAAAGAGAGCACCGCGATGGAGACCGTGCCAAGGGCCAAAAGAACGCGGTTGCCCCGTTGGTCCCCCACGTGGCCCCAGAGGAAGCCCCCCACCACGGTGGAGAGCATCAGCGCCATCGTGAAGAGGCCGATCTCGGCCCCCCGCTCCCCGCTGATCCGGAACCGATCCATCGCGTGCACCGTATAGAAGGACGACGCAATGCCCGACAGTGATAGCAGGACCTGGCTTGCCAGGAACCGGGCGTACTGAGGGTCGTCCCGAAGCAGCTTCAGGCTTCCTCGAAGGTAGTCACTGAAGGGCTCGTGTTCGGCTGGGACCGGGGACCGGGGCTCTCGCACGAAGCCCAGGGGAAGTACCGTCACGAGCAAAACAAGGAACCCAAGTAGGAAGCAGAGGGAGAACGCTACCCTGGGTGGATAGGCGCTAAGCAACCAGCCGCTCAGGGCCGCGCCGCCGAAGGCCAGCACGCCGCTGACGCCGTTTCCCATGCCGAAGAGCCTTCCTCGCCGTTGGGGGCGGATCACCTTGCTCACCAGGGTGGTGTACGCCGGGATATTGAGCCCCATGCAGACGGCGTTCGCGGCCAGGGAGAGCAGGAAGATCGTCTGAAGCAGGGAGGGAGCGCGGAAGCCCAGCAGGTACGTGGCCAGGGCCAGCACAAGGTACGGCAGGCGTTCCACCAGGGCCACCCATAGCACGAAGCGGCGCTGGACAGGTCTCCGTTCGCTTGCCGGGGCTGCCAGGATCTGGGGAACGAGGGCTCCAAAGAGGCTCAGGGCGGGGATGGCACCAATGGCCACGTTGGAAGTTGTTAGTTGGCGTACATAATATGGGAGGATCGTCTTGGGGGAAAGGAAGCTCATCCCCAGAGGCCAGCCTACCGCGTCAACGAAAAATGCTAGGAAGTTGAAGCGCTCGTCGGTCTCTGTGGTGTTCGGCACCTCCTTACTTGCGTGCTGTCGACCTTCCACGGATCCAGAGTACCAGCGGGCGGATCAGGCTGTCAAACCTGGCTGGTTGGCTGGGTATGGGGCAG
>DASXUI010000281.1:0-16956 GCA_036504955.1 Armatimonadota bacterium
ACTGAGGCCCTTTCACCCCCTCACCCCCTCACCTCCTCACCCACTCAGTCACCTCCCCGTGCCTCTAGGGTGAGCAGCAACGTCTGCGGCTGCTCAGACCTTGCCCTGGAAGAGCTCTAGCTCCGTGCCGTCGGGGTCGCGGAAGAAGGCCACATTGAGGTCGCCCACCTGCTTGGGGCCATCGTGGAAGGTGACTCCCCGCTTGCCCAGGGCCTCGGCGGTGGCGTAGACGTCATCAACCTCCACGGCAACGTGGGACAGGCCCTTCCGGCCTGTCTCGGCCTCCTGCTCAAGGCCCGGCACCTCGATGAGCTCTAGGCGCACTCCGCCCAGATCGTAGAAGACGATACGCATCCCAGGGATATCTAGCTGGCCGCACTTGGAGAGGCCAACAACGTCGCGGTAGAACGCCTCGAGCCGGTCCAGATTCGGTGTCTTGAGGGCAATGTGGTGAGAGCGAAGTATAGCCAACGAAAGCCTCCCAGAGCGAGGGCCGGAGTAGCGGGGAAACAGTTGGGGCCCCGCCGCGCCGGCAAGTTAGGTAAGTAAGCGGCCCCGAAGCCGAGGCCAGTCTCCCCTTTCCCAAGTGGGGCGCCCACTCCTGCCGGCCCCGCGCCGGGCCGCCGGTAAGGTGGCGATATCCATGCATTGAGCGCATGAGAAGGATGAGAAGGTATCATTGGGATTATGCATTGGGGCGCTGTAGAATGGTTGGTAGGGGGACCCTTTGTCCGGTCTGCTGAGGTCGGACTCCCAGCCTGCCCCGTGGTTCCCTCTAGCCCCCTCAAGGCGCTTGGGCAGCGCCCGCGAACCGACTCAATTGCCGGAGGCATATCTTGAGCAGCAGCCAAAGGGTCGCCCAGGAGGCGTCGCCGCCTTCGGGGAAGACCCTCTACCAGAAGATCTGGGAGAACCACGTAGTCGAGACGCTCCCCACGGGGGAGGTGCTCCTCTACATCGACCGCCATCTGGTCCATGAAGTCACCAGCCCCCAGGCCTTCGATGCTCTGCGGATGGCGGGACGCAAGGTGCGGCGGCCTGAGCTGACCTTCGCGACCGTTGATCACAACATCCCCACGGACGAGACGCGAATGAACGTGGCAGACGCACTGTCCCGCGCTCAGATCGAGGCGTTGAAGAGGAACTGCGAGGAGTTCGGTGTTTCCTACTACGGGCTCGACAGCGACCGTCAGGGCATCGTGCACGTCATCGGCCCGGAGTTAGGTATCACGCTGCCGGGGCAGACCATCGTCTGTGGTGACAGCCACACCTCCACCCACGGCGCCTTCGGCAGCCTGGCTTTCGGCATCGGGACGAGCGAGGTCGAGCACGTTCTCGCCACGCAGACCCTTAGGTCGGTCCCGTCGAAGACCTTCTCTATTGAGGTGACCGGGAAGCTGGGTCAAGGAGTCACTCCCAAGGACGTGATCCTGCGGGTGATCCGGGACATCGGCACCGGCGGCGCCACAGGCCACGTGGTGGAGTACCGCGGCGACGTGATCCGAGCCCTGGACATGGCCGGCCGGATGACGGTCTGCAATATGTCCATCGAAGCGGGCGCGCGGGCGGGACTGATCGCGCCGGACGACACCACCTTCGCGTACGTCGCGGCCGGTGACCGGCCCTTCGCTCCCAAGGGCAGGGACCTGGACGCCGCCATCGAGCGCTGGAGGGGGCTGGTGACCGACGCGGGGGCCGCCTTCGACGCGGCCTACACGCTGGATGGAAGCACCCTCTCACCACAGGTTACCTGGGGCACCAGCCCGGCGATGACCACCGACGTGGTGGGGCGGGTGCCGGCGCCCGGCGAGGTTCCCTTTGTGAACCCCGTTGACGTGGAGCGCGCGCTTGCCTACATGGGACTGAAGGCCGGCCAGGCCATCGAGGACATCCCCGTGGACGTGGTCTTCATCGGCTCCTGCACCAACGGCCGGATCGAGGACCTGCGAGCCGCGGCCTCGGTGCTGAAGGGCCGCAGGGTTAGCCCAAAGGTACGCGTGCTGGTGGTGCCGGGCTCCGTACGGGTGATGGCTCAGGCGGAGGCCGAGGGGCTGGACAAAGTGTTCCGCGAGGCGGGCGCGGAGTGGCGCCAGGCCGGCTGCAGCATGTGTCTGGGCATGAACCCCGATCAGCTCCGCCCTCAGGAGCGCAGCGCCAGCACCAGCAACCGCAACTTCGAGGGACGGCAGGGCATCGGTGGGCGCACTCACCTGGTAAGCCCTCAGATGGCCGCGGCCGCCGCCATCGCCGGCCACTTTGTGGACATCCGCACCTTCGACTCCAGGGAGGCTTAGGCATGGAGCCCTTCGTGACTCATCGCGGCAAGTTCGTGACCCTTGATCGCGCGAACATCGACACGGACGCCATCATGCCCGCTCGGTTCCTCAAGCGGATTCAGCGCACGGGCTTCGGCGAGCTGCTGTTCATGGATATTCGGCAGAAGGACGGTCAGCCAGACCCAGCGTTTCCGCTGAACAGACCTGAGGCCCAGGGGGCCACGGTGCTGGTGGCGCGCCAGAACTTCGGCTGTGGCTCCAGTAGGGAGCACGCGGTCTGGGGCATCACCCAGGGCGGGTTCAAGGCGGTGATTGCCCCCCGTGTAGGAAGCGCGCCGGCCTTCGCGGACATTCTGCGAGGCAACAGTTACAAGAACGGTCTGCTTCCGGTGGAGGCCTCCGAGGAGTTCGTCGACCGCCTCTTCGCGGCCGGCACTGGCGAGGTCACCGTGGACCTGGAAACACGCACCGTAACAGCGCACCTGCCCGACGGCGACTTCAGTGAGGCTTTCCCCGTCCCCGAGGGCTCCCGCCACATGCTCCTCAACGGTCTCGACGAGGTCGGCCTGAGCCTCCAGCACGCAAAGGCCATCACCGCCTACGAGTCGCGCCACCCAGAGACGGCGCCGGCAGGATAGCCCAGAGAACAGCCTCACCACAGAGGCACAGAGGCACAGAGGGGCACAGAGAAGAGCAACCACCACAGTAGGGGTTGGTTCTCTCTGTGCCCCTCTGTGCCTCTGTGCCTCTGTGGTGAGGCTGTTCGCCTGGACTACCTTGCCACGGGCAGGGGGTTGCCTTGGGCGTCACGGCCGCAGAGGGTGTTGAACTCCTTGAGGTCGGTCACCTTTGCCAGGGCCTCCTCGTAGGTCACCGCGCGCTGGGCAACCAGCCTTGCCAGTGCCTGGTCAAGCGTCTGCATCCCATGCTTCGCGCCGACCTGGATCAGCGACCCAATCTGGTGCGTCTTGGCCTCTCGAACGAGGTTGCGCACGGCTGGGACGGCGACCAGGACCTCGAAGGCAGCGATGCGCCCCTTGCGGTCACAGCGCTTCAGCAGGGCCTGCGATACAACGCCGATGAGGTTGACGGAGAGCTGCATGCGGACCTGCTGCTGCTGATAGGTGGGGAAGACGTCGATGATGCGGTCAACGGTCTGGACCGCATCGGTGGTATGGAGGGTGGCAAAGACGAGGTGCCCGGTCTCGGCCGCGGTGATGGCCAGGTGGATCGTCTCGAGGTCGCGCATCTCGCCCACCAGAATCACGTCGGGGTCCTGGCGTAGCACGAACTTCAGGGCGTTGGCGAAGGAGAGCGTGTCATTGAGGAGCTCGCGTTGGTTGATGAGCGCCTTCTTGTCCTGGTGGATGAACTCTACGGGGTCCTCCACGGTCATGATGTGCTCGGCTCGGGTCGCGTTGATGTAGTTGATCATCGCAGCCAGGGTGGTGGTCTTGCCGCTGCCCGTAGGGCCCGTGACCAACACCAGGCCGCGCGGCCGGTCGCAGAAGCCGCGAACTACCTCCGGGATCTCCAGCTCCTCGAAGGTGGAGATGTGGATGGGAATGGCGCGGATACACATGCCGACCGATTCACGCTGCTGGAAGACGTTCACGCGAAAACGGGACAGGTCCTTGATCTCGTAGGCGAGGTCCAGCTCCATGTCCTCCTCGAACCGTTTGATCTGGTCCGGCCTGAGGATGCTGTAGCATAGCTCCCTGGTCTCGTCTGAGCTCAAGGGGTCGATCTTCACGGGCCGGAGATCACCGTGTATGCGGACCAGCGGTGGGCTATCTGTCTTGACCAGAAGGTCTGAGCCGCCATTCTGAACCAGGAACGTCAGTAACTCGTCTACGGTTATTCGCATTCCAACTCCCACGTGCTCACGAGTGGACCCGGCGCTGCCGTTCCTCCGGAGCCTTCACGCTGACCAAGACCACACTGACGGCCGCTAGTGTGCGACCATGAACCAACCGCGGAGGGTTATGGCGTCGCCGATGCCTAGCGCAGGGGCGCCGCGCCCTGCTCGGCCAGGATTGGCTGGGCCCGCGCCTCGAAGTCCCTCGGGTTCGAGGACTTGGCGATCGCGTCCTCGAAGGTCACCAGGCGCCTCTTCAGCAGGTCCAGCAGGCACTGGTCCAGAGACTGCATGCCGAACTCGCCACCGGTCTGGATGTCCGTGTAGATCTGGTGAGTCTTCCCTTCGCGAATCAGCGCCCGAATGGCGGGCGTGGCGACCATGACCTCGAAGGCAGCGACCCTGCCTGCCTCATTCGCCCGGTGCAGCAGCGTTTGAGAGATGACGGCCAGCATGGTTACGGAGAGCTGCATGCGGATCTGCTGCTGCTGCTCCGGCGGGAAGACGTCGATTACGCGGTCGATGGTCTGAGGGGCGTCCGTGGTGTGCAGGGTGGCGAAGACGAGGTGTCCGGTCTCGGCCGCTGTGATGGCCAGGTGGATGGTTTCCAGGTCCCGCATCTCTCCCACCAGGATCACGTCCGGGTTCTGGCGCATGATGTGCTTCAGCGCGTCGGCGAAGCTGTGCGTGTCTTGGCCCACCTCGCGCTGGTTGATGGCGGAGAGCTTATCTTGGTGGATGAACTCGATGGGGTCCTCGACCGTGATGATGTGCTTGCGCACCGACGCGTTGATGTGGTTCACCATCGCGGCTAGGGAGGTGGACTTGCCGCTTCCCGTGGGGCCGGTGACCAGCACCAGGCCGCGAGGGCGCATGGCTATCTCCTTGGTCACCTGAGGGAGCATCAGGTCATCAATCGTCTTGATCTTGATGGGAATGACCCGGAGCACCGCACCCACACGACCCCGCTGGCGGAAGCAGTTCACGCGGAAGCGTGCCAAGCCGGGAATGGAGTAGGACATGTCCAGCTCCATGAACTGCTCGAAATGTGCCCGGCGCTCCTCGTTCATCACGTCGTACATCAGCTCTTCGGTATCAGTGTCGCCGAAGACGGGGTAGTTCGTGCGATGAAGCTCGCCGTGGATCCGGATGATGGGCGGCTCACCAACCTTCACGTGGAGGTCGGAGGCGTCCTTCTCCACCAGGAGACGGAGCAGGTCGTCTATGTGGACTCTCTTGCGGGTCTCAACCACTTACCGTACCTCCAGGGGCGGCGCCATGGTAACAGCCTCCCCAGAACTCGCTCGCCCTATGCTTGCTCTTAGGGGCCCTCAGCCTATCGCCGCAGTAGCTGCTTGAGCTCCGTAACCGTGGTAGCGGCAAAGAGGGCCTCTTCCTCGGTGATGAGTCCTGCCTTGGCGTACCGGGCCAGGCACTGATTCAGTGTCTGCATCCCATAGAAGCCGCCTTCCGCCATCACGGCATGTAGCTGAGAGCTTCTGCCCTCCTCCACAAGCTTGCTGACGGTAGGAGTGGCCACCAGGATCTCACAGGCGGCCACGCGGCCCTTGCCGTCGGCGCGGGGCAACAGCTTCTGCGAGACGACGCCCCGAAGGGAGCCTGCCATGCGCAGGCAGATCTGGTTTTTCTCATGGGGAGGGAACATGTTCACGATGCGTTCCAGGGTCTCACCGGCGCTGGCCGTGTGGACCGTCGAGAAGACCAGGTGGCCCGTCTCCGAGGCCTGCAGGGCCACGTTCATCGTTTCGGTGTCGCGCATCTCTCCGATGAGGATCACGTCGGGGCTCTGGCGCACCACATGGCGCAGGGCCGCCGTGAAGCTGTCCGTATCGATGCCCACTTCACGCTGGCTGACCGTGGCGAGCTGGTCGTCGTAGACGAACTCCACCGGGTCCTCAACCGTCACGATGTTGCACCGTCGGGTGCGGTTAATCAGGTCCACCATCGCAGCCAGCGTCGTGGACTTACCACAGCCTGTGGGACCGGTTACCAGGATCAGTCCCTGCCGGCACGCTGCCAACTCCTTCAGCACGGGGGGGAGTCCCAGTTCCTCCAGCGTCATCACCTGAAGCGGCACAAGCCGCATGACCATGGCGCTCTGGTGACGCTGCTGATACAGGTTGGCTCGAACGCGGCACACGCCGTCCACGTCGAAGGCCAAGTCCATCTCATGGTGGGCCTTGAAGTGGGAGAGCTGCTCCGGGCTCATCAGAGACTCTACGGTCGTCTGCAGGTCTGGGCCGGAGACCGGCGGGAGGTCCAGCACCTCCACGCTGCCGTTTACGCGGATCGCCGGAACCATATTGGCCTTGAGGAAGACATCAGATGCCTTCCTCTCAGCGGCGGTTCGGATCACCTCTTTCAGGTCCATGCTCAGTGCCTCCGACGGAGTGGAACAGGGCAGGGGGCTGCTATTGGCTGGGCTTGTCAGCGCCCCCCTGGGCGGCGCGCGGGCTGTTACGCAGCCAGTCGCTGGCCGCGTAAGCCAGCAGGCCTACTCCCAGGGCCAGAACTAACCAGGCAGCGATCTGCCACAGAGCGGGGCGGGAGCGCTTGGCGGGCAGGGGCTGGCTTGCGGCGACTGGCTGAAGCGGCATCTGGAAATGGCCGAAGCTCGGATTCCTAACCAGCACGTCAAACCGGTACGAGCCCGGCTGGGAGACTACGCCGACGTGGAGGTTCGGGTCATCGAAGGCCTGGGCGCCAGTGTAGCGGAAGCCTCGGGGAGTCAGGTACTGGATCTCCAGCCGGCGGTACTCCCGGAAAGCCTTCAGGATGGGGTCCAGGTCGAACACGCCGCTGCCCTTTGGCGATGCTCCCACGGCGGCGAAGTCGGCCCCCGTCATCAGCGTTGCTCTGCCGCCCAAGGAAGGCCCCCGGCTATCAGCGATCCGCGCCGGCCCCATGTCCCACCTTGAGAGCTGACGGAGGCGATCCAGATGCCGGCGCACCTGCTGGTGGGACTGCATGCCAGGGTAGACAACGGCAACCTGATCCGCACCAACAGTGGCCGCCATGACCACGACCATGAGCTGTGGAGCGTCAGGGGACGATGGGGGCGCGCCCAGGCACAGGGAAGCCGTGCTGAACAGAAGGATGACTCCAAGGGCGTGGCACAAACCCGAGCCGCCGTGCCGGCCCTGGCAACGTTGAACCATACGACTCCACTGCCGCTGCCCGAAGGCGCGAAACCAAGAGGTCCTCTGAAGCCGCATGGCACCATCGCCCGCACGGCCTGAGATAGGCTGCCCGGCACGCTGCCGCACAATAGACTGTCAGGGATTAGACGCGTGCACGCTTGGCCGTGTTCCCCTCAGAGCGCCCCCAGAAGGCGCGCCAAAAGGCTTTCGGCCGGATCTACCCGCGGGGACACTACATTGTAGCATGCCTCAAAGGCGGGTCGTAGGGTCGTGAGGTCGTAGGGTCGTAGGGAAGAGCCTCAGAGGGTCCACCCTAGATCCCTTGGGTCCCTTTGGTCTCTTGTGCCCCTCTCTCTAAGTGACTTAAGGGACGGAAGGGACCCAAGGGATCTAGGGTGGACCCTCTGAGGCTCTTCCCTACGACCCTACGACCTCACGACCCTACGACCGGTTTCTAGGACCCTGCCACGCCGCCCATCTCGCCGACGCTGATCTGGATGTCCTTGCGCTCCTCGATGCGGTCGATGCGGCCGTCGCGAATATGGACGACTCGGTCGGATACGTCCAGCATCTTCAGGTCGTGGGTGGCGGAGATGATGGTGACGCCCTTCTCCTTGTTCAGGTGGCGCAGAAGCTGGATGATCTCGGTGCCGGTCTTCAGGTCAAGGTTGCCCGTGGGCTCGTCCGCGAGGATGATGGCGGGGTCATTCGCAAGGGAACGGGCCACGGCGACGCGCTGCTGCTGGCCGCCGGAGAGCTCCGTGGGTTTGTGGTGGATGCGCTTGCCCAAGCCTACAGTCTCGAGCAGGGCGACGCCGCGCTCGATGCCTTCCTCTTGGGGCACACCCGCGAAGACCATGGGCAGCGTCACGTTCTCCAGGGCGGTCATGACCATAATCAGGTTGAAGGTCTGGAAGATATAGCCGATCTGCCGGCAGCGGAGGTAGGCGAGCTCGCCGGCGTCCAACTGGGCGATGTCCACCTCGTTGATGAAGACGGAGCCCTCATTCGGCTTGTCCAGCCCGCCGATGAGGTTGAAGAGGGTGGATTTGCCCGATCCGGACGGACCCATGAGGGAGATGTACTCTCCTCGGCGGATGTCCAGGGAGATGCTATCTACCGCACGCAGCACCTGGTCGCCCATAGTGTAGATCTTTGCCACGTCCTTGGTGCGGACGATCCATTCCGAAGCGCTTGACATATCTCCTCCGTGACCGGGGCCGGGGGCCCATCCTCACTGCGAACCTTACCAAGGGGGCAGCCGCCCGGAGCCATCGCGTTTGTGGCTCCGCCCGCGCTCCTGGAAGCCGCGACTCCCACGAGGCTGGCCCAGAAGAAGCTAGATCTCGCTCCTCAGCGCCGCGGCTGGCGGGAGCATGGACGCGCGCCGGGCTGGAAACACCGTCGCGATCAGCGTCAGGAAGGTCCCGGCCACCACGCAGGTGACGAAGTTCCTCAGCCCCGAAGATGCCAGCGTCTGGGCCACCACGGATCCCCCATAGCGGGACCAGAGCATCAGGCACATCAGGAGCGTTCCGACCAGCCAGCCCACAGTTGAAGCGATGCTGCCCAGGAACGCTGCCTCGATCATGAAGAGCCGCATCACGAAGGAGTCCAGCGCGCCCAGGCACTTCATCGTGCCAATCTCCTTGAAGCGCTCCGTCACAGACATCAGCATGGAGTTCGCGATCCCCACTGTGCAGACCACTAGGGACATCAGCGCGAGCCACGTGTTGCGCGAGAGGGCCGCCTGGACCTCCGCCCGGTCAAACCCCTTGAAGGCGATGGCCTCGGGGACAGACCCACTCAGCAGGACCGATGAGAGGAAGGCGATCCCGAAGAAGATGCCGGCGGCGGTGATGACGGACCGCCAAAACCTGACCCGAATGCTCTCGAAGCTGATGCTGACAGCCTTCCGGAGGGGAAGCTGCAGGATGCGCTGTTGACCAGTGAACTCCTCAGCCACAGTCCATCACCTCTTTCTGCGTCTCTTCCTGGCGGGGGCCGCCGCCACTGGGGCTTCGGCGGGCGCGGGGACTTCGGCGCGGGCCACTACCAGGCCCCGCTTCCCGAGCTGTTTCAGGTACTCAAACATGGAAGCCTCTGCTTCCCTGCGGTCCAGGTTGTACCGGGCCGCGAGCTGGGCACAGATGGACTCCACCTTGGTCTGCCCGTCGCACAGCCTCCACACGAAGCCGCCCACCTCATCGAGGGCGATTCGCTTGGTCTCCGGTCCGGGCAGGACCCTCGCCAGGTGCTTCGATATCCGGCCGCGGGTGAGGGGTATCGTGAGGACTACCTCATCCCCGTGGTCCGCCCACTTCACGGCTGGGTTGCGGATCGGCTTAGTGGCAAGCAGTTCACGCTTGGTAGCCCCGCCTGCTTGGGGCCTGCCACGCAGGGGCCATCCGATGAAGCTCTGGATTGCGCTGACAAGGGACATATGAGCTTCAGTGGCACTCCACGGATGTGACGACCTGGGCTGCCAGGGTTCGGCTCTCCTCCTGGCCACCCGTTGCCAGGACAGAGAAGATTCGGTTGGACTCTGGGCACACCCACGCATGGCCCTGGAGATGGTCCCTCGGGTCTCGGCGTACCAGCCAGAAGGGCAATCGCTTCAGCATTGCCGGGATACCGGACTTCCGCCCCCGCAGTTCCGCGGCCTCGTGATCGCCCTGGCTGCTGGCCAGGCGCTTATAGTCATAGGACTTCAGTCTGGGCCACAGCGCTCCCATCACCCAGTGCTGGAAGCCGTCCTTCTTCAGGATCACGTCCGCCAGGCTCCATCGGTCTACCTGGAGCCCCCGCTTGCGGTCCACTACCTCTGTGTCCGCCAGGTTGAGGCCGGGCAGACGGAAGGGCAGGAAGGCTAGCCGCGACGGCCGCATTGCCGACAGCTCCATCGCCAAGTGCCCCGACTGGAGGCTCTGCTTCGCCAGACGCAGGCTTCGTGGCGCCCGGAAGGAGAACCCGTAGATGCTCCACTCCACCAGGTCGTCGCCGGCGTGGTCCTCAATGGAGGACAGGATGCCGTGGGCCAGGGGGCCGAGGGATTCCTTCTGAGGACCCACCACCTTGGCCAGAAGCATCCGCCCGCCGGACACCGAGTGCCACAGCGCCCCATAGCCCAGGCTGTCCGCGCGCAGGCTGAAGGTATGGGGCACGCCCCCGGCCAGGCGTAGACCCGAGAGCGCCCGGGGCTTCTCCTTGACCTCGACCGCCCCACGGGAGCGCTTCGACTTCTGCCGCATCCGCGCGACCGAGGCCTCGAACTCCTTCTTCAGGTTCGGGGAGGCTCCGGCTGGTGACCACTCAACCTCTACGAAGGCGTCCAGGGGAGCGTCCACGCGAAAGCTTCCCTTGCTCCAGTCTCCTCCGAAGGCGGCGAAGGACCAGTCCTCGGGAACGGACAGTGAAATGCCCTGCCAAGCTACGACTGTGGCTCGTCTGTCCGTATGAGTCTCCGCGCGCATCTATTGTTGATCCTAGCAGCCCCTGGGGCGATGCCTAGAAGGGCAGGAAGTTGGTGACCTTCACGATGAGCGCCAAGCCGATGGCCCCCATGGCGATCAGCCCATTCCCACACCAGTAGCCGGCCAGCAGAACGGGAGCGAACTTTGCCCAGTTCTCGTACCCAAAGCGCTTGCCGAAGTAGTACTTGCTCAGGAAGGCTCCGACAAGGCTCCCGAGGGCTCCCGTCGGCATCACGCCGATGCCCGACACGAAGCCGTAGAAGTAGAGCACCGGGACCTTGAACACGCTCGTCAGTCCGTACAGCGCGAAGGTCAACGCCGATCCCGAGAAGATGACCGCGGGCTTGATGGCCTGCAGGAAGAAGTTGTCCTCCTTCATCCGGTTGGCCGTCACGAAGATGGACTCACCCGTGGCGATCAGCGGCCAGAACTTCTGGGCGTAGGGGAACTGCGCGCTCGGGATGTTGCTGGTCTTCCAGAAGAAGGACCAGAACACGAAGCTAGCCACCATCATCAGTGGCGCCGTGAACCACCACTGCTTGATGACGCTGGTGATCTTGGTTCGCGTCAGTTCCAGCTCACGGAAGCCCTGGGCCATGCCGCCGTGGTCCGCCATCGGGAAGGGAGCGTACCAGATATCCAGCCCCTGGTAGCCGCTGCGCACGATGGTAGCCTCGCGCACGAAGGGGAAGGCAAGTGGCTGGCTGGCGAGCCCCATCATTCGCGCGGAGACGTAGGAGATGATGGGGGTGTAGAGGAAACCAAACGCCAGCAGGATGATCAGACTGAAGTTGGGCACCAGGGTGTGAGTCAGCCAGATACCAAGAATGGTCGACACGGCCCAGAGTCCGAGGGCCCAGGAGATGGGGATGTCGCCTCGACCCTCCGGGGGATCGAGGAGCTTGAACCGCCCATGTCCCTGTCTCATCCCCGCCATCACGCTCTTGACCACCAGCACAACCCCGATGACACCAACGGCGATGCCGGTGCCGATGGTGAAGCTCATCCAGAAGTTCAGGCCCGTGGCAAGGCGCGTGTAGAGCGTACTCATGCCCGGCTTCCACATGGGCATCATGCCGGCGTGGTAGAGGGCGGGAGCGGCGATCACCTGCGACAGGATCTGGGCCGTGGCGCTTCCCACTACCAGTGGGAAGGGAAGCACGAAGCCGGCCAGGATTGGCCCGAGGCTGAGGTCGATGCCCATCATGGCGGCGGGCAGGAAGCTCTCAGTGCTCTGGTTGAGGTCTAGGAAGGGAATCGGGATGATCTGGACCGGCTGCATCATGACGGCGCCGGTGAAGATTGGGATGCCGATGTGAAAGAACCCGAAGATGATTCCCACCATGGAGCCGATGGAGAAGAGCCGCCAGCGCCAGGATTCCTCCTTGTTGCCCGCCTCCGCCAGCGCCGTCGCCCCTCCGGAGTTCACCGCGGCCATGGGGAAGGGGAGCCTCTCGAGGTCTGAGGTGACTCGGAAGAGGACGTAACCCAAGCCGAAGGAGTTGGCCCAGCCCAGCACGGTGCCGACAACCAGAAGCACGATCGGGATGGTCCAGTCCGAGTGCATGAAGGTGCGGTCGATCAGCGCCTGGGAGGTGGAGGGCGGGATGAGCCAATGGAGCCTATCGAAGTCCTTCGTGAGCCCCATCGCCTGAGCGGCGGCAGAGCCCCGGAAATAGACCTGCCAGATCTTGATGCCGAAGGGCCCGCCGGAAAGGCCTTGCTCGCCCGCTACCAGGTTGACCAGCATGCTGGCCATGCCGAAGATGATGTAGATCTCCTGGCGGCTGAGAGGCGAGAACGACCTCCTGGCCAGCTCCGCGAAGAGGATGATCGTGACCCACTGCGCGGCGCTTCCCATGCTCTGGCCGACCATCAGCCCCAAGTACAAGCTGCCGGGAAGCATGACGAAGGTTACGAAGAGTGCTCCCACGATGGCTCGCGCGGTGAAGCCGTCAGCGAAGGGAACGGTGCTCCCTTCACTGGCCGCCTGCTCCGTCGTCTCCCGAGCGTCGGCCAGAGACTCCTGGGTCTCCCACTTGTTTTCCTCGTGGATATCAGCCAACGAGCTCCTCCTTGAGGGACATAGCCGTGATGCATGAGGCCGCGGGTGCGGCTATCCTACGCCCCCCGCCGGAACCCCGAAGCCCAGTTCGGGGAGGTCTGGCGAGGCGCGTCGCGTCTGCAGCGAGGGTCAGGCGCTCGCCGGGGCGGCTGCCGCCTCGGCAGCCACAAGGTAGCGCTCCCGCTCTTCGGCTCGCAGTGTGCGCCAGATGAGGAACTGCTTCCTCATGGTGTTCAGGAACCGCCGGTTGATGCGCTTCCAGTTGGACACGTCGCCGCTCTTGCGCTCGAAGGTCAGCTTCAGCTCGAAGACGTCCTCCATCGCGGTGGGCACCGTCTCCAGCGTCACGAACTGGCTCACCCCCAAGTCAAAGGGTGCCAGCCACGCGGTGAGGGTGATCTTGTAGCCTCCGCCGTGCTCGTAGGTCTCCTCCGCGGTCTCCACGCCCTGCGTTACGAAGTCCCCGATGCTGTACTCCTCGTAGGCTAGGAACCACTCCGAGAGGAAGCCGTTGAGCGCCGAGGCCTGCATGCCGGTAACGGCGAAGGGCATGTCGATCTTCCAGAGGTCCCCCACGGGGTCCGGAACCCGCCAGGAGCGTTCAATGGCCGGTGTGGCAACCTCGGACGCCTTCCGAGCCGGGTACAGGGTGGACAGGAGCACGACGGTCACCACGATCAGCGTCGTGAGCACCGCGGACATACTGGAGAAGTTCAGGTACAGCCCAGTGAAGGCGGGGAAGAGACCAATGACCTTGGAGGCGAGCTGCCCCATGATGTAGCCGGCCACCGCGCCCAGGTTGGCGTAGACCATCGCCTCGCCAATGAACAGCGCGGCAATATGCCCCGGCGCCAGGCCGATGGAGCTGAAGATCCCGATCTCCTTCACGCGCTCGTAGACCGAACCCAGCATCGTGTTGAGGACGATGAGCGAGGCGATGAGGATCGGGATGAAGATGTCCGCGCCGCCCTTGGCCGAGGAGCTGCCGATGGTGGAGAAGCGGAAGGTCTGGTTCCCCTGGCCGCCATACAGGTTCAGGCCGATGCGCGGCATGAGGTCCTTGAGGACCTTCTCCACCTCCTGTGAGGTGGCGAAGTTCATAGCTACGGATCGAACCTCGCCGCCCATGTTCAGCAGCGTGTCATAGGGGACCAGGAAGGTCTGGTCCGGCTCCAGGTGCAGGTACTCCTGGAATCCCTCGTTCTCCCCGCTGCTGCTCCCAGCGCGCCCCTGGCTCTGCAGCCGGTTCATCTGCAGAAAGTCCACCGGACTCAACGGCTCCGTGTCGAGGTCCGTGACGGCCTTGAACTTGTCCTTGTCGTACATACCGATCACTCGGAAGTCCACGCCGCTGAAGGATAGGGTGGCCTTGCCAATCTGTTCCAGCGGAATGTTGAGTGCGTCCGCGATGCCCTTCGGGATGATGACCACGTTGGTGTCGCCCGGCAGGAACCAGCGGCTGGTGCCCAGCATCACGCCCTTCGCGGGGTCGGTGAAGTGGCTAATGCGGTCCTCTTCGGGCGTCAGGCCCACGATGGACCGGGCATCGAACTTCTTGTCACCGCGCTTCAGGGTGATGAAGGACTGCTCGCCAAGCTGTGTACCGAAGAACCAGGCGCGCGCGGCGACGGCTCTGGTGGCCCCGAACTCGTCCTTCAGGATGCGGTAGGCGGACTCCTCAAGCGGGTCCCACCGTGCGGTCCTAAGGAGCAGTCCCTGGTAGGGCGGAGCTCCGGCCGCGGGCACCCGGTTGAACCGGATCGTCGGCACCACGGAGGTGAAGGAGAGGACGGTGAAGGTGAGCAGGATCAGCGTGGCGCAGGTGAGCATCGTTCGGGCCTTGCGGCGCCGCATGTTGGAGATGCCCAGGTTGAAGGCCGCCGCCGCCACGCTCAGGCGCCCGATGTCCGCGCGGTGCACGCCGGAGATGGTCTTGTTGAGGTCTTTCAGCTCCTTCTCGAAGCGCCCCGCCAGCATACTGATGACGAAGAGGCTGAGTGCCAGCATCACGAAGGCGAGGAGCACCAGCAGCGGGTTCATGCTGATGTCGAAGGCCGGGTGGATGTACCGGAAGACGATGAAGATCGCGACGAAGATGCCTACGACCCAGAGCACCTGATTCCGGAGCAGCGTGGCTCCCACAAGAAGCCGCTCGGTGAAGAAGGAGAACGGCATCAGCAGGAAGAGGTAGAAGATCACGCCCTTGATGACGTCGTTCATCGTCCCCAAAACGTTGGGGTAGGCTCTGGCCTCATAGCCCCAAGCCGCCCGCGATCGGGCGTCGAACTCATCCCACTGCTTCGCCTTCTGGGCGGCCTCGGCTGCCAGGATCTCCTTCCGCCCCGACTCGTGCAGACCGTCGATGGCGGGGTTGATGATCCGGTGGCGCCTCAGCTTGGCGATGCGGTACTCGTTGAGGTCGTGCATGTCCTTGGCAACGAGCAGCGACGTGTTGTAGAGGGCCGTACCATCCAGCGGGTATCCGACGCCCTCCGGCTCATTGGGGCGGAAGCCGATCAGCACCATCCGCGTGGCGCCGGGTCCTGCCTGACCAATGATCTTCACGCGGGTGCTGGTTGGGTTCTGGTCGCCCTTGGGCTGCGCGTAGATCAGCGCAACGTCCTCGACGTGGGAGACCAGCCGCTCCGGCTTCGTCATGTCGAAGCCGTACATCCTGGGCTCGCCGTTGCTGACGGAGTCCAGCACGCTGACCGTGGGCAGGGTCTTTAGCGACTGCGGGTCTACGAGGTCGTACAGGGCGGTGGTGTTGCACTCGAAGACCACCACACCGGTCTCCTTGAGGCCGGTGGTAACCTGGAAACGCGTCTGGTAGTTGAACTTGGCGCCGGTGATGCCCTCGTCCGGCGCGTAGATCAGGTCGCCGGTTCGCTCATCGACCTTGTACGCGCCTATATGCGTTTCAGCCTTGCCCCCGAAGGCGGTCACGGGCGGGGCTCCAACAAAGGAGTAGTCTGCCTGGCCCGTGGTGAGCTCAAACTGCGCCCCGCGGACACCCATGTAGCTCTTGTCGTTCTTCCAGAGCAGGGCGACAGAGCCGAGGATGGGCCTGTTCGGGACGACGCTCTTGCGGGGGTCAAACATCAGCACACGGCCGCGGATGGTGGCGAAGCCGCCCTGAAGCTTGAGCTTGCCGAAGGCGGCGGGCTCCGTGATGGGAAGGTGCGTTCCCTCGCTGATCCCCACGCCGTTCGGGTCGTTGGCGCAGTGCCACAGCAGGCAGACCAGCATCTTGGTCTGCTCCGCCAGGTTGCCCACGTTCACGCGGTCGGGCGTGTCCAACGGGGTGTCGACCAGCATACGCCCATCGTCAACGCTGGCGAAGGTGATGCCCTTGCCACCGGCCATCGTCACGGCCTCGGCGTCAAAGGCGGGTTTGGCGGGAATGAAGTTGCGCCAGCTCTTGCCGGAGATGGGGTTCACACCGTCCGCGAAGCGCTCCGCGAAGTTCAGGTTGAGGGCCTTGGAGATGCGCTCCGCGTTCTCACGGTCCGCGCGGGCGATGTCGGAGAACTTGCTCTGCAGGTCCTCGCGGAAGTCGTAGTACCAGCCCTTGTAGAAGACGCCCAGGCCCTTGGTCTGGCTGCTCAGGTCTAGCCCGGCGAAAAGGTAGATCTGGGGTGGCTCGCGCTTCGTGTAGTGGAAGATGCCCGGCATCCGGGTGGTGAGCCAGTTCTGGAGATTCTGGCGCGTGCTGTTCTGCTCCAACTCCTTCCAGTTGCTCTCCAGCCAATAGCGGATGCCGCCCAGGGCCTGGTAATGCCCGTTCGTAGCCAGGAACCACACGGTGCGCTTGGGCTTGACCTGCTGGTAGGCCTTGGCAAGCTGGAGCAGCGCGTTGATGCTGCCCGCGCTCTCGGCGCCTGGGGCACGGCCGGGAACTACGGAGGTCGCGTCGTAGTACGCCTGCACCACGATGATCTGCTTCTTCAGCTCCGGGTCGCTGCCGGTGATCTGGCCGAGGATGTTATTGGCCGTGCGGTGCTCCCAAGCCATAGCCGCGTGGAGGGTGACGCTGGGCGGGTTGGGGGAGCGGGAAAGAGCAATGAGGGCGGGAGCGTCCTGGCGGGAGATCCAGAACCGCGGCATATTCAGCGGAACGGTG
>DASXUI010000282.1:0-3638 GCA_036504955.1 Armatimonadota bacterium
TCCGCCAGGAGGCGGCGCTTCCAGTCCCCCGCCTCCCTGCGGCGCTCCTGGCTCCCTTGGCGGACCCGACCGTAGTCGATCCCGGCGGCGGTCACCGCCTGCGACCAGCTTCCGAAGTGCTCCGGCCGCCGGGCGGTGGCGTAGAGGGCCAGATGCTTGCGCCGAACCACACTGGAGGAAAGATCCTCGCCTCTCAGGTTCAGGTCCCGTATCTGCTGAAGGATGGAGTCCTTCGACCACTTGGTCATCTTCTCGGAACGACGCTTCCGGCCCGTCTCCGCCACGCCTCTGTAGTCGATGCCGGCGGAGACGACCGCGGCGCGCCAGCTCCCGAAGTAACGTACCGCGGCGGAGGTAAGGCGGCTGTCGATGGTCTCTACCTTGCTCTGCGTGATCTCTGAGCCGGAAGCGTGGAGTCGACGGATCTCTTCCAGTATACGCTCCGCGGACCAGATTCGCTTGCTCACTTCTGAGACTCCACCCGACTGATCACCGTGCGGAGGTCGGCCAGCTTAAAGGGCTTGGGCAGGTAGTCGTAAACGCCCAGCCGCATCGCCTCGACGGTGGTGTCCACGCTGGCGTAGGCCGTCATGATCACCACGGGCGTGGACGGGTACTCCTCCTGGATCGCCCGAAGCATGTCCAGGCCTGTGGTCCTGGGCATCTTGAGGTCAGCCAGCACCAGATCGAATCCGTGGTCCTTCATCCGCTGCAGCCCCTCGTGGGCCGAGGAGGCCGAGACCACGCGATGCCCCTCCAACTGCAACAGGGCACCCAGGATCTCCAGCAGCCCCCGGTCATCGTCGACCAGCAGGATGTCCAGACCTTTGCCATCCTTCGCCATGTGGCTACTCCTTGGTGCCTGCTCTTGCCAGGCTTCAGGCAGGCGACTCTCCGCTGACGGGCGGCCTCAATCTGGTTCCCCGGGGGCAACCAATGGAAGCGTTACGGAAAAGGTCGTTCCCTGGGGGCCGCTGTCGACGGAGATGCCGCCGTGGTGCCGTCGCACCACCTCATAGGTCACTGACAGCCCCAGTCCGAAGCCCTCACCCACCTCGCGGGTGCTGAAGAAGGGATCGAAGATGTGCGCCAGATCCTCCTCCGAGATGCCGCTGCCCGTGTCGCTGAAGCGCAGAATGGCCTCCAGGCCCGCCACACGACCCGTGACCCTCAGATCCCCGCCCTCGGCCATCGAGCGGATGGCGTTGTCCAGTATGTTGCCCAAGGCCTGCCGAAGCTGGTCCGGTTGCCCCAGAAGCTTGGCCCCGCGAAGCTCCAGGTCCGTGCCCAGCCGAACCTGAGATCGCTCGGCCTCCCGGCGCACGTCGTCCATCGCTTGCCCTACCACCTCTGACAGGTCGCACTCCGAGAAGCGCGCGTGGCCGCCCCGGTCGAAGTCCAGCAGCTTCCTCACGATGCCGCTGATCCGGTCGGACTCCTCCAGGATCGCCTGAAGGAAGCGCCTCCGGTCCGGCTGGTCCTCGGTCTCCAGAAGGCTCTCCGCCGAGACGGAGATGGTGGCGACCGGGTTGTTGATCTCATGGGCTACCCCGGAGGCAAGCAATCCGATTGAGGCCAGCTTCTCCGATTGTAGTAGCTGGCGGCCCGCTTCGACCAACTGCCGGTTCTTGACCTGCAGCTCGTCGAGCATGTGGTTGAAGGTCTCAGCCAGCTCCTCAAGCTCGTCGCCGGACCGAATCACCGCTCGGGCGCTCAGGTCTCCGTCCTCCACGCGTCGCATGGCGGAGGCAAGCTCGGTGACCGGCCGGTTCACCAGCACGTAGATCACGATGATCAGCGCCCCGACCAGCATGGCAAGGGTGATGCCCGCGGAGGCCAAGAGCTGAGTGCGAACGAGGGAGGAGCTGAAGGGAATGGTCGCCAGGCTGAAGTAGGCGTACCCGGAGAAGGCGGTCAGCACGATCCCGGCGACCGGGATGATGACCTTCCACTTGAGGCTGATCTGGTTGGGGCTTCGGCGACGGCGCATCGTGTGCGGAGCGGAGGTCAGAGGGGGCGCGACCCGTAGCAGGCGCGGAGTATCAGGCGCTTGCATGCATGGCACCAGCAGGATGTAACGATTGTGACACAGTTCACCCTGAGCGTCAAACGAGCGTGACTCCTCCTCCCGTGCCGGGCTTTCCTATCTCCTCAAGGTCTCGCCGCGCGCGGCCCCCGGCTCCTCTTCCCGAAACGACCTATCTCCTCCGGCTCCTCTTCCCGAGACGGAAAGAGGAGGGGCACAGGGACGACGGGGAGGCTCGGGTTCAGCGCCTGGAGGGCCCACGGGGCCGTCTTGGGCAGCGGAAGGTGCGGCATTGCCAGTCTGGAGCCCTCTTCCCGTCTCGGGAAGAGGGTTGGGACATACGTTACCCACCGAACACGGTCCCTTCGAAGCGAAGGAGGAGGGGTTTGGCATCGACCTCTAGTGCCACGCTCACTTGGGCGGCGCCGGCCCAGGGACGGACGCCTTGTCGGAGGTCTGCCACCGTCTGGCCCCGGGTCCAGCGCCCCTCCGTCTCCACGGCGGCGCTGAGGGTGGCAAAGCGGAGGAACTCCGGCCAGAGGACCGCGGCCACTGCCAGGGCATCGTGGACCTGGATACCCTCGATTCCCTGCCGGCGGTGGAAGTCGAGGTAGCAGGGCGTGCAGTCCAGGAGGAAGCGGGACAACGGCCCCGGGTGGCGCTCCGCCCAATGCTGGAGAAGCGACTCCGGGAGTACGACGCCCTCGGTAACGTTGAGGGGGACCCAGGTTTGGGGTAGGCCCGAAGCCATCACCTGTGCGGCGGCCTCCGGGTCCGCGTAGACGTTGAACTCCGCCGTGGGGGTCATGTTGCCTGGCGCCCCGAAGGCGCCGCCCATGATCACCGTCCGCACGCCATCGAAGGCGCCTGGATCCTGGCTCAACGCGAGGGCCAGGTTGGTCAAGGGCCCGGTGGCGATGAGGGTGTCCACCGGTGCGTAGCGCCGGAGGGCCTCCACGAGTGCATGGTCTGAGGGTGGAGAGGGCTGCCGAAGCAGTGGGCGCTCCGCCAGGTACGCCTGCCGGCAGCCTCCCAGGCCGTCCGGCCCGTGGACGCTGGTGGCTGAGTAGCGCGGGCCATCGCGCAGCGGCCCCGAAGCTCCGGCGTGCACGGGGATGGGCTCCTGGCTGGCCAGTAGCTGGGTCACCAGCGCGGCGTTCTGGGTGGCGTCGTCCAGCGAGCAGTTTCCACACACGGTGGTCAGCGCCACGACCTCCGCAGCCGGGCATCTGAGAGCAAGGGCGATGGCGATGGCATCATCGACGCCGGGATCCATGTCCAGCAGGATCCGGCGTGGGGGCGGGGGCGGCATGCTTTGGCTGTCCTTGGGAGCATCGGTAGGTGTGAGCATCAGGAGCTCTGTTCCCGGTGCCTGGGGCGACGTCCCGCTCAGGCGCAAGGCTCTCGCGTGGAGTACCTCGCTTGGCCAGCGGCCAGGGACAGCATCACCATCAAGAGAGACCAAGAACTGCCTTACCACAGAGCAACTGTCTTCCCTGTCAAGGGGGAGGAACGCCCCGAGGGGGTGGTCAGTTGCGGGTTCTGGGTTTATCGCTTAGAAGACCCAGCGACGGCCGGGACCTCCTGCCCTGGACGTTGTCAAAGACAGGAG
>DASXUI010000283.1:0-1809 GCA_036504955.1 Armatimonadota bacterium
GCCCTCACGGCCTCGGCCGGTGGGGTAGAAGGTCCACCCATCCATCCAGCCGAGGTGGAGCATGCCCTCGGTGCCGTAGAAGTAGCAGCCTATGTTGTGCTTCTCCGCGTCGTTGCCGCCGTACTGTCGGTGCTCCCACTCCAGGGTGAAGGAGTCGAACTTGTAGCTCACGGTCTGGGTGTCCGGCGCGTCCGTGTTGTCCTGCTTGATGAAGCGGCCGCCGGGCGAGTAGACGCTTTTGGGCGCCTGCTCCTCGGTCCACCAGAGCACCTGGTCCAGCCAGTGGATGCCCCAATCGCCAAGCTGGCCGTTGGCGTAGTCCAGGAACATGCGGAAGCCGCGCGGGTGCATGGCAGGGTTGAAGGGCCGAAGCGGGGCTGGGCCGCACCAGGTATCCCAGTCCAGCTCCTTGGGAGGCTCCGCGTCCGGCACTGGGCGGCCGGGGCCACCGGGGTAGTGAACGAAGGCCCTCACCATGCCGATCTTGCCGAGCTTCCCGGAATGCAGGAACTCCATCGCTTCGATGCAGTGGGGGGAGACGCGACGGTGGGTACCGACCTGGACCACCTTTCCGGTATCGCGGGCGGCCTTCACCATGGCCTTGCCCTCCAGGATGGTGTGACTGATGGGCTTCTCGACGTATACATGAGCGCCGGACTTCACCGCGTCGATGGCGACCAGGGGATGCCAGTGGTCCGGAGTGGCAACGATGACTATCTCGGGCTTCTCTTTGGCGAGCAGCTCTCGATAGTCTCCGTAGAGCTTGGGCTTGTCGCCGGAGAGCTTCTCTACGTCGGCACCGGCTTCGTCCAGGAAGCGGCGGTCTACGTCGCAGAGGCCCACGATTTTGCTCTGACCAGCCGCCATCGCGCAGTGGAGGATGTTTTTGCCCCACCACCCGCAGCCCACGAGCGCGGTCTTGTACTTGCGGTCCGGCGCCGCCAAGAGGGGAACGGCCGAGAACGCGAGGCTCGCGCTGAGCGACGCCTGCAGGAACTCCTTGCGGGTCATGGGTGTGGACATGGCTTACTCCGGCGGAATGGGTAGGGGGCACGGCCCGCGGGCCTTAGCCTGCATTATTCACGAGAGCGTGTGGAAGCCCGCGCCATGCACGAGGCGCTTGCGCCTCGTGCATGGCGCGGGTTAGGCGGCTGGTCTGTCACAGACGTTCCTGAGCGCGAGGCAGAGCGAGTGGGATCGATGCTGAGTGAGCAGCCGGGCGACGGACCACCAGATGCGCGGCAGTGCGGTCCATGGGCTGGGGATGTGCGGGCTCGGCTCGGGCCAACGCAAGCTGCTCACGGAGCGGTGGCCGCTGGTGGCTGGCCCGAAACGCCACGGCGCCGCGACGCGAACCACGGGCCAGGGGTACCATCTGCTTGCCTAGCAGTGTGGCTGGCGAGCTACAGAGAAGACTCAACAACAGCCGATGATGAGGGCTGGGAGGGAACCCGCTCCCTTCGATCCTCATTCTCAACCCGCGAAGCGGCCGGCGTCAAGGCCAGATCGCGCGCCGTCGAGCGGAGTGGCTCTGTGGGCATTTTGGGGCGAGGGGATGGCCTCGCTGCCCTGAGGGAACCGAGCCACCTAGACTTACTGCTGGGGGAGAGACTATGGACCTGAGTGTCCGGCGGCCACAGAGGGCCGCCCTGGTACCGGAGCAGCTTGAGCGCCTTCAGTTGGCGCTGGAACCCCTGCACGCGGCTTTCGACCCAGACCACGGGCTGGTTCTGGGCAGCTCCGGACGCCAACTGGACACCCTGCGCTCTCTGGAGTACGCCACTGCTCTGTTGGATGCGGGGACCGAGG
>DASXUI010000284.1:0-5146 GCA_036504955.1 Armatimonadota bacterium
CAGATGTCGGCCGCCGTCACCGGCAGCACGTCCCCCGGCGTGAGCTTGGGGTCAGGTAGGATGGGGGACAGGTCGCGGCCGTGACCTGGAACGTCGGAACTTAGGATCAGGGCCACGAACACCAGGGCCCTAGCTAGCGCCTTCATAGCTCGCCTCCTCGTGACGAGGAGCAGCCGGGCTGGGCCCTGGCGCTGCTTCAGTGGGCCTGGCTACTACACATCCGCGGTATCACACTCACTGGGCCCAGGCCCCCTCGTCACAGGAGCCGTTCTACTCGATCTGCCCTGGCAGGGAACCCCACACGGCCGTTCGCCCAAGAGCGATCGCCGGTGGTTCCCCTCGCCTTGTGTCTGCCCTCCTCCAGTCCATCGGCTACCCGTACAGCCGCACTCGAGGACGACCTACCGCAAGACCGCCCCTCCTCCTGTAGCTCCGGACAACGGCCGAGACGCTCCTGGTAGGTACCCTTCCGCTGCTGTCGAACCCTGCCTCAAAGGACGTTCGCACAGTTCACTCCCCTGAGGCCCAACTGGGGATTGGTTCGGCTCCCAAAGGGTCCGGAGCGGAGGAGGGGAGCTGTCCGTGCGTCGCATATTCTGTACCATCCATCGAAAGCTCGCGGAAGCCCGCCGAGCATAGGATCCGGACGCCTCGTGCCGGGCGCGGCTTAGTCAGTGCCCAGCAGTAGCTTCACCGCCAAGACACAAGGAAGACTCAAGCTAGGCCCTTCTCTGTGTCCCTCTGTGCCCTCTGTGCCTCTGTGGTGGGGCAGTTCCCGGTGTCTCTTGGTGTCTTGGTGTCTTGGTGGTGAGGTTGTCTGCGGACACTGACTTAGGAGGCTGCAGTGCGCAAGATCAGGGGCTTCACTCTCATCGAGTTGCTCGTAGTGATCGCTATCATCGCCATCCTTGCCGCCATCCTCTTCCCCGTCTTCGCTCAGGCGAGGGAGAGCGCCCGACTAAGCACTTGCATGAATAACGGGAAGCAGATCGGGCTCGCCCTGATTGCCTACTCCCAGAACAACGACGAGACCTTGCCGGTGAACCCATCGGGCGACACCCAGAACTACAACGATGCCAAGGCGCCCACGAACTTCATCAAGGCGATCATCCCCTTCACCAGCAACCCCCGCGCGCTCTATCGCTGCCCCTCCGCCCGTGAGGCGATCTGGGACAACCAGATGCCCACGGCGACAAGCTGCACCAACTACATGGGCAATGCCGCGGTGATGGGCACCGGGTACGTCGACATCAAGAACCCGTCCGGAATCATCTTCATCCAGGAGCACGACTGGGAGACCAACTACGCCTTCCTCCGGCCCGCCCTAAGCGCGGACGGCCGCTACGCGGCGTGGACCTGGTGGTTCGACACGGAGTCCATACCCGGCTACAACTACCTGCACCGGCAGGGGGGCAGCCTCATCTACGTGGATGGCCACGCCCGTTACGCGAAGTCGAAGTCCCTCCGAAGCAGTGACTTCGGCCTGCTTCCCGACGAACCCAACGTCCGCGCCTCCGCGGACCACGTCTACACCCGGGCGTGGTAGAGGGTACCTGGCCGGCATCTATGGGTATCTGGGAGTCCGGCGATGGGCGGCCGCCACCACGGCCTTGCCTCCCTATAGTTCTATCGCTATAATCGGACATGACACCTGCCAAACCCGTTCACTTCATCACCTCGGCCCGAGAGGACCTGCGGGGATTCCCCGATCCGGTGAAGTACACGATGGGTGCTGCCATCCGCGAGGCGCAGTTGGGCGGCAAGTCAGAGGCGGCCAAGCCCCTGAAGGGGTATGGCGGGGCGGGTGTTCTGGAGGTCGTGGAGGACCATGAGGGAAGCACCTACCGGGTGGTCTACACGGTGCGGATGCCAAGGGCGGTCTACGTCCTCCATGCCTCTCAGGAGAAGAGCACCCTCGGTATCCGGACGCCCCGTCGGCACCTGGAGCTTGTGGAGCAGCGGCTAAGGAGAGCACAGGAGCACTATGCCGAGAACTACCAAGGATCAGTGGAAGGGCCCCCAGGTCCAGGATAGCTGCGGCATCATCTATGAGGACCTAGGGCTCCCCAATGCCGAAGACCTGCTGGCGAAGACCGACCTGGCGATCCGAATCAAGGAGCTGATCCAGCAGCGGGGGATGACCCAGGCCCAGGCGGCGGAGCGCATGGGCGTGGCGCAGCCGGACGTGTCCAACATCGTGCGGGGGAAGCTGGAGAGCTTCGGCTTGGAGCGCCTGATCACCTGCGTTGTGGCGCTGGGCCAGGAGGTACAGCTGCGGATGCCCCCAGATCGCGTGAGCCGGGAGCCGGCCAGACTACTTGTGACGCGCTGAACCCCCGTCTGGCGGCTAGAGTCATCCCACAGCATCCCTGTGGAGAGGACCGAGGGCCTGCCGGGCCGGTGAACGACCCGGCATGAGGGCCTGTTGCCAGGCTGGGAGAGAGCCCGTGGAAGCCCCCCGCTCCTGGGCGGAACTCGGTCCTCGGCACCTAGTGCCAACTGGCCTGGCCGAAGGCCCCCGTGCCGGGTCGTTCATCGGCCCGGCACACCCCGGTGCACCTCACGCTCGCCCAACGGCCCCACCACCCGAGGTACCGTCCCCGAAGGGGGACGGGGCGACTAGTAGCCCGAGGGCTTCTGCCCCGGGCCCTGACCGGCGGCCTCCCGCACCGAGTCCAGCCGCGCCATCACGTCCTCCGCCGAGCAGCCGGGATAAGCCTGCGAGAGCTCCTCGCCCCGCGTCTCTACCAGCAGCCACAGCGCCTCCAGCACGGCTTCCGCCTGCGCCTGGTTCAGTGCGGCCACCCGGTCCGGCTGGGAGAGGTGGAACAGAAGATGCTCCCAGTAGCAGCCCGACTCCAGTGCCAGTCGTGCCATCGCCGGCAGGTAGTACAGGAAGGCGTCATCGCTGGCGAAGCAGATGGGATCCCACCCGGCGTTCCCCAACTGCTCCAGCGAGATCGTCCCCGGCGTGTGGCCGGCCAAAGTCTCGTTGTGCTCCTGGCACTCGCAGCACCAGCAGCTCTCCCGCACGAATACGCTCGGGCGGGGGACGCTCCCAAAGGCCTCCGAGAGCCGCGCCCCAACCGCCTCGGCCCTTGCAGAACCCGTAGAGTGGCTCACCTGGCCCTCCCCACCCTCGGCCATCTGCGCGTCCCACCTCGCCCACGGCACACCTGTGGAAGCCCGCGCCATGCCCGACTCGCGGGCGACCCGTCACTATGCGGCTGAGGCCGCCAGCCGCGTCCGCAGGAAGGGAGTGATGTCCGATGCCTCCTGGGGGCCGACCAGCACCTCCCAACCCGGCAGGCCGTCCTCCAGCTCGCCCGAGATCTGCGAAACGTAGCCCGGTACCACCACTCGGCGGGTCGTCAGGCCCTCCATCGCGGGCTGCGACTTCAGGAACGCCGCGATCTTCTCCGCGCTGAACTTGCCCGCAGCCCAGGCCGTCAGCACGCTCATCCCCTCCGACTCCACCACCGCCAGATGGACTGGCACGCCCGCGTTCTCCGCCTCGCTGGAGACGATGAAGTACGTCAGCGAGAAGTTGGTGGTCACCAGCACCGGGGAGTCCGGGCCGGCATCGCCGATGGGATAGACGCCGGGCTCCACCTGAATCGGCTTCTGCGGGTCGGTGAAAACGTTCTGGCGAAGCATCAGCAGCGGCAGCAGCACCTCGGGCTCGCCGCTGTCGATCACCATCACCGAGGCGTACTTGCAGATGCTGGTGGAGGCGTCCGCCACCAGCTCCACGGGGTCCCTGCCGGTGACCGTGTTCAGCAGCGGGAAACCCAGAGGCCGGAAGGCGCTCTTGAGGGCCGACTTCCGAATGAGGGTGTTCTGCTGAAGCAGCGCGGCCGGGTTCCCCGCGGGCGCCTCCAACACCAGGTCCTCCACTCCCTGCCGGGCCAGTTCCGCGGCCAGGCCAGCCAGCTCCTCAACGGTGTCCGCGCGTGCCACCAGGGGGGCCTTCAGCAGCTTCGCCACCTCCGCGAGGGCGTCCGCGTTGACCGGTGTAGCACAGTAGAGGAGCGGGCGCTCACCCTGTAGCTGCTCGCCGGCCTCTCGGAGGGCTCGCGGCGACTCGCTCTTCAGCACCAGGCCGCAGGCCGCCGCCGACCGAACAGCCTTCACCGCCTCAACAAAGGTAGTCGGGTCGCCGGAGACGTTGTCCACCAGGATCAGGTCCACCCGAAGCTCCTCCCCCACCCTTTCGAGGCAATAGGAGGCGATGGCGGCCGCCTGGGAGCGCAGCTCCTCGACGGGCAGAGTGTCCGGCAGCGACACCGCGATGGCCGTTGGGTGAACGAACGTCTTCTCGTGGCGGAACATGACGGTCTCGCCGCCCAGCACGACGGGTCGCTCGGCGGGCCCCAGGGTCACCGTGCGCATGGGCGGCCTGCTGGCCGCGCCAATCTTCTCCTGGGCCTCCTCGGAGGCGTAGGGGCAGGCCGAGAGCTCCGCGCTCTTGGACGCCAGCTTCATGGCGAAGGCCATGCAGGTCGGCACCCCGCACTCCTTGCAGTTCGTCTTGGGGAGCAGCTTGAAGATGTCCAGTCCAGTCATCGCCATGTCAGCGCACCTCCACCGGAACGCCACGCCGACCCTCCCCGACGGAGACGGAGTTGCCGACCTCCTTGCCACCGCCTTCGGGCGGCACGTGTTCACAGGGGGTCATCTCCCGGATCTTCGCAAGCACCGTGCGGATCGAGAGCGGATGGTAGAGCACCAACAGGTCGGCGCCCGCGTTCAGCAGGCTCATGGCGGCCGCGACCTCCACCAGCGCCGCACGAGGCCCAGGACAGCCATCCTGGTCCACGTGGGCCTTCACCTCTCGGCTGCGCGAGGTCTCATAGCCGGGCGTCACCAGCATCGGCATCTGAAGCATCGAGTCGCCGGTTAACGCCGCGACCCGGATGCGCTCCATCACGGAGTAGGTGTACTCGAGGCCGTAGCCCAACCCGCCGGTCAGCGGATCGATGATGATGCGGTCAGGCGCCAGTCCCAGGTTGGTGGCGAGGATGTTGAGCTGCTTCGCCATGTTCACGTCGATGGGCGTCTGGCATACCACGCAGTGCCCGTAGCCCATGGCCGCGGCGACCAGGGTCTTGTGGTTGTCGGTCTCCGCCCAGTTCAGCAGCAGGTT
>DASXUI010000285.1:0-5453 GCA_036504955.1 Armatimonadota bacterium
ACCTGCCGGCCTCCATCGCGGCCTCGGACAAGGTCACGGAGGCGTCTCTGCGGGCCCTCGCCGCCCGGATGAGAACGCGGGGCTTCGCCCAGGTCACCGTCTTTAACCCCCTGTCCTGGCAGCGCAAGGAGTGGGTGGAAACCACAGTGAGCCTGCCGCAAGGCGCCGCGCGGGCAATCCTCTTGAAGCGCGGCGGCAAGGCGGTCCCCACGACGCTGCTCTCCGAGGAGCGGCACCCTGATGGCACGCTGAGGTCGGCGCGCGTCCGCTTCGCGACAGACCTGAAGGGTCTTCAGGTGGCGGCCTACTCCGTGGTACCCGCCGAAAAGGCTTCGGCAGATGCCGCCTCGCGCATCACCGTGGACGCGGCGGGTCTCGAGCTAACGACCCCTTACTCCAAGGTGCGGCTCAGCCGCCAGGGCGGGCTGGAGGCCCTGGTTGACGCCAAGAGCGGCCGGTCGCTGCTTCAGGCGGGGCACCGGAGCTTCGCCTTCGCGGGGCGCATCGACGGCGAAGAGCGGCAGTCCACGGGCAAGTGGGCCCTCGAGGCCGGCCCGGACGGCGCGCCCTGGGCCATCGCGCGGGAGAAGGGCGACATCGGCGGCATCCCCTATGCGCTGGAGCTCACCTTCAGGGCCGACTCCCCTCGCATCGACTGCCGCGCCCAGTTCAGCTTCAACAGCCAGAGGATCGGCCGCCTCAGCAAGGACGAACGCGACGGCGTGTCGCCCTTCATCCACGAGGACAAGCTGCGGTTCCAGGTCTACCCCGCCCTGGCTCAGGACGCGACGGGCGTGCGCGACCTGCCCTTCGCCATCGCGGAGACGCCGGACGCCTACGTTCAGGGCCTCTACTGGACGGCGCTGGCGGACAAGGCGCGGGGCCTGGCGTACCTGAACCGGGGCACCATGGGGGCCGTGCGAGAGAAGGACGGAGCCTTTTCCCTGCCCCTGGCCTACTCCATGTACTACGTGTGGGGGACTCGCATCCTGAAGGGCGACTACAGCTACGAGTGGTCGGTCCTCCCCTTCGAGGGGAGCTGGAAGAAGGCTGACGTGCACCGCCGGGCGCTGGAGTACAACTTGCCCCCGCTCGCCCTCGCCACGGCTCCCGGCAAGGGCGACCTGGGAGCTACGCTCCAGCCCATCCGTGCTGGCGGCAAGGGTACCGTCCTCTCCGCCCTCTACCCGGAGAACGGCCGCGTCCTTGCCCGCTTCTACGAGTACCAGGGTGGCAAGGGCACGGCTTCGCTGGCAGTTGAGGGCTCAGGAGAGGCCCACGTCGTAGACCTGGCTGGCGCCCCTCTGTCCCCCTTCACCGGCGCTCTGGCCCTGACCCCCTGGCAGATCAGGACGGTCTCCCTGAAGCCCAACTACTAAGCCAACGGTTCTCCCGGACCGCGGGCCATGGGTGGGCGCGCCCCAGGAGGGGGCACGAGGCAAGAGCGAGAAGCAGGACGTATGAAGACAACGACCTGGCGTACCCTCTACCTCCTCCTGTTGGCGCTGTCCCTTCTATGTGCCTGTGCCGGATGCTGCAAGACGAGTCCCCACGGATGCAGTGAGGGGCCACACCCTAAGACCAGCATGTAACCTACCCGTCACCCACCCCCAAGCCCAGCGCAACACCCCTTCGGAACGAGGCCGCGACACTCTATCGAGCGCCCGGCCTCTTCACCTCCTCACCTGCCCGCCCTACCCCTCCCTCTCGGGCCTCGGCAGCACTGGCCTCAGCTCAATGTTGTCGACGCCCAGGAAGTAGGAGGCGGAGGCGGGGTTCTTGCCCTCGCAGCGGAAGGTGAGGGTATGCCGACCGGCAGCCAGGTGCCCGAACTCCGACCGAGCCAGCGTGGTGGCGAGTGATGGGGAGTAGAGGTCCACCCGGCGGAGCTCCAGCCCATCAAGCAGGACCTGGTAGATCCCGTAGTCGCTGGACTTGGTGAGGTTCACGGCAACGCTGTAGTCGCCGGCCTTCTCGACGGGGAAGGTGAGCGTCAGGAATGCGTTGCTGTCCTGTGGGGTGAAGAAGAGCTGCGCGCCGCCACTCCACTCCCCCTTCTGGACGGCCACCTCGCCGCCCATTGGCTGGGGATGGGGCAGGCTTTCCGCTTCGAGGGTCGGCACCGCAGGATAGAGGCGCTCCGTCACTGGGGGCAGGGCGAAGAAGGGCTTGTGCGGCTCCGTCTGGTACCAGTAGGCCACGCTGGAGTAGTCGTCGGAGCGCTCCGCGAAGTGGTACCACTTGCCGCTGGGCAGAACCACCCAGGCCTTGTGCTCGATGGCAACCTTCAGCGATCGCTTGAACGGCACCGGGTCCGGGATATGGAATCGGTAGGCCGTGGTGCGACCGTAGGCCTCCTCCCAAGTGTCGTCCAGCACCGTGCAGCCGTAGAAGAGCCCATCGCGCTTGCGGATGCCGTAAGCCTCGCAGAAGTAGTCCTCCGAGCCAGTGCCCGCCAGCGTCGGCTCCGGATCGCCGTCGATGTAGAAGCGGTCGTCACCCTCACCCCACCAGAGACGCTCGTGGGAGCGAATGGACAGGTTGCAGCCCACGAAGTGCCCCCTGCCTTCGGCTTCCAGGAAGACGTAGTCCTTGCCGCTCTCGCAGGGGTACTCCTGGCGGTAGCGGGCGTGGAAGTAGAGGGAGTCTTCCGGCAGGCCCTCCAGCTTCTGCCAGTCCACGTACCAGTAGATGGTGACGGGCATTTCGCCCTCGTTCGCCACCTCCACCCGCGCGGACCTACGGAAGGGCATGGGGAAGTAGCAGTTGCGGGCGCCGCCATCCCCCGTAACACGGATGGGCATGGAGTTCACCTCCACGTTCATGCCGTGCCCCTGACAGAAGAAGTCGTTGATGGGTGCTTCAACGCTGGGATCAGCTTCCCCGTCCCAGTACATCCGCAGCACGATCTTCCTGCCGTGCAGCCACTCCCGGCTGCCCAGGGTGATCCAGATGTGGGCGATGCGGCCCGGGCCCTCCAGCTCGGCGATGGCCAGCGTCTCGCCGGGCGGGATCACCTTGCAGTCGTCGTTGTTGTTGTCGCGGTCGACGGGGTTCTCGCTGGAGCTCCGCCGTGCCTCGTACTGCTTCGCCTTCTCCAGATCCTCAAGCATCAACAGCCTCCCAAGGGCCTGACTCACATCGAACGGTAAGGGTGGGGCACGACGCGCCGGCCTGGCGCATCGCCAAGCGGCACTGAGTCAGCATTCCAGGCGGACGGCCGAACACCTGGCACCCAAGCCCTGATCGCGCCCATGCCGTCGTGACAGCGGTCGCTTGGAGCCTCACGCCGGTACTCCCAGGTCTGCCGGGTGCGACCCAGAACGGCCCGGTAGCCCTACCCCTAGGCGGCCGGCGCGGCGCGAGGGCAAGCGACTATCGAAGCATCGGGTCTGATCGGTGTCTACCTATGTGCACCCTATCGGACAAGAGGATCCGGCAAGGGATCTGGCGAAGGCACAGCCAGCAATCGGTCCAAGGGTTGGACGGGCGGCCATTGGGCCCGGGAGCCAGACCAAAAGGAGGCGGAAGGGGGGAAGCGGCGATGGCGCGACGGCGGGCAGACCAAGACGGCGCCTGGAAGGAGGTCCTGGACCGGTACTTCCGTGAGTTCCTGGAGCTGCTGTTCCCCCAGGCGGCGCAGGGAATTGACTGGAGCCATCACTACGAGCCCCTGGACGCGGAACTGCGGCGCATCGCTAGAGGGACTCGGCGGGGCCGCCGGAGCGTTGACAAGCTGCTGAAGGTCTGGCTCCTGGGCGGGGAGGAGGCCTGGGTACTGGTTCACATCGAGGTTCAGGGCCGGCCCGACCCCACCTTCCCTCAGCGGATGTACGTGTACCACTACCGCATCCAGGACCGCTACGACCGCCAAGTCGCCAGCCTCGCCCTCCTCACGGACGACAGCCCCCTTTGGCGCCCCGGCAGCTTCGAGTATACTGTGCTGGGATGCACTCTCAGCCTGAGTTTCCCCGTCGCTAAGCTGCTGGACTGGGAGGGCCGTAAGGAGGAGCCAGAGGCCAGCACCAACCCCTTCTCGCTTGTTCTGCTGGCCGCGCTGGAGGCCCTCAGGCGCCGAAGGCCACTCGAGGAGCGCTACCAGGGAAAGCTGTCACTTGTAAGAGCTCTGTTCCATCGGGGATACCCTCGGGAGCGGATCGGGGAGCTGCTGCGTTTCCTAGACTGGATCGTGGAGCTGCCGGAACCACTCGAGGAACGCCTGGAAGCTGAACTGGTTCGCCTGGAGCAGGAGGACGCCGTGCCGTACGTTACGTCATTTGAGCGAGTGGGCTACCGGAGAGGCCGCCGCGAGGGGCTGGAGGAGGGAGCGGTCACTAACGCTCGCGAGGCCGTTATTGATGCCTTGGAGGCACGCTTCGGTGCTGTTCCCCCGACGATTCGCGACCGGGTAGCAGGGATCGACGACCTCGTAGTGCTCCGGGCTCAGCTCCGAACGGCCGTGACCACGCCGTCGAGCGAGGAGTTCCTGCTGACGCTCCCAGGCCCACCTTCCTAGCGGGCGGGACGGCCAGGTCGCCGGTACGAGGCGCTTCGTCCGGACGACGCTAGGATGGGCGGCGCCGGCACGCGTGCGCGGCCAGTGCCATGGCTGACGCGTTGAGTCAGCGTGCCTGGGTCCGCGGCCGCGATCCTCACCGCCTCAAGGGGGTTAGCCTGCGTTGTTCAGGAGAGCGCGTGGAAGCCCGCGCCATGCACGACGCGCAAGCACCTCGTGCATTTTGCGGGTTAGGCGTACACCTTGCCGGGGTTCATCAGGCCGTGAGGGTCGAAGGCGGCCCTGATACGGCGGTAGAGGGCAAGGTTCTCTGGTGCGACGGCCAGGGGCAGGTACTCCCGCTTGAGCAGCCCGATGCCGTGCTCGCCGGAGAGAGTCCCTCCCAACTCCACGGCGGCCCGGATGAGGGCCTCCGCGGCCTGATGGACGCGCGCGACCTCGGCCTCGTCCCGGGGGTCAAAGAGCAGGTTAGGGTGCAGATTGCCGTCCCCTACGTGCCCGAAGGTCGGCAGAACCACGTCGAACCGTTCCGCGATCTCCTGGATGCGGCGCACCATGGGCACGATGGCGGCCCGGGGCAGGGAGATGTCCTCGCCCAGCTTGCAGGGCCTGAGCCGGGACAACGCGGGCGAGACAGAACGCCGGGCGCGCCAGAGCCGATCCCGCGCCTCGGGGCTTGTCGCCCGCTCCACGGAGGTGGCGCCGCCAGCCGCGCAGAGCTCGCACACGGCCACGGCCTCCGCCTCCACCGCCGAAGGATGCCCGTCGCACTCGATGAGAACCAGCGCCTCCACCCCGTCCGGCAGACCCAGGGACCACGCCTCTTCGAGGCAGTGGATACCTAGCCTGTCGATGAACTCCAGCACCGAGGGCAGGATTCCGGCTCCCAGGATGCGCGTGACGATGGCCGCCGCGTCTTCCAGCGACGAGAAGAGCG
>DASXUI010000286.1:0-6898 GCA_036504955.1 Armatimonadota bacterium
CTCTACATCAGCCGTGGGCAACACCCACGGCGCCGCCTGGCGCCCACTCCCCTGATCGCACCCTCCTCCCTCCTACCGAGGCTTAGTTCGCCTATTCGCCTCTTCAGGCTCTTCACCCGCCCCCCGCACCTTGCCAATGGCACGTCGGGGAGCGGGCGGCCACGGTGTGCAACAAGCGTTGATGTGCCTATAATAGGCATGCGCCATTGGAGGGCTTACAAGGAGGTACCTGTTGCACACCCCAACTCGCCCCAAACTCACTGTAGGACTGGTGGTAACACTTCTCGCACTGCTGGGCTCCCGGGCCAGCTTCGCGGACGCTGTGGTGCCCGCCGAAAACCCGCTTCGGATGGACCTGGGTGCACTGGTGAACGTGCGCCCTGGTGTCCGCGTTACCCTACCCCTGTTGACCCAGAACTTCACCAAGGTGGGCGGCCTTCAGGTGATCCTGAAGAGCGAATCCGACCCCCAGGGGCAGCCTTTGCCCGTGCTAGAGTCAGTCACTACCACGCCAACGCAGGACGGAGTCCCCACCTCAGTAGACGTGAACTCCGCTACCGGTGAGTTCATGCTTTGCTGGGTGACGGGAGGCAGCTTCCCCGAGGGGCAGGCGATGGGCCTCAACCTTCGGATCCCCGAGACCGCGGCGCCCGGCACCCACTACCTGATGTCCCTGGCACCCAAGTTCGTGGTGGGCCCGGACTACAGGAACATCCCCTACACCAGCAGCGCCGGCGATATCCTCATCGCGCCCCAGGGTCTGCCCACGGGGCAGGCGCCCACCGCCCCCACCGTGCGAATCACGTCTCCGGGCGCGGGCGGCTCCGCCACCGGAGTGATTCAGGTGACCGGCACGGCCGCCGATGACGACCCCCACAACAACGGCCTGTACTTCTACCTGCTGGAGTACGGAAAGGGCGAGTCCCCCAGCGCCTACTGGAAGGTGGCTCTCGGCACCGAGGTAGTGAAAGATGGCCTGCTAGGTCTGTGGGACACCACCTCGCTGGCCTCCGGCCCCTACCGCCTGCGCCTTACCGCCATGAACCAAGCCGGCTTCCTCAAGACCGTGTCCGAAGCGGTGACCCTCGGGTCTCTCGCCATCGGCGACGTGGACGGCAGCGGCTCCGTGACCGTCAAGGACGTGGTCGGTATCTTGAAGATGGTCATTGGCCTCATAGTGCCCACCGATGCCCAGCGCCTGGCCGCCGACGTGGACGGCAACGGCGTCCTAGGCGTGATGGACGCCGTGCGTCTGCTGAAGCGAATCGCCGGCCTGATTCCTTGAGGGCGGGTCGTAGGGTCGTAGGGAAGGGCCTCAGGGGGCGCGGTCGGGCAGGAGGACGGTAGTATGTGCCCGGCGGCGGTCCGCCCGGCGGTGAATCGCCGGGCTCCGAGGCTCAATCCCGCTGAACCGGGGTTCTGAACCAAAGGTGCACACTGGGTCCAGAACCCTCCTTTCAGGAGGATTGAGCCCCTGAGCCCGGCGATTCACCGTCGGGTGGTTGGCCGCTGGGCACACCTAACGCCGGATCCGCCAGGCCGCGCCCCCTGAGGCCCTCCCCTACGACCTTACGACCCTACGACCCTACGACCCTACGACCCATTCTCACACCGCTGTCGCGATGCGCAGGCTCTCTAGTCCCGAGGCTAGGTCCGCTGTGATCGTGTGGTTGGGGTTGTCGATGGACTGGAGCAGGTCCGTTAGGGCGTCCCGGACGCACTGGCGGTAGATGGTCTGCTTGTCCTCGCTCAGGGCGTGGCGGTAGCGCAACACCCAGTCCAGCTCGTAGTCGCGGCCGCCGCCGCGGGCCTTCCGCTGGTCCGCCGGCACCGGGGTGGCCGCGTCCTCCTGCTCGGGCGGCGGAAGCAGCTCGGAGAGGCGCCGCCACTGAGTGGCGTTCACCACGGCGTCCACCTCGACCGCCAGCGCGATCCACCCGTCCACCCGTAGGTACCCCTGGTCGAAGCCCAGCAGGCAGGAGGTGCGCTCCAGGCGGGAGGGTTTGTCGAAGGCGTGGTAGTAGGTCGCCAGCATGCCGTTGCGGTGCTCCACGGTAGCGAGCACGCGGTCCTCCTGTGGCGTCCCGGCGCGCACGGTGCGGTGCCCCGTGACGCTGGAGGCAGGGCTGCCGGAGAGCCAGGTATAGATATCGAAGAAGTGGACTCCATGCTCCACCAGTATGCCGCCGGACTGATCCAGGCGCCAGAACCAGTGATCGGGCGGCAGGTTCTCATCGCCGGCGAAGTTGGTGAAGTCCACCCGGTGAAGCTCCCCCAGAAGCCCCTCGCACACCACCTGCTTCAGGCAACGGAAGAGCGGGTTGTAGCGGAGCACGAAGCCCATGCAGAAGCTCACTCCCGCGTGGTCCACGGCGCGCCGGATGCGCTCGCCGTCCTCGAGGGTGGTTGCCAGGGGCTTCTCGCAGAAGAGGTGCTTGCCGGCTTCGGCGGCCGCAACGGCAATCTCCGCGTGCGTGGCGGGCGGGCTGGCGATCACCACGACCTCGATCTCCGGGTCCGCCAACAGCTTCTCGTAGCCCCTGTAGGACTTGGGGACGCCGAGCTCCAGAGCCGTCTGGCGGACGCGGTCGATGTCCCTACCGGCTAACGCCACCACCTCCGCACCCGGCAGTCCCTTCCACGACTCCACTAGAAAGCGGCCGTAGCCGCCGTAGCCAACCAGACCTATGCGCTTCTTGGACCGTGGCATGCAGCCTCCTTGGTGCTGAGTGTCTCCTCTCGAGAGCCCTCCCGAAGATCGCGAGCGGCCTCAGGGGAGGGGAGGGAAAGGCGGGGACCGAACAAGGAACGGAGTGTCATGGTGCCTGGGCACCTCGCGGTCGTCACCAGGAGGCCGGGCGGCCGTGCGCCAGTCAGTGCCTTCACAGGGCTGACGCAGAACCGGTTCCTGGGTGCATTCACACGCCACAGGACAAGACCCGTTAGGCGGGGATCCAGCCCGCACTACGCACGAGGCGCTTGTGCGTCATGCATGGCGTGGGGGTCCCCAAGCCTGTCACCAAAGCGCGGGCTAGCCGGGCGGGCTCGTGGATTGTTACGGTGCTCCCTGGTGGAGCGCCCTTACGCAGACACAGCGTCAGTACGCTCGCTAATAGGCAACCTCAGTTTACCATCGTGTTCGAAGGGGCAAACCTACCCATCGGCCCCTCCCTTTCTGAGAGACAGCGAAAGGAAGGTCATTTGTGAGAGTCTTGTGTGCGCTCTTGGGGGTTCTTCTTCTCCCAACGGCGGCCCACGCGGCGGAGGGCAGCATAGTTCTCCCGAAGCTGGGTCAGTTCGAGATGAACGTCCTCTACTTTGTTCTGTTCTCAGCCATAGTTGCACTGCTCTATGGTCTTTACCTGGTGGTGAAGATTCAGAAGCAGAGCCCCGGCTCCGAGAGCATGATCAACGTGGCGGCTGCCATTGAGAGTGGAGCCATGGCCTACCTGGCACGCCAGGTCAAGGCCATGATCGGCCTAGTCGTGATCATCGCGATCGGCCTCTACTTCATGTATAGCGGAGTCTATGGCTCCAGCCTCGCCGTCGGACTGGCCATTGCCTTCCTGTTGGGCGTGGGCGCCTCCTACGCCGCCGGCTACATCGGCATGTGGCTGGCCGTGCGAGGCAACGTCCGCACCGCCAACGCCGCCCTCACCAGCTTCAAGGGTGCTCTTGAGACCGCCTTCCAGTCCGGCACCGTCTCCGGCATGTTCACCGTCGGCCTCGGACTGCTGGGCGCGACCATCATCTTCCTGGTGTTCAAAGAGAACGCCATGAAGGTACTGGTCGGCTTCGGCTTCGGTGGAAGCCTGGCAGCCCTCTTCATGCGCGTCGGTGGAGGCATCTTCACCAAGGCCGCTGACGTGGGCGCCGACCTGGTCGGTAAGGTTGAAGCGGGTATCCCTGAGGACGACCCGCGCAACCCGGCCACCATCGCCGACAACGTGGGCGACAACGTGGGCGACTGCGCCGGTATGGCCGCGGACGTCTTCGAGTCCTACGAGGTCACCCTGGTCGCCGCCATCATCCTCGGCGCCGCCGGTGGTGGTGCCTACGCGACCGCCAACCACCTGTCGATGACCGACCCCACCGTGGCCTCGCTGACTTTGAAGCTTATCATGTACCCGCTGCTCGTCCGCGCGGTCGGCGTCTTCGCCTCCATCATCGGCACCTACCTGGTGCGCGGTGAGGACCGCGACGACATGGACCCCATGCAGCCCATCAACCAGGGCTTCTGGATCTCCGCGGCCGTGGCAACCGTCGGCTTCGGCGGCGTCAGCTACTTCTACATGAACGGCGTGGGCGGCTACGGCTGGGCCTCCTACTTCGGCGCTACCCTGATGGGTATCATCCTTGCGCTCGTCATCGGACGCCTGACCGAGTACTTCACCTCTACTGAGAAGAAGCCCGTCTGCGACATCGCGGACTCCTCTCGCACCGGCCCCGCGACCATGATCCTCACCGGCTTCTCCGCCGGCCTGGAGTCCAGCGTATGGGCTATCCTGGCGATCGCGGTTACCATCTTCGGCTCCGTGCTTATCTTCCAGGGCTCTGCGGTCATGGCGTCCTACGGCGTGGCTCTCGCGGGCTTGGGTCTGTTGACCACTACCGGCTACATCCTGGCCATGGACACCTTTGGCCCCATCTCCGACAACGCCAACGGCATCTTCGAGATGTCCGGCGCCCTTGAGACCGCCGATCCCCGTGCCAGCAACATCGTCGCCAAGCTGGACGCCGTCGGCAACACCACCAAGGCTCTGACCAAGGGCTTCGCGATCGCTACCGCGGTCATCGCGGCCACCGCGCTGTTCCACTCCTTCCTGGAGGACGCCAATCTGGCGAGCACCGGCATCCGCGTTGACGTGCCCGAGGTCTTCATCGGCATGTTGATCGGCGCCGCCGTTCCCTTCCTCTTCTGTGCCTTCGCCATCAACGCGGTCAGCCGCGCGGCGACGATGCTGGTGGAGGAGGTCCGTCGTCAGTTCCGTGAGTTCCCCGGCATCATGAAGGGAACGCAGAAGCCTGACTACGCGGTGTGCGTGGACATCGTTACGGCGGCTGCTCAGAAGGAGCTTCTTGGCCCCGGCATCCTGGCGGTCTTCACTCCCATCCTGGTGGCCTTCGGCCTGGGCTACGGCGACCCCATGAAGGGCGCCTCCGCTCTTGGCGGCTACCTGGCGGGCGCCATCGTGGTCGGCCAGCTCATGGCCGTGCTGCTCTCCAACTCCGGCGGCGCATGGGACAACGCGAAGAAGAAGATCGAGGAAGGTCTCTTCGGCGGCAAGGGTACGGACAACCACAAGGCGGCCGTTATCTGCGACACCGTCGGCGACCCCTTCAAGGATACCGCTGGCCCGGCTCTGAACCCGATGATCAAGGTTATGAACCTGGTCGGCATCCTGATCGCCCCGATGGCCATCGCTCCGATGTCTGTCACGGTCCGCACCGCCATCGTGGTGGTCTGCGTGGTCTTCCTGGCCGGCGCCGTTATGCTCAGCAAGCGGCCTCAGCCCGAGATGGTCACCTCAGCCCCCGCCGGTAAGGTGAAGGCCTAGTCTATGCCAGAGCAGAGGGCGACGATGCGTGAGCCTATGACCCACGACCTCCAGTGTCGATCCGCCTTTCGGCGGCGGCGTTGGGAGCGCGTCGCCGCCCTCTGCCTCTTGAGCGTGGTACTGGCTGGGTGCGGAGGCACCAAACCCCTGGGGATCACCGTACCCGACAAGCAGCCGCTGCCCTCGGACAGCGTGCTGCTGGTGCTTCCGCAGGTGAACGCCAAGGCAGGCGATGAGTTCGACGTTCCCCTCCGCGTGGAGGGCGCCAAGAAGCTCGCCGCTTTCCAGGGCACTTTCTCCTTCGTCCGCAGCACTCCGGGAGCCCCTCTTCCCTTCCTGGTGAGTGCCACCCCCGTGCTGCAGGGCTTCACCGGCACGGCACCCCAGCCCAGCGACGTGATCCTGGACGCGAACGAGGAGACCGGCAAGGTTCAGTTCGTGGTGGTGACCCAGACCGGCGTCACCGGCGACGGCACCCTGCTGACCGCCCGCTTCCGGCTGCCGTCGGGGGCCCCCACGGGGGCCTTCTACCGACTGGAGTTGGGTGGTATCGGCGTCGCTGATGCCACGCTGGGCAACCCGAAGCCGCTCTACGCGCGGCTGTCGCCCGGTGGCCTGACGGTCCAGTAGCTCGGGGCCAAGCCGGATCCGCCCTGCCTTCAGGGCGCCTCCGTTCACCGTGCAGTCAGTGTTGCTACCCGATGGCCCAGTGCGGTTACCGCCGCGCTGGGCCCTTTGGTACAACCTACCTGAGAAGACGGGTCGTAGGGTCGTTGGGTCGTAGGGGAAGGGCCTTAGGGGGTGGGGGGCTGGGGATCTGTCAGACGAGTCGGACCGGTCAGACCTGTCGGACGGTAAGAGCCCAAAAAGCGGCGCTCCTATGCCAGGGGGTAACAACCCCTGGCGCCCGGCGCCGCCGCCCGGCCCTAATCGTCCGGCGGGTCTCCTGGCCCCCACCTTCTGAGGCCCCTCCCAACGACTCAATGACCTAACGACCCAACGACCCGTTCACCGAAAGAGCCTATGCAGCTACTGGAATCTTGGATAGACGCGGCCTTGGCGCCCGCTTTCAATGAAGACCTGGCCTGGGGCGATGTGACTACCGAAGCCACCATCCCGCGCAAGGCCCTGGGCCGCGCCGTGGCCGTCGCCAAGCAGCCCGGCCGCGTCTGCGGCCTCCCGGTCGCCAAGGCGGCCTTCCTGTACCTGGACTCCGAGGTCTCCTTCAAGGCGCTGTGCCGCGAGGGCGCCGACGTCGAGAAGGGCGACCTGATCTTCTCCGTGGAAGGCTACTCTCGCGCGCTGTTGATGGCGGAGCGCACGGCCCTCAACTTCACCCA
>DASXUI010000287.1:0-6511 GCA_036504955.1 Armatimonadota bacterium
GGGGCTGCGCGTGTGGAAGCCCAGGGAACTCTCGAAGAAGCTTCGATTTGGGTACGGAGAGCTCTTCAGCTCACTGGACGTGCGTGAGGGCGTGGCCCACTAACCGGCGCACGCAAGCCAGTACGCGGCGCCCTCACCTCAGTCCCACCACCCCCAAGCCCTCCTTGGTGTCTTGGTGCCTCCGTGGTGGCCCTTCCTTGCCACAGCCCTTGCCCTTCTCTGTGCCCCTCTGTGTCCTCTGTGCCTCTGTGGTGGGGCAGTTCCTCGCGACCTACCTCTTCACCACCAGCACCTTTTCTGGGCTGAGCAGGAAGGGCGGGAAGAGGGCGGGGGTGTTGGAGAGGGGCAGGATCTCGGGGGCGAGGTCCAGGCCCAGGACGCGCTGCATGAAGCTGCGGCGGGCTTGGAAGCGCTGCCACATTTCCGGGAAGCGGCGGCGGATCTCGGAGCGCAGGGTCTCGTCGGCCAAGACCACTCCATCCTCCGTGTTCGCCAGCCAGTAGGGGCCCTTGGAGACGGGGATGATGTCCACCTGCAGGGCCATGCCGCTTTTGAGGGTGATGCTGGAGCCATCGTAGAAGGGCGTGCTGACCCACTCGTCCAGGTGGATGTAGTGGCCGGGGTTCAGGGCGGGCTCCCAGGTCTGCTTCGGGACCATCGCCATCACGGCCTCATACATCAGTCCGGCGGCGACCTCCAGCGCGAGGGTGCGATACCACTGCGCCACCACGCCGAAGTAGGTGCCGGCGAAGTTGCGGAGGTAGCCGCGCTGCTCGTGGTCGAGGTCGTTCTCGTCGCGGGCCACGAAGCCGGCGCGGGCGGTGAGGGAGCCGTTAAGGCCCAGGGCGGTGGTCATCGGCTCGCCGAGCTTGATGCGGCGGTCGCCGGGGCTTGCGAGGCCCATGCGGGCGCGGGAGCCGGCGCTGAGCATGGTGTGGCAGCACAGCGGCAGGCCGTCACAGTGGTAGTGGCGGGCAAGCTCGTACTCGCGCTGGCCGGGGCTGAGATTCCACAGGACGCGCTTGACACCCTCGGAGGTGCGGGTGGCGGCGTACTCCAGGAAGGCGACCTGGTCCACGGAGTTGAAGAGGCGCAGGCCGTCCAGCGGGTTCATGAAGATGCCCGTGGCGTTGATCACCCGCTCTCGGGCGCCGGTCAGCTCCCTCAGCGTATCTGCCAGATAGGCGGGGGTTTCCAGCCAGAGGGCGGGCTCCTCCGACTCCTGCGCGGTGAAGTACTTCCAGCCGGCCACGCCCACGCGGCTGGTGGGGCCGATGCCCCGAGATCCCAGCAGTCGGCGGAGAGGCGGGCTGGCGGAACGTGGCTGGCCCAGCAGACTGAAGGGCTGGTAGAGGCGGACATCCAGGTCCAGCGGGCTGATGCCCACGTAGCCGGAGCCCTCGTTGCCGACGAGGAGCATGGGCGCGTCCTCGAGGCTAAGGATGAGCAGTGCCTCCTCGAAGCGGGGGTCGTAGCCCGTTAGGTAGCACAGGTTGGCGAAGTGCTCGCGGTCGCCGTAGACCAGCAGATGCGTGAGGCCCACGGCCGCCATACGCTCCAGCGTCTCGGAGATGCGGCTCTCATACTCCGCGCGACCTATCTTCGGGATCTCCACGGGCATCCCAAACTGCGGCCACTCAACCTCTTCCAGTGCTATCTCAGGCAATCGCGTTTCTCCTCACTGCGGGGGTGCGCCAACTCTCAAGACACCAGGATCCTAGTAACCGCCCTACCACAGAGGCACAGAGACACAGAGGGGCACAGGGAAGAGCCCTTAGCATGGAAGAGCCACCACCAAGAGTCGTGCGCTTGCGCGCGATACACGAAGACACCAAGAAGACCTAAGCTTGGTTCCCTCTGTGTGCCTCTGTGCCTCTGTGCCTCTGTGGTGAGGCGGTTCCTGGTGTCCTCGTGCCTTGGTGGTGACGTTCGCTTGCTACAGATTCCCTCTGGCGGCGGACTTCCATCGGAGGGCTAGCTCTACGGCGGCGCGGGCTTCGGGGCCGCCGGTTAGGGGGCGGCTGGCGTCTCGGATGCAGGCTAGGAAGTGGTGCAGCTCCGCCAGGAAGGGGTCGCCGGTGAAGGCTTCCTCCTGGACCTCTGCCACCGAGCCGCGCTGACAGAAGCGCAGGGACTCCGGGTTGTCAAAGTCGCCATAGACCTGGGCCACGCCGCCCTCGGCGGCCACGTAGAGGTCCTCGAACTGCATGCCGGGCACCGATACCATGCCGGCCGTCAGGGTGCCGATGCAGCCGGACTCCATCCTCAGGGCCATCGACGCGCAGTTCCACTGGGGCGCCCGGTGGGGAAACAGGAAGCCGCTGGCTTCGACCGACAGGCTTGCGGTGGGGCCGAAGAGCCAGTTCAGCAGGTCCGCGGCATGGACGGCGTTCTCCAGCAGGGGGCCGCCGCCGTCCTCCTCGTCCCAGAACCAGTCCTTCTCGGAGACATAGGGGTGCGGGTAGCGGTAGATGAAGAGTCCGGGCCGCCCCAGCTCCCCGTCCAGCAGCTCCTTCAGGCGTCGGAAGGCCGTGCAGAAACGCTTCTTGTGTCCCACCATCAGCACCCGGCCGGCCGACTCATAGGCCGCGATCATCGCGTCGCATGCCTCCAGAGTGGACGCCATCGGCTTCTCCACGAAGACGTGGCAGCCGAGGGCTGCGGCCGCCTGGGTGAGCGGGGCATGGCTTCTGGGTGGTGTCGCAACCACGACCGCGTCTGGGCGGACGGCGTGCAGCATCTCCTCCACGCTGATGAAGGAGGGCACATCCAGGCGCTCGCCGGTGGAGCGGGCCAGTTCGGGCACCAGGTCGCAGACGGCGGCCAGCTCGGAGTCGGGATGCAGCAGGATGCGCTCCACGTGCTGCTGACCCGCCCATGCCAGGCCTATCACGGCTGTCCTGATTGCCACGTTCCGACGGTCTCCTCAGCCCTGGGTCGCTTGTCTGGGGCTCGGTGGTTCTGGGCGCAGGGCTCCTTCGTGCTCGAAGGTTGCGGCGAGAAGTCCTGGTCGGCTGTACAGAGTCGTATTCATTCCCGTAGGGGTGAGTCCTGCCGGAGCGGCCACGGTGAGGCGTGTTGGGCTAGGGTCCGGGTGGTCCTTCGCCGCGCCGGCCGTGAAGCTCGGGCGGCCTCAGGTGACGGCGGAAGGGGGAGGGGCGGCGCGGCTTGAATGGGGCTGGGATCGGCGATTCCTGCGTGCGGAAGGATGGATGGCAATGCTTCTAAAGGATCAGGTTGTGCTGGTGACGGGCGGGGCGAGGGGCATCGGCGCCGCCATCTGTCGGGTGCTGGGCCGCGAGGGCGCGACGGTGGCCGTGAACTTCGCCAGCAGCGCGGACAAGGCGGAGGCAGTGGCAGCGGACATACGCGCCGCGGGCGGCAAGGCGAAGGCTTTCCAGGCAGACGTTCGGGACGCGGAGAGCGTGCGAGCGATGGTGGAAGGCATCGTGGCGGAGTGGGGGCGCCTGGACGGCGTCGTCAACAATGCCATCGGGGGGCGGCAGGGCGGGAAGCTGGAGGAGGCTTCCATGGAGGACTACATGAACTCCTTCGACTACGGCTGCCGGGCCGTCATCAACACCCTGAAGGCCGCGAGGCCCGTGTTTGGGCGTCAGGGCGGCGGCTCGGTTGTCAACATCATCACGGAACTGTGGAACATGGCGCCCGCTGACTGGTCCGTCTACATGGCCAACAAGGGCGCGGCCGTGGGGATCTCTCGGTCGCTCGCGAATGAGCTGGGACCGGAGGGTATTCGAATCAACATGGTTGCCCCGGGGTGGATGGCCGACGAGAAGGTAGACACGACCTCCGAAGGGTCAAAGGGGTTCGCCCAGACGCTGCCCCTGCGGCGCCACGGGAGCGCGGAGGAGATCGGCAAGGCGTGTGTCTTCTTCCTCAGTGACCTCTCCAGCTACGTTACGGGCGCGTACCTACCGGTGACCGGCGGACGGGTGACGCAAGCCGGCGTGTAGCCCGACAAGGGCACGGTGAGCGGTTACGCGAGGGACTCGACGGTGGGCTCGGATGCAGTTCGCTGGCGGCGCGTGGGGGTAACCCTCTGGAGGGAGCGATGGCGCTCCTAAGGAGGTGGCACTACGCCGAGAGGGAAGCACCTTCGTGGCGTTGGCAGCAAGGATCAGCGCCAGTACGAGCATATCAAGGAGTCGGCGGAGAGGTCGGGTCGCTACGGGGACCGGGCTGAGGAGGTGGCCGCTCGAACGGTGATGAAGCACCACCGCGAAGAGGGGCACGACAAGGGGGACTGACGGCCTGACAGCTGAGGGACTGGCTCCTGCCTAATGCAAGCAAGGGGGCCCCCCCCCGGAGAGGGGGCCCTCGTGCTATAGGCAGCCACCGGAGTCAACCTGCTTTTGCAGGTCGGCCACGTCTTGCTCTACCTCTTCAATCTTCTCCAGCACTGCCTCAGGCGCTACGTCCTGTTTGAGCTCGTGAAGCTCCGATGTAACTCGCGTGGAGACGCCGAGTTCTCGGTGGATCTGCTCTAGCATGGCAAGGATCTGAGTGACCTCGTGCTCTGCCAGCAGGTTCACCTGGAGGTCCAGATCAGCGCGCCGTTCGGCCTGCGTGGACATGCGATTCTGGGAGATGAGCACGAAGGTCGAGAGGACGATGGCCTCTACGCACGTGACTGTGCTCAGCAAGCTGAAGGGGAAGGCGTCGAAGCGGCGCGCGGGCGCCGAGAGCACGTTCCAGGCGATCCAGCCACCTATCCATGCCAAGTGGAGGTAGATGAACCCCATCGTGCCCACATAGCGCCCCACCTGCTCGGCGAACCGCTCCGAGGGAGTGCGAAGGGCTTCCGCCTTCTGGCGAAGCTCGACGAGGGTGCGGATGTTGCGATCCACCACCTCGGGGGTGGAACGAGCCGCCGTTTGCTGGGGCTTGCTCTGCTTACTCATGCTGTCGGTGAGCGCGATAGGCGGGCCGCTGCAGCTACCGTAGGGTCGCGGCTGGTCATCGCCAGGTGACTGCCAGGCCGATGGCCGCCATGAACATCAGTCCCGTCGTTAGCCATCCGAGGACGTTGAGCGGACGAGTGTTCACCTGTCTTCCCATCACCTTCTCATCCCGTGCAAGCAGCATGATCACGACGAGGAGCGGGGGAGCGACGAGGCCATTCAGCACCGCCGTCCAGAAGAGCGCGGTCATGGGGTTCACGCCTGCGTAGTTCAACAGAGCTCCGACGGCGGTGGAGCCGACGATGACAGCGTAGAAACCCTGAGCTCTGGACGGTCTCTCGTCGAGACCGCAGCGCCAGCCAAGCGCTTCAGAGACCGCATAGGCCGCGGAGCCGGTGAGGATGGGAACGGCCAGGAAGCCGGCGCCGATTAGGCCCAGAGCCAGCAGGGCCCGCGCCCACTCTCCGGCCAGAGGGCGGAGCGCCTCGGCGGCCTGAGTGGCCGACTGGATACTGGTCTTGCCCGCCTGGTGAAGAGTAGCCGCGGTGCTTAGGATGATGAAGTACATCACCACCTGGGACAGTAGCATCCCGGTGTAGACGTCGGTCTTGGACCTCGACAGCTCATCTCTGGTCGCGCCCTTACGCTGCCAGACCCAATGCCTGCCCTTGGCCGTCTCCTCCTCGACCTCCTGATCCGCTTGCCAGAAGAACAGGTAGGGGGAGATGGTAGTGCCTAGGATCGCCACGACCGTGGCCAGGAAGGGCTTGCTGAGCTCCAGGTGCGGCACGAAGGTGGCCTTCACCACCGCAAGCGCGTCGGGATGGGCGAACAGGGCGGAGCCAATGTAGGCGAGGAGCGTGAGAGTGAGCCAGCGGAAGACACTGGCTATCAGCCTATAGGAGCCCCAGACCTGAAGGGCGACCAGGGTCAACGAGATCGGCACCACGCTGAGCGCGGGCGGGATGGGCGCCAGGAGTGCGAGCGCCGAGGCGATGGCGCCCAAGTCAGCGCCGGCGTTGATCGTGTTGGCCACCGTAAGCGCCAGGACCATAGGCAGCAGAACGGCGAGGCCATAGCGCCTCCGAACGACGCTGGCGATCCCCCTGCCGGAGACCATTCCGACGCGCGCGCAAATGAGCTGCACCGCGGACATCAGTGGAAGGGTGAAGAGGGCCATCCAGAGTGTGGAGTAGCCCAACGACGCGCCGGCGACCGAATAGGTGCCGATCCCCGAGGGGTCGTCATCCGACGCACCCGTGATCAGGCCGGGGCCCAGCTTCCGCAGATACCTCTTCAGTGACCCCAAGCTGGGTTGTCCTCCCCGACACGGGCTGCCAATAGGTGGGCTCGGACTTCGCCGGCACCAGAAGCTACATACCCGAGCATCGGCCCCGGCCTAACCTGGCAGCGGGCTGGAGTGATCGACGAGCCGCCCGTCGAAGAGGCTTTCGGAGAGCCGGCCCGTCTGCGTGGGATGCTGGCTGCGCGGCAGCGTGGGCGGGTCGCGGGATTAAGGGGCGGGTCGTAGGGTCGTGGGGTCGTAGGGGAAGGCCCTCGGCGGGTTCGCCTTGGGTCCCTTCCGTCCC
>DASXUI010000288.1:0-4192 GCA_036504955.1 Armatimonadota bacterium
CCTCAGAGGGTCCGCTTATGTCCCTTACGTCCCTTGGGTCCCTCAGGTCCCTTCACCAGAGGGACCCAATGGCACCTTCTGAGGCCCTTCCCCTACGACCCAACGACCCTACGACCCTCCCCAAGTGGTATCCTGGAGTGAGGACCTGTCGCGTCGGGCGACCGCACCTACCATCGTCCGGCCGGCGCTGCGGCGTGGCGAAGGAGAGGACGGAATGGCGGATCGGCTGCCCAGCCTGGTGCCCATCAGGCAAGAGCTCTACGCACGGGAAGTTGGCGACGTTGGGGGAAAGCTGGCGGAGGAGCTTCGGAGAGCCTCGCTTCAGAAGCGAGTTCGGCCCGGAGAGCGCATCGCCATCACCGCCGGCAGCCGCGGAATCGCGAACCTCAGCACCGTGCTGAGGGGCCTGGTAGACGCGGTGCGAGAGCTGGGCGCTGACCCATTCCTGGTGCCCTCCATGGGCAGCCACGGCGGCGCCACCGCGGAAGGCCAGATCGGCGTGCTGGAGAGCTTGGGCGTGACCGAGAAGTCGGTCGGCGCGCCCATTCGCTCCTCCATGAAGACCGTCAGCCTGGGCAAGACCGAAGGCGGCTGGGACGTCTTTATGGACGCCAACGCCCACGACGCCGACGGCATCCTGGTGGTGAACCGGATCAAGCCCCACACCGACTTCCGCGCCACCTACGAGAGCGGCCTGATGAAGATGATGTGCATCGGGCTCGGGAAGCGAGACCAGGCGGAGCTGGTCCATGCCACCGGCGTGAAGGGTCTGCAGACCGTGATCCCTGAGGTTGGCCGCGCGGTGCTGGCTACCGGCAAGGTGCGACTGGGCATCGCCCTGATGGAGAACGGCTATGGCCGGACAGCGGACCTCATCGCGCTGGCCCCGGAGGAGATCCCAGACCGCGAGAAGGCCCTACTCCGAGCCGCCAAGCGTCACCACCCCTCGCTGCCCTTTGATGACATCGACGTGCTGATCGTCGACCTCATCGGCAAGGAGATCAGCGGAGCAGGAATGGATACCAACGTGATAGGTCGCCTGGACATCCGGGGCGAGACCCGGTGGTCCAAGAAGCCACGCGTGGGCACCATCGTGCTCCTGGACGTCTCAGAGCCCTCCCATGGCAACGCCATCGGCTGCGGCCTGGCTGACATTACCACACAGCGCATGGTGGACCGCATGAACCGCGGCACCACCTACACGAACTTGCTGGTCTCCACCTTCCTTGAGCGCGGCAAGATCCCGCCCACCTACGCCACCGACCGCGAAGCGATGCAGGCCGCCTTCTTCCTCCACCGCCTGAACCTACCCGACCAGCTCCGCGTGGTCCGCATCCGCGACACTCAGCACATCGACCTCTTGGAAGCCTCCCCAAACCTGCTGGATGGCCTGCGAGACTCCGGCCGGGTAACGGTTCTTGGGGATCCCCGGCCTTTGAGCTTCGATGGCGAGGGAGCTCTGGCCCCTATGAGGGCCGCCGCATGAGCCAGGCCTATCCTATCCCACCCCTGAGCGTGGCTCCGCCCGTGCCAGTGGAAGCCTCCCCAGAGTGGATCCTGGAGCTAGGTACCGACCTTGAGTCCGCCGTCCCCAGCCTCCGACGCCTGATGCCGGTCACCGGACGCCACAACTACATGAACACGGGGACCTCGGGCCCCACGCCACTTCCGGCCCTGCAGACGGTGCTGGACTTCCATCGATGGTTCAACGAGATGGGTCCCGGTGGCCTAGAGGCCTACCTTGGCGCGGAGGCTGTGGAGTCGGAGCTGCGGCGCACCCTGGCCGCCTTCTTCAACGCGGACGTAGACGAGATCGCCCTCAGCCCCGGCACTAGCCAGGGGGTGAACACCGTCTTCCAGGGCTTCGACTGGGGCCCGGACGACGTCATCCTCGCCGCCGACACGGAGCACGACGGCATCCTGCTTCCGGCCTACGTGGTTAGGGACCGGTACGGGGTGAAGGTGGAGCTCCTGAAGCTCCTGGGCGGCCAGGACCCGCTGGAAGCACTGGCGGAGCGGCTGAAGCAAGAGCCCCCCACCCTGCTGGCCCTGAGCCAGGTCGCCTTCAACACCGGGCAGCTCCTTCCGCTCAAGGAGATGGTGTCGATGGCCCACGACCACGGCGTGCCCGTGCTGGTGGACTCCGCACAGTCCGTGGGAGTGGTGCCGGTGGACCTGCGGGACCTGAACGCGGAGTTCACCGCCTTCACGGGGCACAAGTGGATGCTGGCGCCGGAGGGCGCCGGAGCGCTTCACGTACGGAGGGACTGGGTGGAGCGGCTGAAGCTGGGAGCGGTGGGCTGGGGTTCCCGCGTGAGCTTCGACCTGGACTGCCACGTGGAATTGCGCCCCACTGCCCAACGGTTCGAGGTTGGCACCAAAGAGGTCGCCGTGCTGAGGGGCTGGGTCGAGTGTCTTCGGCTGCTGAGCCACTTCGGAATGCCGGCCGTCAGCCAGGCGATCCTGAACCGATCCCGCCGCCTCCACGAGGAGCTCTCCCCGATTCCCGGCGTGTCCATGGCCTTACCCACAGGCCAGGTGAACACCGGCCTCCTCAGCTTCTCCGTAAGCGGCCTCACGGCTCCGCAGGTGGTCTCGCGGCTGTACAAGGACTGGGGTATCATCTCGCGCTACATCCCCAAGCCCTTCCCCGACTGGGTCCGCCTCTCGGTCAACTTCTTCCAAACCGACGAAGAGCTATCACAGGCCACCCAGGCGATCCGCCAGATCGCCGCGGACGTGGGGGGCTAGCGCAGGGAGGAACGCGAGGGGGTGAGAGAGCCTCAGAGGGTGGGGGTCGGTGACCGGGCGGAAAGTGGGAGGCCTTGGTGGCGCGGGCGTCTCGCCTGCGACTCGGCCGCAGGCCGAGCAGATCCTAAGCCATGTCTCACCCCGCCGGCTCCTGCCGCCCCCAGTCCTGGCTACCACCGGAGGCAGTTGGGGCGCAGGCATCCTGCCTGCGCCATGCCGAACATGCTCCGCCCCCACGGCTCCCCCACTGACCCAGCCTGGTCTGGGTGGCCGGCCGTTGGGTCTCAGCGCCCACTAGGCCGCGCAGGCGAGACGCCTGCGCCCCAACTGCCGCGGGGACCGCTTCCTGACCCAAGGAACCCTGGCGGCACCTCAGGAACCAGGACCTGCCCGGCCTGCGGCCGAGTCGCAGGCGAGACGCCCGCGCCACCAAGGCCTCAGTACTTTCGGCCCGGTCACCGACCCCCACCCTTTGAGGCCCTCTCACCCCCTCGGCCCCTTCTCTAGGCGGGCTCGGGATCCGCAACGCGGACGTGGGTCATCTTGTCGCCTTCGCGGATCTTGTCGATCACCTCATCGCCCTCGACCACCTTACCGAAGACCGTGTGCTTGCCGTCCAGGTGGGGCTGGGGGCTGTGGCAGATGAAGAACTGGCTGCCACCCGTATCTTTGCCGGCGTGCGCCATGGAGAGGGAGCCCCGCTGGTGCTTGTGGGGGTTGCCCTGCGTCTCACACTTGATGGTGTAGCCGGGGCCGCCCGTTCCGTTGCCCTTGGGGCAGCCGCCCTGGATGACGAAGTTGTCTACTACGCGGTGAAAGGTGAGCCCATCATAGAATCCCTTGTTCGCTAGCTTCTCGAAGTTGGCGACCGTCCCCGGAGCCGCCGCGTCGTACAGCTCCAGCTTCATCGTTCCCTTCTCGGTCTCCATCGTAGCCGTCTTCATCAACACTCCTCTCGCAGCCTTACACTACGGACAAGACACCACGAACCACCGCACAGCGGAGGCACGGAGACAGAGAGGAGCGCTGTATACCACAGGCCGACTCGGCTTCGCCCTGCTCTGTGCCCCTCTGTGCTCTCTGTGTCTCTGTGGTGAGGCAGCTCCGGATCTGGTGGTCCCGCTCAGTTGCCACGGACTGCCTACGCCGCCAGCTCTCGCAGGCGGGCAAGGTTCACCGCGTGCATCGTTTCCGCTTCCGGCGTCTCCAGGATGCCTAGCCGGTCCGTCAGGCGGGGGTCCTTAAGCAGGAAGCGGAAGACGTCCTCGCCCAGGCAGCCCTCCTGCAGGTGGGCGTGGCGGTCCACGCGACTCCCCCTCTCCTTCTTCGCCCCGTTCAGGTGAAAGACCCTGACGCGCTCCAGGCCAACAACCGAGTCGAACCGCTCCAGGGTCTCGGCGCAGGCCTCCGGAGTGGAGAGGTCATAGCCGGCGGCGAAGGC
>DASXUI010000289.1:0-23755 GCA_036504955.1 Armatimonadota bacterium
TGGTTGGGAGCCTTCCTGGCGTACAGATAGGGGGAACGGGCGATCCCGAGGTCACCGGCCTGGTGTACGACTCCAGGAAGGCGGGGCCTGGCACCCTCTTCGTCTGCGCCAGCGGGTACCCGGCTGACCGCCACCCCTTCATTCCCATGGCCCGTAAGGCGGGCGCCGTGGGAGCGGTAGTTCAGGACCCCACCGCGCTGCGCTTCGCTGACGAAGGCTTCCCCCTCGCCTTGGTTCCCGACACCCAGGCGGCCCTGGCGGACCTGGCCTGCGCCTTCTACGACGCTCCCTCGCGGAAGCTCCGCCTGCTGGGCGTGACCGGCACGAACGGCAAGACCACCACCGCGTTTCTGCTGGACCGCCTGCTGCAGTCCGTCGGGCAGCCCACCGGCCTCGTGGGCACCCTCGGGGCTTGGGCCCTGGGGCAGCCGGTCCTCAGCGACCGGACGACCCCCGAATCCAGTGACCTGCAGCGGCTGCTGCGGGGCATGGCGGACCAAGGGGCTCGGTCAGTGACCATGGAGGTCTCCTCTCACTCCCTCGAGCTTCACCGGGTTCGCGGTTGCCTCTTCGATGGCGCCGTGTTCACAAACCTCACCCAGGACCATCTCGACTTCCACGGGTCCATGGAGGCGTACTTCGGCGCGAAGGCTCGTTTGTTCACGGAGTACGCGGACCAGGCAGTCTCGGCCGGGAAGCAGTTCGTAGCCGCCATCAACGCCGACGACCCCTGGGGCGCCAAGCTGGCGGACATGGCCCATGGAACCGTCCTCTCCTTCGGCACCTCCGAGGCGGCCCAGGTGCGAGCTTCGGGCGTCGCCGTCAGTGCGCAGGGGACGAGCTACCTTCTGTCCAGTCCTTGGGGCAGTGCGACGATCCGGTTGAGGCTGATCGGGCACTTCAACGTCGCCAACTCACTAGCAGCCGCCACCCTCGCACTGGGCCTTGGCCTGTCGCTGGAGGAGGTGGCGGAAGGGCTCGAGGCGCTCGAGGGCGTTCCGGGCAGGCTGGAGCCCATCCGGGAGGGGCAGCCCTTCAGTGTCGCGGTGGACTACGCCCACACCCCCGATGGTGTAGTTCAAGCGCTCAAGGCGGCGCGCTCACTAGCATCCGCCCGTGTTCTCATTGTGGTCGGCTGCGGCGGCGATCGGGATGCCACGAAGAGGCCGAAGATGGGCAGAGCCGCAGTTGAGGGGGCCGACCTCGTGTTTGTGACCTCCGACAACCCGAGGTCCGAAGAGCCGAACGCCATCATCGAGCAGATCCTTACGGGTATCCCAAGCGAGGACCGCCCAAGGGTCCAGGTGGAGCCAGACCGCCGGCTGGCGATTCGAAGGGCCGTCGAGGCGGCGCGACCAGGTGACTTCGTGCTCATCGCCGGGAAGGGGCACGAAACGTACCAGCTTGTGGGTGGGCTGACGCTCCACTTCGATGACCGCGAGGAAGCCAGGGAGGCCATCCGTGCGGCTCACGCTTAGGGAGGCCGCCGAAGCGACCGGCGGGGAGTTGGCGGGGGCTGGCCCTGAGCTTCTAGCCACAGGGGTCGGCACTGATACCCGGAGCCTTCGGGCGGGTGACCTCTTCGTGGCTCTGACGGGGGAACGGTTCGACGGGCACGACTATGTGCTGCCGGCGTTTGCCGCCGGAGCCCTGGCCGCCGTGGTCCGGCGCGATTGGTACTCCGGAGACCAGAGCCTGCCCCTCCTGCGCGTTGAGGATCCCGTGCGCGCGCTGGGCCACCTGGCTCGCTTCTGGCGGCGGCAATGGCCCGGCCACATGGTCGCCGTGACGGGCAGTAGTGGAAAGACCACAACCAAGGAGATGATCGCGACGGCCTTGGGCGGGGATGGCTCTGTTCAAAAAACGGCCCGAAACTACAACAACGAGATCGGCGTGCCCCTAACCCTCCTCGGCCTGGAGCCGCGCCACCAGCAAGCGGTGGTGGAGATGGGAATGAGAGGCCCGGGTGAGATCGCCTGGCTGGCGGAGGTGGCAGAGCCGACCGTGGGGGTGGTCACGAACATCGGCCGGGCACACCTTGGCAGGCTCGGCTCGATAGAGGGCATCGCCGACGCGAAGTCCGAGCTACTGGAGCGGCTGCCCGCGCGGGGCACGGCGATACTGCCCGCCGAGGACCGCTGCTTGGGCCGTCTGAGAGACCGCTGCTCCTGCCGGGTTCTGACCTTCGGGCGCTCCGACACAGCAGACGTGCGTGCCGTGGAAACCAAGCTTGGCGAGGAAGGCAGCATTACTCAGGTGTCCCTGGGGGGGCTCTCGCTTGGGCTTAGGCTCCAGGTGCCCGGCGCGCACAACGTCCTGAACGCCCTCGCGGCCCTGGCTGTGGCGCAAGTTGTCGGGGTGTGCCCGGAAGAGGCCTGCCGCCGTCTGGAGAGCTTCGTGCCCCCGGAGCTGCGGAGCGAGACGGCAGCTCTCTCTTGTGGGGCCCTCCTCATCAGCGATGTCTACAACGCGAATCCGGACTCCATGGCCGTGGCTCTGGAATCCCTGGTCCTTCGGCCGGGCCGCAAGATCGCAGTGCTGGGAGATATGCTGGAGCTTGGCCCTACCGAGATGGAGGAGCACCGGACCATCGGTCGCAAGGTGGCGGACCTGGGTATCGGGGTCCTGGTCGGGGTTGGCCCCAGGGCAACGGGGATCGCCGAGGGAGCCCTCGATGCCGGTATGCCGAAAGAGCGCGTCTACTCGGTCATGGAGTGCGAGGCGGCCGCCCCTCTGCTCCGTGGGGTGATCCGCCCAGGCGATGTGGTGTTGGTGAAGGGCTCTCGTGGGATGAAGATGGAGCGTTTGGTGGAGGAGCTGCGCCATGCTGAATGACCTGGCCGCCTTCGCCATCGCCTTTGCCACCGCCTACGGGCTGGGCCCGCGCCTCATCGCGTTCCTGAAGCGTGTGAAGGCGGGGCAGAGAATCAGCACCGACGTTCAGCAGCATATGGCCAAGCAGGGCACCCCCACCATGGGGGGCCTGCTCATGCTGCTGGGGGTATTCCTCGGGGGAATCGCCTGTCCGGACACGCGAGGGTGGGTCGTGGTGCTGGCCTTCGTCTCCTTTGGTTACCTGGGCTTTCTTGACGACTACCTGTCTCTGAGGCGCGGTAGGAATCTGGGGCTGAAGGCCCGACAGAAGCTCGCCGGCCAGGTCGTGCTCTCGCTCCTCTTCGTAGGCCTGCTGAAGGTACTCGAGGGACGCCCGGTGACGGCGGAGAGCCTGGCAGGCGTGCTGATGGCCGCCTTCATGGTGGTGTTCCTCTCCAACGCCGTGAACTTGGCCGACGGTCTCGATGGCCTTGCCGGCGGCCTCAGCCTGATGGCCTTCCTGGTGACCGGGGTGCTTCTGCAGCGGCAGGGGTCCGGGCTGGCGCCGGTGGCCTTCGCGGTAGCCGGCTCTTGCGCGGGTTTCCTCAAGCATAACCTTCACCCCGCCAAGGTCTTCATGGGGGATACGGGCTCCCTGGCGCTGGGCGCCGGCCTTGCGTTCTGCTTGATGGGTCTGGCGGGAGGCCCCGGCGGGAACGGCCGCTACCTCATCATGCCCCTGATCGGCCTCGTGTTCACCGCCGAGCTCCTCTCCGTCGTGATCCAGGTGGCGAGCTTCAAGACGACCCATCGACGCGTCTTCAAGATGACGCCGATCCACCATCACTTCGAGCTGCTTGGCTGGAGCGAGAGGCAGATCGTGACCCGGTTCTGGCTGGTTGGCTTGGTGGCAGGTTTGGGCGCTACCGCCTGGGCCTGGAGCTGGCTACCCCTGGGAGCATCGCGATGAGTGAGCTGAGCCTACAGGGCGAGCGCGTGGCCGTGCTCGGACTGGCCCGGACCGGGGTCGCTACCACTCGTGCGCTGGTCCAACTAGGCGCGATACCCGTCATCTACGACCGCAAATCACCCGAGCAGCTCTCTGAGAGCCTGTCAGCCCTCGCCGCACTCTCGCCGGAGCTTCACCTGGGGAGTGAGGAGTTTCCTAACATTGAGGCCTGCCGGCTGCTGGTCGCGAGTCCGGGCTTCCGTCCGGAGTCGCCCATCCTAGTCTGGGCCCGAGAGAGCGGCGTCCCCGTCTGGCCGGAGATCGAGCTGGCCTACCGCGTTACCGAAGCACCCATTGTAGCGGTGACGGGCACCAACGGGAAGACGACCACCGCCGCGTGGATCGGGGACATGCTGAACCGCTCCGGGGTTGCTGCGCGGGTGGGCGGGAATCTCGCACCAGGCACCCCCCTGATCGAGCTGGCCCTGGATGCCGGCGAGGGTGAGGTGCTCGTGGCGGAAGTCAGCAGCTTCCAGCTAGAGACGATCTCTGGGTTCCGTCCTCGCGTGGCCGTGCTCACCAACATCTCCGAGGACCACCTGGATCGCCATCCGGACGTGGCCAGCTACGCCGCGGCCAAAGCAAGGCTCTTTGCCTTCCAGCAAACAGAGGACTGGGCAGTGGTCAACGCGGACAGCTCCCTCGCCATGGAGGCCTCCCGAGGAGCTCAGTCGCGCCGCCGCCTCTTCTCCTCAGGCTCCAGCAGCGGCATGGCCGGCTGGGTGAAGGATGGCGCTTTGTGGCTGAGTGACCTGGCCGCGGAGGGTCCTATCATCGAGGCGCGCGGAGTGAAGCTCCTTGGCACGCACAACCTCGAGAACGGCCTGGCGGCGGCGCTGGCCGCGCGGGTGATGGGCGCCACTCGCGAGGGGATCCGCCGGTCGCTGGAGGGGTTCGCGGGGGTCGCCCACCGCATGGAGCCTCTCGGTGAGGTGGCCGGGGTACTGTACATCAACAACTCCATGTGTACGAACCCGGACGCCTGGGCGCGGTCCATCGAGGCCGTGGACCGGCCGCTTTGGGTGATCGCCGGGGGGCGGAACAAGGGCTTCGATTTCACTGAGGTGGGGGCGCGGGTTGCTCCCCGCTTGAGGGGAGCTCTGCTCATTGGGGAGGCGGCCTTGGTCCTGGAAGAGGCGCTGAAGAAGGGCGGCCTGAAGGAAGCCTGGAGCGAGGGCTCCTTGGAGTCAGCGGTGAGGGCCGCCGCGAGGGCCGCGCGGCCCGGCGACGCCGTCATGCTGGCCCCGGCGTGTGCCAGCATGGATATGTTCCAGGACTTCATGGAAAGGGGCGACCGATTCCGGGCCGAGGTGGAGGCTCTGGGGAGAGAGGAAGACGGGCATGCCTGAGACCGTGAACCGGAAGAGGTCGGCACCCGATTACGCGCTGATCCTGATCGTGATCTGCCTGGTCTGCCTGGGCCTCTTCATGGTGTTCGATGCGTCCTACGCCAAGGCCGGGCAGATGAAGTACACAGGCAACGACATCTACTTCTACCTCAAGAGGCAGAGCCTATGGGCGCTGCTGGGGGTGGGGGCCCTCTGCTTCGGCATGTCTACCCCCTACTGGAAGCTCAGGAGATGGGCGGTGCCGGCCGTGGCCGCCTCCCTGGTGCTTCTTGCCATCGTCCTGATCCCCGGCGTGGGGGTGGCCTTCAGCGGAGGGAGGCGCTGGCTGGGTCGCTCGCCCCTTCTAGTGCAGCCCTCAGAGTTCGCCAAGCTGGCGATCATCCTGTACCTGGCCCACGTGGGGGCGATGAGGGGGCCGAAGATCAGGCACCTGCAGCGGGGCCTAGCGCCTCGGCTCGTGATTCTGGGTCTGGTGGCGGCGTTGATCGCTGTGGAACCGGATCTGGGCACGGCGTTAGTGCTGGCAGCCACCGGGTACGCCCTTCTGCTTGCCGCAGGCGCGCGGGTAGACCACCTAGCGGTGGTATGCGTGTGCCTTGCCGGGTTGGCCTGGCTGGCGGTACTACACAAGGACTACCGAGCCCACCGCATCGAGGCCTACTTTGACCCCTGGGGCCACTACGGCGGGGCCGGGTACCAGGTCTCGCACTCCTTGCTCGCCATTGGCTCCGGCGGATGGCTGGGTGCTGGGCCGGGGAAGGGGCTGCAGAAGTTCTACTACCTGCCCGCCGAAAAGACGGACTTCATATTCTCTACCGTTGGCGAGGAGTTCGGCCTCCTGGGCGGGGTCATTATGGTGGCCCTCTTCCTGCTCTTCGTCTACCGAGGGTACTGCATCGCCCACCGAACACGGGACCCCTTTGGTGCGCTTCTGGCGGTCGGCATATCGTCGATGATCGGCATCCAGGCTGCTCTAAACATCGCCGTCACCACCAACACGGTTCCCGCTACCGGCGTGCCATTGCCCTTTATCAGCTTCGGCGGCTCCTCACTGTTCATCACGCTCTTCGCGGTGGGGGTGCTGCTCAATGTGTCTAGGTACCCCAATGCCGTGGGGCAGGAGAGGGATGAGGATCATCGTTTCCGGAGGAGGTACGGGCGGCCACATCTACCCGGCCCTGAGCATCGCCGAGGCACTTCGACGCCGCGGAGCAGAGGTGCTCTTCGTTGGCAGTGAAGGGGGGATGGAGCGAGAGATCGTTCCCAGAGCGGGTTGGGCCTTCCGCGGGGTCTCCGCCGCGCCCCTAACCGGTAGGCTGCCCCTGAGCTACCTGGTGGCTGGCCGCAACCTGTTGAGGGGTGCCAGAGAGGCGTCCGCCCTGATCTCGGACTTCCGCGCGGACGCGGTGGTCGGCACCGGGGGCTACGCCGCCGCCTCCACGGTCACGGCGGCCCTGATGCGCCGGATGCCCGTCGTCATCCACGAGCAGAACGCCGTACCGGGTCGAACCAACCGATGCCTGGGCCGAATTGCCAGCAGGGTGGCGGTCACGTTCCCCGGCACGGAGCGCTACTTCCCCAAGGGACGCACCGTCCTCACGGGGTTACCCATTCGCCCTGACATGACTACCGCCGATGATGGCGAGGGTCGGCGGCTCTTCGGCCTGCGACCGGACTCACGGGTCCTCCTGGTGCATGGCGGCAGCCAGGGCGCCGTTGCCCTAAACCGCGCCGTTCTGGGGGCAGTGGCCGACCTGCTGAAGTCCGGCCTGGAGGTGGTTCACCTGACCGGGCACCGAGGGTATGAAGAGGTCCTTCAGACCTCGGGGGAGTTGGTGCATCAGGGGTACCACCCGATGCCCTACACCGAGGACATCCGGTATGCCTACGCCTGTGCCGACTTGGTGCTGGGAAGGGCTGGAGCCTCAACCCTGGCGGAGACGACCGCCTGGGGGCTGCCCATGATTCTGGTGCCCTACCCCTGGGCCTGCAGCGATCACCAAACGGCCAACGCCGTCGCGATGGCGGACGCGGGAGCGGCTGAGTGGGTCCGAGACAGAGACCTCACCCCTGCGGAAGTGGTTGAGCGGGTCACTCGCCTGATGGCGGATGACGAGACCCGCTCCCGCATGGCCGCGGCCAGCGAGAGGGTCGGCCGAACCAGTGCTGATGAGCGGGTGGCGGACCTGGTGTGCGACGCTCTGGGCAGGCCCTACGTGGTGGGAGCTCCGAAGTCGCCGGCGGCCAGCCCGTCGAGAGCGCTGCCTAAGCGATAGCGGTCACTTCGGGTCTGTCACGGGGTTACCGGGCGCTTCGGGCCACAGACGAAGGGCCGGTAATGGCCTTCACCGCGGGCCCCACCCGTACCGGCGTTCGCGCAGGCTTGACCCAGCGTCGGGCCTGACTCTGGCGCCCGCATCCCTCAGTCCCCGGAGCGAGTAGGCGGGTGGGTCGCACCGGGGCGCCCAATGCGGGTGCTGTCCCGAGCCGTTGAGTACTGCTCAGTTGATGTGCCCCTGCCGCCCCGTATCGGTCGTGCAGACCGCGGGCGGATTAGAGATAGAGGACTCCCTCTTGCTTAGCTGTCACTATCACTTCATAGGCATCGGCGGGGCCGGCATGTCCGCCCTCGCGGAGGTACTTCTGAGCCGGGGTTGCCCCGTCAGCGGCAGCGACCTGCGCGACTCCGAAACGGTCAGGGCCCTGCGCGCTCACGGCGCCCAGGTGACCGTAGGCCACCAGCAGCGGCTGAGCGACGACGTGGCGGTGGTGGTGGTGTCTGATGCCATCGGCAGCACGAACCCCGAGCTTCAGTGGGCTCGCGCGCGGAACCTGAGGGTGCTGTCGCGGGCAGATGCTCTTGACCAGGTTCTGAGCGACCGCAAGTCCATCGCCGTAACCGGCACGCACGGCAAGACGACCACCACGGGAATGGTCTCGCAGGTCCTCGAGGGCTGCGGCTTCGACCCACTGACTCTCGTGGGGGGTGGGATAGGACCCAAGGGAACCACCGCCAGGCTCGGGCAGGGCGAGTGGGCGGTGGCGGAGGCCTGTGAAGCCTTCAACGCCTTTCTGCACCTCCACCCCAGAGTGGCGGTCGTCACGAACATCGACGCGGATCACCTGGACTACCACGGGACTTTCGACAACCTTCTGAACAGCTTCCGCGAGTTCATCCGATCTCTGCCGTCTGATGGCTGCCTGATCGCCTGCCAGGATGATCCCTACGTCCGCCAGTTGACCGCCCAGTCTCCGGCCCCAGTGATTGGCTATGGCCTGGGCCAAGGGGACCTCAGGGCCGTCGGCTTGGAGCACACGGAAGCGGGTTCCTCCTACGAGCTGATCCGGCGCGGAAGCTCCTTTGGGCGCGTACGGCTGTCCGTGCTGGGCGAGCACAACGTGCTGAACTCCCTTGCCGCGCTGGCCGTGGCGGAGCACCTGGGCATCAACCCTGCGGACGCAGTGGCCGCCCTCCATGACTTCACGGGTGTGAAGCGGCGGTTTGACCCTCTGGGCTGCCACCGGGGCGTGCTGGTTGTTGATGACTACGCCCATCACCCTCGGGAGGTGGCGGCTACACTGAAGGCGGCCCGTGAAGGTGTCTCCTCGAGGCGCCTACTGTTGGTTTTCCAGCCGCATCTCTACTCCCGCACCCGCCACTTCCTGCGCGAGTTCGCCGAGACCCTCCAGGAGCCGGACGTCCTGTACCTCACCGATATCTTCGCCGCGCGGGAGAAGCCTGACGGGATTACGACTGGGCGGACCTTGCTGCTGGCCGCTGAAGAAACGCGCCAGGGAAAGCCGACCTTCTACGTGCCGAAGCTCGCGGACCTGCCGGAGCTTCTGGAGCGCGAAGCGAAGGAGGGAGACCTGGTGATCGTGATGGGCGCCGGCGACATCCGGGAGGTAGGCGAGGAGCTTGTATCACGGCTCTCTGCCTCCTCCGGAGCCTGACTCGATGGGCCTTAGCATGGCTCAGACGCGGGCGCTGAGTGATCTCACATCGGGGAAGGTGGTGGAGGGCGCGCCTTTGGCTCCCTACACCACCTTCAAGGTGGGTGGACCGGCCGAACTGCTGCTTGAGCCAGCCAACCGGCAGGAGCTGGTGGCGGTGCATCGGTACCTCTTGCGCGAGGGTGTCCCCTACTTCGTCCTGGGTGGGGGCAGCAACCTGCTGGTCTCTGACAAGGGGATTCCAGGAGTCGTCCTGCGACCTAGCCCCGGGCTCAGGGGGATCCGCTTCGCTGGGAGCGAGGCCACCGCCGAGAGCGGAGCACTGCTGTCACGTCTGGTGAAGATGGCCGCCGAGAGGGGCCTGGACGGTCTGGTTGGAGCCGCTGGCATCCCCGGGACCGTTGGAGGCGCCATCGTGATGAACGCGGGAACCTCCGGCGGGGAGGTCAGTGACCGCATCGTCTGGGTTGAGATATCGGACGCCAGCGGCGAGGAGCGGCGCATCCCCAAGCAGGAGCTGCGGTTCGCCTACCGGGCGAGCCGCCTTCAGGGCTCACGGGCCCTGCTGTTAGCGGCGCACTTTCACCTGGACCCCGCGCCCGGTAAGCCCCTGCTGGACCAGGTAAGAGCCTTCTGTGACCGTCGCAAGGAGTCTCAGCCGCTCCAGATGCCCAACGCCGGCTGCGTGTGGCGGAACCCTCCCTCGGGACCGAGCGCCGGGCAGCTCATCGATGAGGCCGGACTCAAGGGCCTGGCGGTGGGCGGCGCCCAGGTCTCAGAGCAGCATGCCAACTTCATCATCAATCGTGGGGGGGCTACCGCCGCGGACGTACGGGCGCTGATGGAGCGGGTGGGGCAGGTCGTCAAGGAGCATTGCGGCATCGAGCTGAATCCTGAGATACGATTGGTTGGGGACTGGAATTGAGCAGACTGAAGGTCGCGGTACTGATGGGCGGGCTCTCCACGGAACGAGAGGTGAGTCTGAAGACGGGGACGAAGGTCCTGGAGAACCTTCTCGAGGAGAAGTACGAGGCCTATCCGGTGGATCTGGCGGCCGGCTCCGCCCTGCCGGATTCCCCTTTGAGCGCACTGCCCGCCTTCCAGCGCGGGAGCCGGGAGCTGAAGGAGATGGATGGGGCGGGCGCCCTGGTCTCTCAGCTCGCCAATGGGCGCTGGCCGGACGTTGTCTTCATCGCGCTGCACGGCAAGTACGGTGAGGACGGGACCGTACAGGGGCTTCTTGAGCTACTGGGTCTTCCCTACACCGGCTCCGGCGTCCTGGCGTCCGCGCTAGCCATTCAGAAGGCCATGGCCAAGAAGGTGCTGCGAGGGGAGGGGATCCCAACCCCCGACTGGCTGCTGCTCACGGAGCGTGAGGGCGCTGAGGAGGCCGCGCTGGGGTTCGGAGTGCCCTTGGTAACCAAGCCGGTGACCCAGGGCTCCACCATCGGTCTGTCTCTGGTCCGGGATGCCGAACAGGTGCCCGCCGCCCTGGATCTAGCTTTCCGATATGACAGCCAGGTGCTCTTGGAGCGCCTGGTCACGGGCGTTGAGATCACGGCAGCCGTGTTGGGCAACCGCGAACTGCAGGTATTGCCGCTCATCGAGATCGTGCCGGCCAGCGGCTTCTACGACTATGAGGCGAAGTACACCCCAGGCGCTACCGACGAGATCATCCCGGCGCGGATCTCCGCCGAGGCGTCTCGCGAAGCCGAGGAGCTGGCGATCCGAAGCCACCGCGCCCTGGGCTGCCGTGGGGTCTCTCGCGTGGACATGATCGTGACGGCTGAAGGTGTTACGGTCATCGAGGTCAACACCATCCCGGGCATGACGGAGACCAGCCTGCTGCCCAGAGCGGCCGCCGCGGCAGGGATTGGCTTCCCCGAGCTGCTGGATCGCCTGGTTACACTGGCGCGAGAACCACGGTGAGGCGCCCGCCGCGCAGGGCTCGGCCCAACCGATGGCGCCGAGGCCGTCTCAAGCCGCTGCTGGCCCTGCTGGTTGTTGGGATGCTGGCTGAACTCGTGGCGGCCGCGCTTACCTCACCCCGACTCGCCCTCCGGCATGTGCGTGTTCTGGGCGCCCGACAGCTGTCGACAGATCGCCTGCTCGCAGCCGCTGGCCTCCCTCCGGGGCACAACTTGCTGACCCTGGATCTGAAGCGCGCAGAGAAGTCGGTACGGAAGGTGCCCGAGGTGAAGGCGTGTGCCTTCAACCGCTCTTTGCCCAACGCGGTGGTTCTCAAAGTTGAGGAGCGAGCTCACGCCGTGACCCTTCAGGCGGGCGACGGTGCCTATCTGCTGGACTCGGCGGGGATACCGTTCCGCCGCGTCGCCGCGCCGCCGCCCGGCAAACCCATCCTGAGGGCGCCCTACCTGGCGAGACTTGTACTCGGTAAGGCAATCCCCGGGGTCGCGATCAGCGCGGGCTTAAGGTGCCTAAGGTTTGCTCCCTGGGACCATAGGCCGCCGGTGGTTTCCGTTGACCGGAACGGCCTTCTATGCTTAAATGATCCCGACTTTCTTGTCCGGTTGGGGTCCCCACAAGAACTGCGGAGGAAGTTCAGGCTTCTGCAGGACTTGCTTGCTGCTCGGCCGGAACTGCGCCAGGCGCTGGTGTACCTGGACATCTCCAGCGCGAACGATCCTGCCTGGAAGCTCAAGGGCCAGTCCGGCTCACAGGCCGTACCTGAGGTCACTCGGACAGAGCGCTTGCCTCTCTCCCAAGCCAATCCCAAGGTTGCCGCCTCTGCTCGTCAGCAGGTAGGCGAAAGCTCTATTCGCCAGCCATCGCCGACCGCCTCGGCCCCTGAGACCCCAAATGAGTACCATCGTAGGCGCAACCAAAGCTCAGACCGCCGCCGCGCAGAAAAGCTTGGTGTGGCAGATAACCCTGCTCAGCGGGACGCTGGGCGTGCTACTAGCCCTCTCCCTTCAGACGCAGCACAAGATTCAGTCCCAGGTGGGTATGCCCGCCCGCTGGGCTCAGCTCGCCGCCAAGTACCGCCTCACGGAGGACGCGCTCAAAAAGAGCGATCGCGAGGTGGCGAAGCTGCGGGAGCAGATTGAGAAGCTGGAGCAGCATCCGTCCGGGTCCTCCACCGGCAGAGTTGACGCCATGCGCAAGGAGCTCAGCGACATGCGGGCCTTCGCCGGCTTCGTGCCGCTTCAGGGGCCGGGAATCGAGGTGATTCTGCACGACTCCCCCCACGCGGCGGAGCGCGCGGAGCGCTACGCCAAGCTCACCGGCAGACCCGTGGGAGAGGTCCTCCAGAGCCTGCTGGTGCATGACAGGGATGTGGTGGGGGCTGTGAACGAGCTCTTCGCCGCCGGCGCGGAGGCCATCGCCGTCAACGGCGTGCGCCTGGTATCCCGTGCCTCCGTCCGCTGCCAGGGCCCTACGGTCTTCATCAACGGCAAGCCGACCGGCGGCGCCGCACCCTACCGAATCACTGCCATAGGCCCCCCCAAGGATCTTGAGATGGGCCTCCGCCTGACGGGGGGCTTTCTGGACGCGGAAAACCTCACAACCTACGACCTTGTCACGATCAAGCGGCTCCCATCCGTCTCGATCCCCGCGTATACCGGCCCCACCTTCTTCGATTATGCTAAGGTGGTGCCCGCGGCGAAGCGGCAGAAGGTCGCCTCCACCACAGGCACGGCCGCCCCATGATCTGGCTTCCCGTGCTCGCCTTCGCCATCGGCTTCGGGGCTGTGTATCTGCGCCAGTTCACCGTTCCGGCGGAACTGGCGAGTTACCTGTCGCTTGCAGCCGTAGCTGGAGTGGACACGATTCTGGGTGGCATCCGGTCCGGCTTTGAGGGGAAGTTCGAGAACGACATCTTCGTTAGCGGCTTCGTGGTCAACACCCTGATGGCGGCGGCTCTGGCCTACTTCGGAGACCAGATAGGCGTGCAGGACCTCTACCTGGCGGCTGTGGTAGCCTTGGGCGGAAGAATCTTCCTCAACCTGTCCCTGATCCGTCGCTACTGGCTTGCGAAGGCCAGAACCGCTAGGCTCAGCAATCCGGAGGCTTAGTCCGCCGGCTGGCGCGTCCAGCGGCGCGGAGGGCCACGCCGGCCGCCGGCGTCGGCGCGGCAGCCAGCCTCGCCAGAGGGGCCCAGCGGAGCCCGCTGGGTGAGGGAGTGTTCTGAGCAACAGTAGAACGCCTGACTTGGACCACTTATCAGGCGCCAGTACGTTCCGGAGGCCGGTGGCTGTCGTGCCTCACTACGCCACGGGTGACCTACCCATCGGCAACTCCATCCAGCTTGGGGGGAACAAGAATGCCGGGAGAGATCGTCGTCGGCTTGGACGTCGGGACTACGAAGGTCAGCACGGTAGTCGGCGAGATCACCGCGGAGGGTACCACAGATATCATCGGCTACTCCTGCGTGCCTTGTTCAGGGCTGCGCAAGGGCGTCGTTGTCGATATGGAGAGCACTGCCCAGGCCATCCGCGACAGCGTGGAGCAGGCTGGGCAGATGGCGAAGGTCGATATCCGCTCCGTTCTGGTGGGCGTCACCGGGGAGCACATCGCGTCCCAGAACTCCGTGGGCATCGCGCCGGTCGCGAACCAAGACCAGGAGATCACCGAGGAGGACCGGCGGCGCGCGGTGGAGGAGTCCAGCACCATCGTTCTGCCTCCCGACCGTCGCATACTGCACTGCATTCCCCGCTACTACACGGTGGACGGTCAGCAGGGCGTGGTAAGGCCAGTGGGGATGCTGGGGGCCCGCCTCGAGGTGGACAGCCACATCATCACCGCCGGCCGCAGCTTCGTGGAGAACGTGCTCCGCTGCGTATACCAGGCGGGACTCACCCTGGACGGGGAGTCCGAAGGCGTCGTCTACGCAGGGCTCGCGGGCGCGGAGTCGGTGCTGAGCCCCGATGAGCGACAGCAGGGCGTGATGATGGTCGATCTGGGCGGCGGCACCGCCGACCTGGTCATCTACCACGCGGGCGCCATACGGCACTCAGCCGTAATCCCCGTGGGTGGCGAGCACGTGACCCAGGACATCGCCGTGGGGCTGCGCCTCGCGGCCGCCGAGGCAACTCGCGTGAAGTGCCAGGACGGACACGCCCTTGCCATGGACGTGGACGAAGAGACCCAGATATCGGTCACTCGCATCAAGGAGGAGAATCCCACGCTCTTCCCTCGGAAGCTGCTGGCGGAGATCATCGAGCCCCGGGTGGAGGAGTTGCTGACGATGATCTGCGCGGAGGCGGACCGGGGCGCGGGGGACGTGCGGCTCTCCGCCGGGTTGGTGCTGACGGGCGGCGCGGCTCAGCTCTCCGGAGTGGTGGAGATGGCCCATCGGATGACGGAGTGGCCGGTGCGCCTGGGGATGCCGGAGATCCGCGGTAGCCTGAGAAGCCAGCTCGCGGCACCCACCTACTCCACCGCCGTTGGGCTGGTACGCCTGGCCGCCGCCCGCCGGGCGCGGCCGGAGGATCCCGGCGGACGCAGTGACCATCTGCTCGGCGGCCTGGGCAGGGCCTTCCGCCGGCTCTTTGGCAGGAAGCCGAAGAGCCACAAAAGGCGGCGCTAGCGGGGTCCGATCCGGACAGGAACTGGGGCCCCCGACGGCGAAGCCAGACACGGTGGCTAGGGCCTTTTCTGGCGCTATGTGACAGCAAGTGACACCAAGCCATGCAAGCAAGGGGGAGACCGTTCATGGCGAGTTCGCCGAGCAAGGGGCAGGAGACAACCATCAAGGTTGTAGGTGTTGGCGGCGGTGGCTCCAACGCCGTGAACCGGATGATCGAAGCCGGTCTCTCGGGCGTAGAGTTCATCGTCATGAACACCGACGCGCAGGTGTTAAGGCTCTCAGCGGCTCATCGCACGATCCACATCGGCGATGACCTGACAGGCGGCCTGGGAGCCGGGGGAGACCCCAACCAGGGTCGTGAGGCCGCGGAAGAGAGTCGCAAGGACATTAAGGACGCCCTGGATGGGGCGAACATGGTCTTTATCACTGCCGGCATGGGCGGTGGCACCGGCACGGGAGCGGCTCCCGTAGTGGCTGAGATCTCCAAGGAGCTCGGCGCGCTTACGGTGGGCGTGGTCACCCGGCCCTTCAGTTGGGAGGGCTCCAAGCGGATCAAATGCGCGGAGCAGGGGGTCTTGGCTCTGAGCGACTGCCTGGACACCCTCATCACCATCCCGAACGACCGGTTGTCTGAGGTAGTGCCAAAGGGAGCGACGCTTCTGGAGGCCTTCAAGGTGGCGGACGACGTACTCCGTCAGGGGGTCCAGGGCATCTGCGAGATCATCACCGTCCCTGGCATAGTTAATGTTGACTTCAACGATGTTAAGGCGATTCTGAAGAACGCCGGCACGGCCTGGATGGGCGTGGGGTCTGGGGTGGGCGAGGACCGCGCGGTGAACGCCACCATGGCCGCCATCTCCAGCCCGCTGCTGGAGACCAGCATCAACGGCGCTCGCGGCGTCCTGCTGAACGTGACCGCCGGGCCGGACCTGACCCTGGCGGAGGTCCTGGAAGCGACGGAGACCGTCTCCCGGGCCAGCGACGACCAGAGCCTGAACCTTATCTGGGGTACGGCGCTGGACGAGCGGATGCAGGGCGAAATCCGCATCACGGTGCTCGCCACGGGTTTCGACCCTCGCCACGACCATTCGGAGATGAGGATCCCCGCCGCCGAGGTGCTGCCAAGGGCACGCCAGGAGGCTCAGGACCCCAACTACAACCGGCCGCGTCTGTCGGATCGTCAGCCCGTCGCTCGCCAGACTCAGGACCCCGGCGTCATCGCCTTCGACCTGGGTGATGGCGCGGAGCAGCAGGCTCCGGCGCAGCAGCCCCAACGGCCGGCGGCACCTGCCCCTCGGCGCAACCCGCAGGACGACCTGGATATCCCCGCCTTCCTGCGGAGGCGGTAGATCCGCGAGGCCGGGAACCACAGGTACTCGTAGAGAAGAAGGGGGACAGCAGCTTAGCCTGCTGTCCCCCTTCTTCATTGACCGGCAGGCGCAAACCGTGGCCCACCCGGTAGCCCCAACCATGCCGACCAGCAGCCGGCCAAGTCAGCTTCTGCTACGCTTCGGCCTTCTGGGCCACGAGGGCGGCGGCGGCGGCCTTGACGAGGTCCACGCCCAGGAAGGGGGCCACGCCCAGGCTCACTGCCGAGAGGAGCGCCGCCTCTCCCGTGCCTCCGGTTCGCCAGGCGGCGTACAGCCAGGCCACGCCGAACACGTAGGGTACCACTATCGCGGCGCCGGCCGCCACCAGTCGCCGACGAAGGGAGGCCCTGCTGGGCGCCAGCAGACCGGCGAGCCAGGCGGAGGCTAGGAAGCCCACAAGGTACCCGCCCGTGGGGCCGAAGAGCACCGCCGGGCCCGCGCGCAGACCGGCGAACACCGGGGCCCCCAGGAGTCCCGCGGCCAGGTACTCTGCCTGCGAGACCAGGGCCCACCGTGGTCCCAGGAGCAGGCCGGACAACACCACGGCGTGGGTCTGGAGGGTCACCGGCACCTGGCTGTTCCAGGGAAGGTAGACGGCCATCTGGGCGCCCAGGGCTGTCGCGGCGGCAAGTGCCGTCGCCAGCGCCAATCCCCTCCGCGCGTCGGTGATCCCGAGGGCCCCCTCGCCTCGGGCGACGCCGCGAGTCCGGGCCCTCGCCAAGGTTGCCAGACTCTTGGTAGGTCTTCGAAGATGGGCAGCTATGGGTCGGTCCTTTCGATTCAATGTGAGGCCAAGAGAGGAAGCCGGCAGGAGCCCAACTCCCCCTGCCTAGTTGTACCACGTCAGGTTCAGCGCGCATATGGCATGTGGCGCGGGCTCGCACACGATTCCGCCGGCGAGACGGATATCCGGTCCCCTAGCCTGCGCTGCTTTCGCGAGCCACAGGAAGCCCGTGTCATGCACTATGCGAGCAAACTCGGTGTTCGGGAGCTTCATCACCGCAAGGACACCCAGACACCAAGGGAACCTGATCCAAATCTATCTCTGTGTGCCCTTATTCCCTTTGAGCTTCAGTAGTAGAGCCTTCCTAGCCCTTCCTGGCGGCTTCGTGGTGAGCAGTTCGCGAACACTGATGTGGGCCCGCGCGGCCCGCTGTGGTGCTGGAGGTGACGATGGCATACCATGTATGGTCTGGCCCTCGAGAGGTCGGGCACGGCTTCATCTGGGTTGGGCACCGCGGCGCGGCCTCCCTGGCGCCCGCCAACACGGCCTCCTCCTTCGAAGCCGCCCTGGCCCTGGGCGTCGACCTGGTTGAGGTGGACCTCCGCAGGACGGCTGACGGCGTTCTGGTCCTCGCCCACGACGCATGCATCAAGGCGAGTGGCGGCAGGGAGCTTGAGGTGGCGGCAAGCGCCCTGGAGGAGCTCCAGCGAGTCGATCTGGGGCAGGGGGAGTGCGTCCCTACACTGAGAGACGCGATACGCCAAGTCTTGGGCCGAGCGGGGCTGATGATCGATCTGAAGCTGGAGGGCGCTGAGGAGCAGTTGGTGGATGAGGTCCGGGCCGAGGGGCTCCGGCAGGTCATCGTACCAGGCGGTACCCCCTTCAGCCGGGAGCGCCTCAGGAGCCTCGATCCGGGACTGCCCATCTCCCTCTCGCTGGACCTGGCAGAGCAGCCTCTGGTCACTGCGGCTACGCTTGCTCAGACCGATGTTGACGCCTTCACGCTCCACCATCGGCTGGTGACTCCCGAGCTGGTGAGAGCGGCCCACGACTCCGGCAGGCTCGCGTTTGCCTGGACTGTAGATGACGCTGAGCGCATGCTGGAGCTGTTGGATATGGGGGTAGACGGGCTCATATCAAACCGACCGCAGGTCTTCGCCGGGCTTCACCGGTAGCCGCGCCAGGTGCCGTGGGCCGGCGTCTACGCCTCGGCGTCCGGCCACAGCTCCTGCCGCGGTACGGTGTCCGGCTGGAACTGAAGGTGCCTCACCACCTCCAGCGTCTGCTCACGCGTGAGGGGCGAGTACTTGCCCCAGCCCTTCACGTAGACGGTTCCTTCCGAATCCGTGATCTCGCCCTCGGCAAGAAACAACCGGCCGTGCTGTCTTACGGTCCATCCCCGCACGGTCAGTTCACGGCCCAGTGGGCTGGGGCGGAGGAACCGGACCTTCAGCTCCGCGCAGACGCTGAAGCGTCCGTCGGTGATGCTGGGAGCCCAACCCATGGTCTCATCCAGCAGCGCCGACAGCACTCCGCCATGCACCATGCCGTGGTAGCCTGCCTGATGCTTCGAGGCGCGGAAGTGGCACAGCACCGTCTCCCCCTCTAGCTCGAAGCGGACGCCCAGCCCCGCCGGGTTCGTGTCGCCACACACGTAGCAACTGGCGGAATTGGGGAGGTAACGGTTCTGGGGGGCTTCACTCACCATGAAGGTCCTTGGCAGCCTGCCCGCTTGCGAGCTTGACGGCCTGTATGGTTGGTTTGCCTGAGCGATCAGGGTACATCATCAGAGTGCGCACCGGGCAACCACGCCGCATCAGCGGTCCATCATCTCTGGTTCCGTGTCGCGGCCGGCGACCCTGTGATGGGGCCGCGGCGACCCAGCTTCTCGAGGGCGGTTCGTACCACTGACGGGTTCGCCATCGTGGGCCCGACTCCTGTGCTGCTGGTTCAGTCCAGGCGAGCCCTAGGTGAGCGTCGGAGGAGGCGGACGGGCTGCCGAGGAAAGGAACGATGGTGGTGCCATGGCCGCCAGTCGTGGACCATCACTCCGTGACGCCGGGTCGCAACTCACCGTTCGGAACCGATGCTGACCACTCCACCCCGATGCCGACGGCCCTCTGGGCGCCGGCACCTACCCCATGTGAGGTAACATGAAGTTGGAACCCAAGGAGGCGCGGTTCTTCGCCCTCTTCGACACCATCGCGGAATGCGCGGAGCGGGCTGCCGTTGAGCTCGAGACGCTCTGTAGGGACCTGTCGGACGTCGAAAGAGGCTCTCGGCGGGTGAAGAGCCTGGAAACAGAAGCCGACGTAGCGGTCCATGAGATCAGCAAGCGCCTGAGCGCATCGATGGTGGTGCCCCTTGACCGCGAGGATATCCTGGCCCTGGCGAGCGGACTAGACGACATTGTTGACTGCATCGAGGCGACCGCCGACCGACTCGCGCTATACAGCATCAGCTCTCTTCTGCCGGACCTAGGCGAGATGGGCGGGGTCCTGCTCTCGGCCGTTCGCGAGGTCCGCCAGGCGGTGCGCGGACTCCAGTCTCCCGAGGGTGTGGACGGAACCCTGAAGCACTGCTTGCGAGCCAATGAGCTGGAGAACCGGAACGATCAGCTCCTTAGGCTGGCTCTGAAGTCGCTGTTCGACGGGACCACGGACGCGCTGGCGGTGCTGAAGTGGAAGGAGATTCTGGACCAGTTGGAGGCAGCGACCGACGCCTGTGAGGACGTGGCCAACGTGGTCGAGACCATACTGGTGAAGCACGCGGGACGGTGATATGCCGGCCTAGCCCCGCGCCTTAGCAGGTGGCCGGGTTCGCCTGGGCCCCGCTCGGCTCGGGAACGTAGACTGATTCGCTTGGCTGTTATTCGGAGAAGCTCCTCAGCATGAGCATCAAGCTAGCCCGAGTAGTGGGAGCCCTAGTGTTCTGCGGCGGTATCGCCCTACTCTGCGTTGTCTTTTTCTCGGCGCGCGCGCTGCTGGGGAGCCCGCTGCCCGGTATCACGAAGAACCTCAGCCTTGGCACGGAGATGAGCCTATTTGGGGCCAGGGCCGCCCTGCTCTTCATCATGGCTTTCTGCGGCTCAAGCATCGCGGGTCGCGGCGCCCAGCTCTTCCAGGCGACTTTCCATGGCGCCGTGCCGCCCCTGCTTCCCCCTCGCCCTCATCACGAGTAGGTCTGGCTACGAGGCCCCCGTGTTGGGATGCTTCCCAGGTGCTCCGTAGCGGCCCAGCTAGCGTCTGCTAGAGGAGGCAGGTGGCGCTGCCGCCGGCGGAGCCGTCCCGCTCTCCACTGAGGTGATCTTGGGCTTCCCTGACGGTCGCTGAGACGGTTGAGGCAAGCGCGGTCAGGCGGTCGGTCGCCGCGCGCATCATCCTGAGCCGTCGCGCGAGCTCGGGGTGGTAGGTCCCTGCCTCGGCGCAGGCCATAGCCAACTGCATGTCCAGCACCTGCAGGGGCCCCATGAGGTCATGGTTCAGCTCCCGAAGCTTGGACAGCGTTTCCAGTACCGGGGCAACCTGGCGAAGGCGCACCTCCGCTGCTTCCAGCAGAAGTGGCTCAACCTCGGTAGGATTCACCGGCGACAACAGGGCTCCGTCGGCGCCGAAAGCCATCGCGCGAGCCAGGGCTTCGGCGTCAGACGGCCCTGCTAACAGGAACACGAGCGCGGAGGGCCAGCGCTTTCGGAGCTGCTCCAGCGTCTCCCTCACCTCGGACTCGGGCAGGTGGAGGTCCACGAAGGCCGCATCTAAGCCGCCGCACGCCAGGGCCACCTGTGCCTGGCCGAACCCAGGTACCAGGGTTGGGTCGTGCCCGGCCTCCCCTAGAGCGGCGGCCAGCCGCGCCGCGTCATCGCTTCCGCCAAGGATGAGTGTTGACCTCTGCTTCAGAGATGGCAAAGGGATGCCCTCCGGATCGACTGAGCTCTCGGCACCGGAACGTAGGCCCAACTCGAGTTGCGGTTGGCGGGCCCCCAGGGAGTGCCGCCGCGCGCCCCACCCCTGGACACCGTCGCGCTGGGTTACCTGTGGGCCCGCGGAGGCGCGTATCCGCGCTCGCTTCTCGCGCCTAGTGGCATGGAGGGCTCAGCGCGCGAGCCTGGCCTCCGGCTCAAGGATGGGAGTGCCACTGCCACAAACTGCAATTCACGGGCCAGGTTGGCGGTGTCGGCCGAGGGGTGCCGTGGGCTTCGGGTGGTCGCGTCCTGTTGGAGCTGCCGCTGTCCACCGGACACTCAAGCATCACCTGGGATCGGCCGGTGCGCGGGACGAAGGACCGATTCCAGCGGCAGGTATCAGCAGACAGGAAGGTTCCCACCTGATACCGAACCTCACTATGCGTTGTGCTGGGCGGCCTTCCGGCCGCGCCCGCCTTCGTGCCTGTTCCTGGGTTAGCTGACGCCCAGGGCAGTGGGGCGCGGAGGGCAGGTGCGCCCGGTAAGGAGTCCCAGCCGGGGGTGCCAGCGGTCGAGCGGTCACTTCAGGGCACGGAGCCCAGGGGGCGAGGGCGCTAGCTCGTCCCGACCCGCCTCCGGTCGGCCAAGGGTGGATGCCGACCACGCGATTCTGTTGCCAGAGGCACGGATTACCGATAGCATAGCATGAGGGCGAGGGCGCCTGGTTGTTATCCCAGCAAGGCTTACCACTCACGATCAACGGCAAGGGGTAGAGAGGTCAACTCACTATGAAACTGTTGGATATGGCTGTCAGCGGGCGCCGTGGGCTAGTTGTCCTGGCGGCGTTGTGCTGCCTGGGAACGGCTGGCACCCGAGCTGACGCGAAGACCTATCAGTTCACCACGCTGGCCGGCGGTGGCTCGCAGCCGGGCCAGGTGCAGGAGCCGGCGGGTCTGGCGGTGGATTCCTCGGGAGCTCTCTACGTCTCCGACGTGCTGAACAACTGGGTTCAGACCCGGAGCGCTGGGGGCACCTGGACGGTGCTGACGTCTGGTGGGAGTGACCTCGGCCAGGTGCTGACCCCGTTGGGCATCGCGGTAGATGGCGCCGGCAACCTCTACGTGGCAGACAGCGGCAACCACCGCGTGCAGATGCGCAGCGCCCAGGGCACCTGGAGCGTGGTGGCCACGCCCGGTGACGGGCTGGGCCAGGTGGTGAACCCGGTAGGTGTCGCGGTGGACTCGGCCAACAACCTCTACGTCTGTGAGTACGAGGGCAACCGAATCCAGAAGCGCAACGCACAGGGCGTATGGAGTGTGGTCGCCTTCGGTGGGAATGGGGTTGGCCAGGTTCTGGGACCGCAGGGCATCGCCGTGGACGCCGCCGACAACCTCTTCGTGGCCGAGAAGTCCTCCAGCCGCGTCCAGAAGATGGCGGCCGACGGCACGTGGACGGTTCTTGCCTACGGCGGCAACGGCTCCGGTCAGGTACTGACCCCCCTGGGTGTCGCGACCGACGCTGCCGGCAACCTCTACGTGACGGAGCAGGGCAACAGCCGCGTACAGCGCCTCAGTACTCAGGGCGGCTGGACCGTTGAGCTGACCGGCGGCAACGGCCCCGGCAACGTGCTGACCCCTCGGGGCATCGCGGTCGACGCGGTCGGCAGCCTCTACGTGGCCGACCCCGGTAATCAACGCGTGCTTCGCGCCCAGGTCTCCGCCAACGAGACCCTCTTCGCGACTCCCCAGTCGGTGGGAGCGCTTGAGGAGCAGGCCAAGGACATCACGCTTACTGCCACCGAGGGGTACGGCGATGTAGTCACCTTCTCCGTCGCTACCAAGCCGGTTCACGGCAAGCTCACCGGCTCCGGCGCGACGCTGACCTACACGTCCGACGCGGGCTACAGCGGAGCTGACAGCTTCACCTTTGTGGCTCACGATGGCCTCGCGGTCTCTGCGCCGGCCACGGTCACCATCACAGTGACGACCGTGAACCACGCTCCGGTTGCCACCAGTATCAACATGCCTGATACCTTTGGGCCTCAGGAGATCACCCTGTTGGGCGCCGATGTGGACAGCAACCCGCTGACCTACTCCGTCGTGACGCAGCCCAAGCACGGAACGCTTGGTGCCCTTGTGGGTAACAAGGTCACCTACACCCCCACCACGGGCTATGTGGGTGCCGATAGCTTCACCTACAAGGTCAACGATGGCAAGCTTGACAGCGAGATCGCGACGGTGAGCCTCACCGTGGTCGCGCCTCCGCGGGCGCCCGGCGACATCAACGGCGATGGGTTCGTCAACATTCAGGACGTTCTGATCGCCCTCCGGATCGCCCTCAAGGTCGACACGAACCCAACCGCCGCGCAGTTGGCGGCGGGCGATGTCAATGGTGACAAGAGGGTGGACATAGCAGACGTCATCCTGATCCTTCGGAAGGCCCTGCACATCTCGGCCTAACCCGCATAGTGCACGGGGCGCTTGCGCGTCGCGCATGGCGCGGGCCTCCACCCGCTCTCGTGAGTGATGCAGGCCAAGTCCTCCTACTCGACATGGTGGTGCCTCGCGCTCTCAGCAGCCCTCTCGGGTGCAACGGGTGCGAGGCACGGTGGTGGGCCCCTCGCCAGGCTGTGGCGCCAGCGGGGCTCCCGTCGGCCGCGACCCTAGCCTCGCCCTCAACGCGGTCTCACAACAGTACCCCATAGATGCCGTGCTAGGACGGCCACGGTGAATGAGTGCCTCGGCGCCGTTCCCGTGGCCGTCCTGCCGTGGCAACCTTCCCCGAGTTTCTCGGGACCCCTACACCCTCGCCCGTCCCGACGGGGCGAAGCGCCTCGTTCCGGGTGGGCCACCACGTTTGCGTGGTTCGTGGCTCCAGCTCAAGGCAGGTGGTATTCCATGCTCAAGCATCCCAGGCTGACCATCGAGCGCATCCACCAGTATGTGGAGCGCTTCAGGCCTCTCTTCTACGCGGAGACCGTTCCCCTCTCAGTTGAGGTGGCCGGTCCCGTGGACCGCATTCCCTACGCGGACGCCCAGTCGCTGGACTACAAGCCGGCTCAGTTGGGTATGCAGCTGGGTCCC
>DASXUI010000290.1:0-10629 GCA_036504955.1 Armatimonadota bacterium
AGTTCGCCCTCTGAGGCCCTCCCCAACGACCCTACGACCCTACGACCCTCCCCACCCTCCCAAAGGAGGCAACATGAAGAGAGCCATCACAACCGACAAGGCGCCCATCCCGCGCGGTCCGTACTCGCAGGCAATCGTGACCTCGGGTACCATGGTCTACGTGGCGGGGCAGTGTCCCATCAGTCTGGAGACGCAGCAGTTCGACCTGGGCACCATCGAGCACGAGACCCGCCTGGTGATGGACAACCTGAAGGCTATCCTGGAGGCTGCCGGCACCGATATGGACCACGTGGTGAAGACTGGCATCTTCCTCAAGGACCTGGCGGACTTCGGCGCCATGAACGCGGTCTACGGGACCTACTTCAGCGCTGAGCCGCCCGCCCGGTCTACCGTCCAGGCGGAACTACTGGGCGGCATGAAGGTAGAGATCGACTGCGTCGCCGTTCTGCCGGAGTAGCTCGCCGCCTTACCGGCCGTCCGAGCCGGGTTCCACCCGTCCGTTGACCAAAGGAGCCAAGATGGAAAGAGTGAGCCGCCGCGAGGCGATGGGACTATTGGCCGGTGGAGCCGCTGCTCTGGTGGCTGGCGAGGCCGTGGCACAGACGGAGACGACGCCCGCTGCCCTGCCGCCGGGCCCGCCCCTGAAGGGCCGCATCAAGCAGGCCGCCTGCAAGTGGTGCTACGGCAGCATCCCGCTGGACGAGTTCGCCAAGCAGTGCGCCGCGATGGGCATCAAGGGTGTGGATCTTCTGGGGCCTGACGAGTGGCCCGTGGTGAAGAAGTACGGGCTGATCTGCTCGATGGCCTGGGGACCCAGCGGCATCCCCGACGGCTGGAACCGTCCGGCGGACCACGACAGGCTGGTGAAGGAGTCAGAGCGCCTGCTGCCCATCATCTCGGCGGCCGGGCTGCCCAACATGATCGTCTTCTCCGGCAACCGGCGCGGCCTGAACGACTCCGAGGGCATGGACAACTGCGTGACCGGCCTGAAGCGTATCACCAAGCTGGCGGAGGACCTGAAGGTCAACTTGGTGATGGAACTGCTGAACAGCAAGCGCGACCACAAGGACTACCAGTGCGACCACACCGCCTGGGGAGTGGAGCTCTGCAAGCGCGTCGGGTCGCCCCGAATGAAGCTGCTGTATGACATCTACCACATGCAGATCATGGAGGGGGACGTCATCGCCACGCTTCAGGAGAGCATCGGGTACATCGCGCACATCCACACCGGCGGCGTCCCCGGCCGCAACGAGATCGACGGTACCCAGGAGCTCAACTACGCGCGCATCAGCAAAGCCATCGCGGATGCCAAGTTCGACGGCTACATGGCGCACGAGTTCATCCCCAAGCGCGACCCCCTGACCTCCCTCCGCCAAGCCGTCCGCCTCTGCGACGTCTAGCCCAACAGCCATAGGGGGCTGAAGGGACTGAGGGGGTGAGGCGGTGTAAGGGCCTCAGACTAGTGACTCTGACGGGCGCAGGGCAGGTTTCGAGGCTCCTTCACCCCTTCACCCCCTCACCCCCTCACCCCCTCACCCCCTCACCCCCTCAGCCCCCTGTCTCCTCAGCCGTAGCGGCGAACCTGGCGGACGAGGGCGTCTGGGCCCCGGCCGTCTCCGGAGTCTCTCAGGCGACGGCACTTGCGGCAGTGTGCCTCGTGATCTCGCAGGGCTCCCATCGCGAGGTCTCGGATCACGTCGAACTGCCGCTTGTCCCGCCCGGTGTAGGTGTAGTAGGTGGGAGCCTGGGCGCATAGGGTATCAACCTGGTAGGTCACGGGAGGCCTTTCCTTGAAGCTTGTGCGCCGGTGGCGCCGGCTGTGCCGCGTTGGGCGCGCGGTGTCAGGGCATCTCCTGCGCGATGCCTGTGCGGCCAGTGCGGAGGCCGCACCAGAACGCCTGTTCTATTGTAGCGCCCTGGGCGGCTTCTGTGTACCCCGTGTTTCCTCCTGCCTCCTATCCCCCTTGGTCTCGGTCGCGGACATCCTTTGCTACGCGTAGCCTGCGCTACTCGCGAGAGCGTGCGGAGTCCCGCGCCATGTCTCCCCGCGCAAGCGCCAGGTGCATTGCGCCGGTTAGGGCTGTGAGAAGCCCCACGAGGCACTTCGGCTCGGAGCCGGTGCGCGCGTTTGCACTCCCCTTGACCCATTGCCTACAGTGGAACTGCTGGCCGACCCGAGGGCCGCCGGCATTCCCAGGCTCACCTCCCTCGCGCGACGGAAGGAGAACATCCCCATGGTCACCCCCGGGCACATCGCTGTGCTTCTTGCCTGTGCGGCGGCGGAGCTGGGCCTGGCGTGGTTCTTCTTCGCGGGTCGTCGGCGGCCGTCGGTGCAACCATCAGGCGCCTCGGCGGCCGACACCGGCGCGCTGACCCAGGACCTCGACATCTCCGGGATGACCTGCAATAGCTGCGCGCTGTCCATCACCCGCGCGCTGGAGCGTCTGCCCGGCGTGGAGGCCGCCGAGGTCAGCTACCCCATGGAGCACGCGAGGGTCACCTACGACCCCGCGCGGGCCTCCGTGGGCGACCTCTTGGAGCGGGTAGAGGATGCCGGCTACCACGCGGAGCTGCCGGAGGTCCGGGCCTCGGAGACCCCGGAGGCGCGCCAGGAGGAGCAGCGGCGGGAGGTGAGGGCCCTCCAGCGCAAGCTGGCTGTGTCCGCCGCGCTCACCCTGCCCGTCTTCTGGGGCGCGATGAGCATGTGGGTGCCCGCGCCGCACCTCCTGATGCAGCCCTGGCTGCAGCTCGCGCTCACCACGCCGGTCGTGCTCTACGGAGGCGCCAAGTTCTACCGCGGCCTGTGGGGTGCCCTGCGCAACCGGACCGCCGACATGAACACCCTCATCGGCCTCGGCACCGGGGTCGCCTTCCTTTGGAGCGCCTACGCGACGGCCTTCCCAGGAATGCTCACCAGCCAGGGAGTAGAGCCCCACGTCTACTTCGAGACCGTGGGTGTGATCCTGACTCTGATCCTGCTGGGGCGCACCTTTGAGGCGCGGGCGAAGAGTGAGACGGGCGCCGCCATCTCACGGTTGTTGGGGCTTCAGCCCAAGACCGCCCGCCGCGTCACCAATGGTGTCGAGGAGGACGTCCCGCTGGAGGAAATCCGCCAGGGTGACGCACTGCTGGTGAGGCCCGGCGAGAGGGTCCCCGTAGACGGCCGAGTGCTGACCGGCAGCAGCGCCGTCGACGAGAGCATGGTCACCGGCGAGAGCGTTCCTGTGGAGAAGGCGCCGGGGGACCCCGTGATCGGGGCGACCATGAACCGGTCGGGAGCCTTCACCATGGAGGCGCTTCGCGTCGGGCGGGACACCATGCTCTCCCAGATAGTGAACCTGGTGCGCCAGGCGCAGGCGTCCCAGGCCCCCATCCAGCACCTGGCGGATCGCGTCACGGCGGTCTTCGTGCCCGTGGTGCTGATGGTCGCGGTGGCCGCCTTTGGGCTCAGCCTCGTGTGGGGGCCGGAGCCACAGCTCCTTCAGTCCATCACCCGTGCGGTGTCGGTGCTCATCATTGCCTGCCCCTGTGCCCTGGGTCTCGCCACCCCCACCTCCTTGATGGTGGGCACCGGCCGAGGGGCCGAGATGGGCGTGCTCATCAAGAACGCCGAGGCGCTGGAGACCGCCGGACAGGTGACCGCCGTCCTGCTCGACAAGACTGGCACGGTGACGGAGGGACGCCCGGTACTTACGGACGTTCTGCCCGCGGACGGAGGCTCGGCGGACGACCTCCTGCGCTGGGCGGCGGCCGCGGAGCGCCACAGCGAGCACCCGCTGGCCGAGGCCCTGGTTCTGGGGGCCCAGGCGCGGGGGATCCTGCTTCCGGAGCCGGAGGGGTTCAACAGCCTGACCGGCCTCGGCATCGAGGCCAACGTGGAGGGGCATGCGGTGGTGGTTGGCTCCGCGCGCCTGCTGAGGGAGCGCGGCCTGCAGTTGCCCGACGCCCAGTCGACGGAGGAGCGGCTCAGCGCTCAGGGCAAGACTCCCATCGCGGTGGCCATCGACGGCAGGGCGGCGGGCGTTCTGGCGGTGGCGGATCCCCTGAAGCCCACCTCTGCCGAGGCCGTGCGCCGGCTGAAGGCTCTGGGCCTCAAGGTGCTGGTGATCACCGGTGACAACCGCCGAACCGCCGAGGCCGTAGCTCGGGAGTTGGGGGGCACGGAGGTCCTGGCCGAGGTGATGCCTGAGCGCAAGAGCGCGGAGGTGAAGCGCCTCCAGGCCGAAGGGAACCGGGTCGCCATGGTGGGCGATGGCATCAATGACGCGCCCGCGCTAGCCCAGGCGGACCTTGGGATTGCTATCGGCCGAGGAACCGACGTAGCCATGGAGGCCGCCGACGTGGTGCTCTTGCGCGGCGACCTGTTGAGTGTAGTGGACGCTATCGCGCTGTCTCGGGCCACAGTGGCGAACATCAAACAGAACCTCTTCTTCGCCTTTGTGTACAACGGCCTGGGCATTCCCCTGGCCGCCGGAGCGCTCTATCCGCTCACCGGCTGGACCCTTGACCCAATGGTGGCGTCGGTGGCGATGGCGCTATCCAGCCTATCGGTCGTAACGAACGCCTTGCGTCTCCGGGGGTTCCGTCCTGCTGGCACGTCCTGACACTTTGGTGCAAAGAGCCTCCACAAGAGCGCTCCATACATGGAACCATGGGGTAGGAGGTCCTTTGATGCAGGAACAGACCGGCGAAACTTACCTTTCTCATGGCGCGGCCCTCGCGGCGTCCCTGGAGGAGGCCAGGCTCCAACGCCTGAAGCTTCAGGACGAAGTGGACAGTACGCTCCTAAGCTTGCAGTTGTTGGGTGCCTCAGGGCTCGTCGACATGAACGAGCAAAAGGAGGCGCTGGTCCGGCTGCTGATGGACGTGAGGCGTATCCGCCACTGCCTATCTGAGGAGCTGATGCAGCTCATCGGACCAGAGGATGGCGTTGCCGCCGCCCCATCGGAGACCGCCTGACGCTGGCTTCTGAGCCATGGGAGGCCCCGCTTCCCCTGCCGCGCCTCGATCTCGCTCCGCTCCCCTAGCCCGCATAGTGCATGAGGCATCTGCGCATCGCGCATGGTGCGGGCTTCTTCACACTCTCGTGAAGAACACCGGCTAAGCCCTTGCGCATCGTCGAGGGGCCTCGGTGCGTGTGGTGGGCAGCCTGATCGCCGCCACTCGCGCTGACTTCCCCCGATCCCTCACGGAGTTACCCCCAACCACAGCCCCTTGCCCCCCGCACCCCAGCGCCGCAAGCACCGATCCGACCCCCTTGCCGAGCAACGGCAACCCGCCACAGCCCTCCGCCTTCCGCACCCCCTGCGCCTCTGGGGGTGCTGGCGTTCCATCCGCGCCTCAGCCACCACTGGTCCCGACCCTCCCGTGCCTCGCCGCTTGGTACGAGTGCGCCGCGCCCTAATCGTGCCAGGTTCCGCCACCGGCGGGTTGGGTAGATCCGCCTTGGAGCAGCCTTACGGCCGAGGCCTCAACCAGGCGCCTGTATAAGCCGCGCGCTCGGCCGCTCCACGCGGGCCACCGGACCTCTGTGGTTCTGTGGCACCGGGGTGAAGGAGTCGCCGTATGAGCATACCTGCGCCGCGGCAGTTGCCGGGCCACCGGGTGGAGGACCGGTTCGGCAAGGATCTTGGAACCATCCCCAACTTCTGGGTTGACGAGGACACGGGCAGGCTTGAGTACGTGGGCGTAAAGAGTGGGTGGCTCCACAGAGGCGTCCACCCCGTACCGGCCGACCATGTTGAGCTGCGCGGGGACGCCGTCCGCCTGGCGTACCTGGAGGAGGAGATCCGCGACGCGCCCACCGTGGGTGGCGAGGACCCCCTTACCCTCGCGGAGGAGCGGCGCGTCACCGAGCACTTCCGCCAGGGTGGCCGGCATCCGGGTTCGAGGGATGTTGCATCAGAGCTGTCCGACGCGCAAGCGACCCATCCAGAGGAAGGCCCCATCGCTTCCCCGCCTGCGGGGCCGCTGAACCCGCCGCTCGATCCGCTGATTCACCGAGAGACCACCGGCCGTGCCCGGCAGGACGCCTCAGAGGAAACTGCACCGGCCGTGCCTGGAGCCACTGCAGAGGGGATCCGAGTTGATCGGAGCCGTGGTGAGGTGGTGGTCCCCATCGCTGAGGAGCGGCTGGAAGTGGGAAAGCGCACCGTGGACGCCGGTCAGGTTCGAGTCCGGAAGGTCGTTCGAACGGAGCACGTTCGGCAGCCCGTCGAGCTTACCCGCGAAACCATCAGCGTGGAACGGGTACCCGTGGATCGCGGCGCCACCGGGGGAGAGGTCTTCCAGGAGCGGGACGTCGTGATCCCCGTTAGGCGCGAGGAGCCGGTGGTTAACAAGACGGCCCAGGTTGTGGAGGAGGTCCACGTCCGCAGGCAGCCAGCCAACGAGCAGCGGACCGTGGACGAGGTGATCCGCCGGGAGGACGTCTTGGTGGACAAGGGCACCGCCGATGACAGCACGGTGGAGGTCACCCGAACGCCCCGGCCGTGACCGATGAGGGCGGTCTCGGCCAGCGGCGCGGTTCCATCGGACTGCCTAGCGGAAGGAGCAGTAGCATGGCAACCAACTATGGGGTACTTCGCAGCCTCCGCGCCGTGCGCGCGGAGAGGGACGCGCAACTCCACGCCCGATACGGGGGCGTGTCCCTGGCAGCCTCCTTCATGGGCTTCCTAGTCGCCGCGGTTCTCAGCGTCCTCTTCCTGACCCTGGCGGCCTCATTCGGCGCGGCGACCCTCTACCGATGGGGCTCCAGCCTGTCGACGACACCTGGAGGCTGGGACGGCATCGTCGTGGGCCTTGGCCCCATCGGCGCCGCCACAGCCCTCGTCTCCCTTTTCGTGGCCTTCCTCCTGGGCGGCTACACGGCCGGGCGCATGACTCGCTTCGACGGCGCGCAGAACGGGTTGGGCGTCTTCGCTTGGTCTCTGATCCTTCTCCTGGCGGGCGCGGCGGTGGGGCTGGCGAACCGGTCCATCACCCTGCGTGACCCCACGGGGACGGGGATCGCGCTCCTCATGCCTCTGGGGGCGATGCTGCTTGGCGCCGTCCTTGGCGGTGGGCTCGGTAGCGCCTCCCAGCGGGAAGTCAACTCGGCCATGCTGGGGGACGGCGACGCGGAGGACCTGACCGGTGCTCTGCTGATGGACGAGGCTGGCCGTGCCTTCGGTCGGGTCTCGAAGGTTTACGTGGGGGAGGGCGGCAGCGCTCAGTACCTGAAGGCCCGACTCGGCACGCTCTCGCCCCACCACAGGCTGCTCCCGGCGACCGGACTTCAGCGGGCGCGGGGGAGGGTGCAGGTACCCTTCACGCGGCAGGAGGTGTTGGGATCCCCAGACGCCTCAGCCACCGGGGAGGTGGTCGAGAGCGCGCTGCTGGATCGTGTGAGCAGCTACTACGACTCGCTTCGGAATCCTGCGCCTGCCGCCGTGTCACCGTCGCCAGCCGCGGTTCCTTCCGCCGCTGTCGTGACCGAGGGGGCGGCACTGCCCCCCACTGTCGTGCGCGACAACGGTGATGTCGTGGACATCCCCATCGTCGAGGAGGAGCTGGTGAAGCGTCCCGTCGTGAAGGAGGTGCTGCGAGTCCGCAAGACACCAGTATCAGAGACGCAACACGTGGACACCGACCTCCGCAAGGACGACGTGCAGGCGACCAAGGAGGACGGCTGACGGCTGGGATGATCATGGGGTCGTAGGGTCGTGGGGCAACGGCCAAGACGGTTGGGGTGCGGCTTCCTCTGAGTGAGGTGGCGCTCCATGACGCCGGTGATGCTATCGTCGGCTGACATAGAGGCTCCCCTCCAGGGCTTGGTGCCGCCGGTGCCACCCCAACCTCGCGGCTTCGCCAGCCTGGTTCAGCCCCGGAGGGGCGCCTCTATGTCAGCCAGGGGTAACACCCCTGGCGCTTCCCTGGCGCCCCCCTACGACCCAACCACCCGCCTTGCGACCCTACGACCCCTCCCCTAGAGGAACCACCGACCGACGGCCGAATCTCCGCATCAGAAGCGGCGCGCAGGTACAGCGAACTCCAATCTGCTCTGCTGACCGACAGGCCCCGCCGCGCCTCCGAAGGAGACAGCCATGCGCCGGTTCCCTCTTCTTACCCTCATTCTATGCTTCGCGGGCCCCTGCGTCCGAGGCGAGGTCGCGAATCGCGTTGAGCTGTGCGCCCTGGCGCCGTTTCCCACGGTCTCCATCGCCGTCTCCTTCGGGTTCCAGCAGTCGGAGTTGAGCCGGGGTGTGGGTGGCCCTGAGGCGGCGAGGGTTGAGCTGCCCGACGCCCAGGCCCAAGCACTGAAGAGGCCGGAGGATGCCTCTGCCCAGCTTCACGTAGCTCAGCTCCATAGAGCGGCCGGCGACGTGGAGGAGGCCGGGGTCTGCTTCCAAAGGGCCATCACGCTTGCCAGGCAGGAGCTTCAGCGGCACCCGGAGGACCCCAAGACGCGGCTGGCGCTCGCGCAGGCTCTCACCGGGATCGGCCAGCAGGAGGAAGCCGAGGGACTGCTCCGCAGGCTCACCAAGGAAAACCCCAAGCAGTGGGAGCCCTGGTGCACGCTGGGGCAAGTCCTCTCCAGCCGTGCGCTCGGCTTACTCAAACCGGCGATGACGACCCAGGGGCGGGGTCCGACCAGTGGACAACCGTCTGAGGAGGCGGCCGCTGCTGCTAGAGAGGCTGCTGCCCTCAATCGGCAGGCGATGGAGTGTCTGGACAGGGCGGTCTCTCTCGCCCCGGACCGACCCGAGCCTTACCTTGAGCGCACCGCGTCCGGGCACCTCGGCGCCACCTTCATCAAGGCCTTCGCGACGGGCGGCGCCAAACTCACCTCAGACATGGCCCCCGAGCTGCTGCCCGAAGCCGCGGTCGCCGACCTCCGGCGAGCGGCGGAGCTCTCCAGGTCCAGTGCCTGGCTGCTCGGCGCCCTCCTCGCTCTGGAGGCCATGAGGTCAGGACCCCCCGCAGCGGCGTCTTCCCCTTGGGCGGGGCTCCCTGAGGCCACCCGGAAACGCCTGTCCGGGTATCTGGGACGCCTGGAGGAGCTCTCGGCTTCCCCCGAACCTGAGACGGCAGGCCCGGCACTGGTGGTGCTTGGCCTCTTCGAAGCTGCCTACCGCCGGGACCTACCATCAGCGGAGAGGCACCTCCGCAAGTGCCTGGAGGTGACGCCTTCGCAGGACAGGGCGTGGGATGCCCTAACAGCCATGTTCGCCATGACAGACCGGGATGATGCCCTGGCGGCCGTGTGCGAGGAGCGCGTCAGGAAAGCGGATGGCGGGCGCGCCCGCCTGATGCTGGCGAAAGCCTATGCGCGGAAGGAGCGGTGGAAAGACTGCCAACGAGAGCTGGAGACGGCTCTACGCAAAGACCCGAAGAGCAGTATCTGCCACCTGGGGCTGGCGGCTGCTTTACTCCGCCAGGTTCCCGGTGGCGAGCCGGCTCTCGAAGCGGTGCGGGCTCACCTGGAGGCGGCCAAGGAGCTGGATCCCGGCGGAACCAAGAGGAACGCCGAGGAGTACCTCGTGAACAAGGCGCTCCTTCTGGCCGTCTCAGGGAATGTAGAGGCCGCGCGCCGAGCCCTGGAGGGCGTGCTCAAGACCAACGCGAGCTGCGTGGAAGCCCAGCAGGCACTGGGGCTTCTTGGCTTCCCGCCGGGGGTGTAGGAACCGCGGTACCGGCCTTGCCGGCGTCCCGCGCGAGGCCCACTGTACCCCCTGTAGTGGAGGCGCCGTCCAGTCTTCGTGCATGACCAGGGCTGGCCTCACGGAAGGAGCTTCATGCGTCTGTCCGCTCCCCTCACTGCTACCATGCTCACACTGCTTGCCGCCGCGCCGGGGTGGGCGCTGCGGGTTGCCGAGGTGTCGCCCGCCGCTCCTGAGCCCGTCGGCCCCAACACCATCCTCCGGGACGACTTCAGCAGCGGGGAGAACCTGAAGAGCCGGTACTTCGAATACGACGACGCCAAGGGTAGCTTCGTCTGGACCAAGGATGAGGGCGTAGGCGGGTCGCCCGGCGCGCTTCGGTGCCGCTTCGCCAAGGGGCAGGTGACGGCGGGCAGCCTGAAGGTGCTCTTTGGTCGCAACCCCTTCAACAAGGGGGCCCGGAACGCCGAGACCTTCCGGGAGGTCTACTGGCGCGTCTACGTGAAGCACCAGGCCGGATGGCAGGGCAACCCCGCCAAGCTCGCGCGCCTGACCACCATGGCCAGCACTGATTGGAGCCAGGGCCTCATCGCCCACGTGTGGGGCGGCAAGGGCGACGTCCTCTGCATCGATCCCGCCTCCGGCATCACCAGCAATCGCAAGGTCACCAGCCGGTACAACGACTTCGACCACCTGCGCTGGCTGGGCCTTCGGAACGGCGCTACCCCCATCTTCAGCCCCGCGGAGAGCGGGCGCTGGGTCTGCGTGGAGTGCCGAGTGAAGGTGAACACCCCCGGCAAGGGCGACGGCATCTTCACGCTCTGGGTGGATGGCCGCCTTGAGGCGAGCCGGGAGGACCTGGATTGGCAGGGCACCTGGCAGGAGTACCTCCCGAACGCGCTGTTCCTGGAGAACTACTGGAACGACGGGGCGCTGAAGGAGGAATCGCGCTGGTTCGATGACCTGGTGATCTCCACCCAGCCCATCG
>DASXUI010000291.1:0-3677 GCA_036504955.1 Armatimonadota bacterium
GGGCGGCACCCAGCGACTCCATGTCCACGGCCAGTGCCTGCCAGCGTTGGAACGCCTCTCGCTTGTGTGACACGCCGCGCAGCACGTGCTCCAGACAGAGCACCGGGCCCAGGTTGTGGGATCCCTCCGGCAGGTCTTCCCAGTCAACAGGTGTGCGCGGGTTGATAACCTCACCGGATTCCCCGTCCACCAGCGCGGAGGCCACCACTAGAGCCCCCGCTCTGACCTTCGGATCCAGCCCTCCGGCGAAGCCCAGGATCAGGAGATCAGAGACCCTTCCCTCGCCGATGAGTGCTTGAGCTGCCTTGGCGGCGCGCTCAGACCCGGCGCCGGAGAGAGCCAGCACCACGGGCCTCTCGCCCAGGTATCCGCGGGTGACCGGCAGGCTATGTCCGGCGCCGGCAAGCGCGAAGGAGTCCACTCTGGGGTCCCGGATCCGGCGCCTGAGGGGACCGCACTCGTGGGGCAGCGCCATCAGCAGCCCCAGCGTTCCCCCTTCAGTATGGGTGTCCCTCAGCGACATGGCTACTGGCTCCCTGCCGGGCCCGGCGAGGTGCCGGAGTCGCGTGAGCGGCCTCAGCTCTGAGAAGGCGCGGGCTCACCCGTCGACGGAGCAGCCGGCCACGCTGCCCGTCGCCACGTAGTACCCCTGACGCGCGTCGCGTGGAGCCCCACGGCCCCTACTGAGGGCAGTACCCTTGCGCGCGATACCACCGCACGGCGTCCTCAAGAGCCTGTATCAAGGGTGTCTGCGGCAGACCCAGCTCGGCCACCGCCTTCGAGGCGTCGAAGTACATCAGCTTCTTCGCCATCTTCACGCCGTCCAAGGGCGCGCGGGGTGGCTTGTGAGTCAGGCGCGACACGACCTGCGTCTCCAACCATGCAAAGGTGTAGGCGACCGCGTAGGGGAGCCGCACCTTCGGGGCAGGCAGGCCGCTGACCTCGGAGAGCAGCTCGAAGATGCGGCGGAGGGTGACGTTCTGGTTCCCCAGGATGTACTTCTCTCCCGGCCGGCCGTGCTCCGCCGCCAGGAGGTGCCCCTGAGCCACGTCATCCACGTGGACCAGGTTCATCCCCGTGTCGATGTAGGCGGGCATGGCGCCGCGAAGGAAGTCCAGGATGGTTTGGCCGGTAGGGGTCGGCTTCCAGTCCCCCGGGCCTACTGGGGTGCTGGGGTTCACGATCACAACGGGGGCTCCCTGACCGGCCAGCTTCAGAGCCTCCTGCTCGGCCATGAACTTCGACCTCTTGTAGTGGCCCACCATGTCGGAGAGGGAGACCGGGGTCTCCTCGGTGCCGGAGGTCCCATCTCCCCGGCACCCCAGAGCCCCAACGGTGCTGGTGTAGACTATGCGCTCCGCGCCGGCTTCGGCAGCCGAGGTAAGCAGGGTCCTGGTGCCCTCCACGTTCCCCCGGTACATCGAGTCCGGGTCGGGCACCCATAGACGGTAGTCGGCCGCCACGTGGTAGACCTGCCGGCAGCCCTCGACGGCAGCCTTCAGGGAGCCAGGGTCGCACAGGTCGCCTTCGACCCGCTCCACGGGCAGGCCGCCCAGGCTCTTGCCCGAGGAGGAGGGCCTGAGAAGCACGCGTACGTGGTCGCCGCGCTCGACCAGCTTGCGCGCCACGTGGCTTCCCACGAAGCCGCTGGCTCCGGTCACCAGCACCTTCACTCCTGCCGGGCCCCCCGGCGCGCCCGGCGCCTGGACAGAGCCTCATCCCCTTGGTCTGGCGCGGGGTCCTGGCTTCGCCTGGGTATCAGGTGAGCTGCCAAAGAGCCATCTTCAGGGTATCGCCCAGCTTCTTGTTCACACCCAGCGCGGCGCTCGGCTCATACCCGCAGTGCACCATGCAGTCTTCGCAGCGGGGGTCCTTACCACGGCCGTACTTGTCCCAATCGGTCTTCTCGATCAGGTCCTTGAAGCTCTTGTGGTGCTCGTCCGTGATGAGGTAGCACGGGCCTTTCCATCCGGCGATGTTGCGGGTGGGGTTGCCCCAGGCGGTGCAACTCAGCTCCCGAGCCCCCTTGAGAAATTCCAGGTAGATGGGTGAGGTGTTGAGCCGGTACTTGCGGAAGAGCTTGTCGACGTCCTTGAACTTCTCCATGATGTCTGCCCGGCTCATGAAGATGTCCTTGGAGTCGACGGCGGAATAGGAGTAGGCGGGCGACAGCATGTGGCCGTCCACACCCAAGTCTTGGAGGAAGGCAAAGAGCTCGTCGATCTCCGCCATGTCCGTCTCCTTGTAGACGGTGGTGTTGGAGGTGACCATGAAGCCGGCCGCCTTGGCGGCCTTCAGACCCTTGATGGCGGAGGCGAAGACGCCCTTGCGCTCCACGGCCAGGTCGTGGCTCTCCTCCATACCGTCCAGGTGGATGTTGAAGAACATCCGGTTGGTGGGGCGGAACTTGGGGAGCTCGCGCTCCAGGAACACGGCGTTGGTGCAGAGGTAGATGTGGCGCTTGGTGTCCAGAATGCGGTTGACCAGCTCCACGATGTGGGGGTAGATGAGCGGCTCCCCGCCACAGATGGAGACGATGGGGGCGCCGCACTCCTCCACGGACTCCATGCACTCATCGACCGTGAGGGTCTTCTTCACGCTGGTGGAGTACTCGCGGATTCGCCCGCAGCCGGTGCAAGTGAGGTTGCAGGCGTGAAGCGGCTCAAGCATCAGCACCAAGGGGAAGCGCTTCTCCCCGGCGATCTTCTTCTTGAGCATATAGGTAGCCATGGACGTGGTGAGCGAGATGGGGAACCGCGTCTTGGGCATAGGTTGCTTCTCCTTAGGCTGGGTCCCGCACACGGAGCTCCCAGGGGGACGCCGTGCGTGGGTTGTAGCCGCTATGGGAACGCCCGATGCTTCTCTTCAGAAAGCGCCCAGGCGAGTCTTGACAACTGTTAGGTAGCTTCTTGAACCCTCGGCAGGCCACCGCGGGATAGGGGCTGAGGGGACTCAGGGGACTGAAGGGGCTTAGGGGGAGAGCCTCAGACCCGCGCCTTGGGTCCTTCCCCTCAGCCCCCTAAGCCCCGTGAGTCCCCTCAGCCCCCTTTCCCCTTCACAGCTCTCGGTTGCGCTGGTACTCGGCCAAGGCCAGCAGGGGGAAGGAGATCCGATAGAGGTGGTACTTCAGGTAGAAGACCCTCGGGAAGCCAGTGCCGGTGAACTGGTCTTCGTCCCAGGAGCCATCGGCCTTCTGCGTGTCGAGAAGGTAGGCGATGCCCCGTTGGACGCTGGCGCCGCGGAAGTCGCGAGTGGCGAACAGGCCCATCAGCGCCCAGGCCGTCTGCGAGGCAGTGCTGGGCCCCTGACCCTTCAGGCTGGGGTCCTCGTAAGAGAGACAGCTCTCGCCCCACCCACCGTCCTCATTCTGCACGGTGCGCAGCCAGGCGGCGGCCTTCGCGACATAGGGCTTCGACATATCCTCGTGAGCGGCCGCCAGCCCCCTAAGCACCTGCCACGTGCCGTAGATATAGTTGACGCCCCAACGTCCGAACCACGAACCGTCTGGATCCTGCTCCCGCCGCAGCCGACGCACTATGGACTGGATCTCCGGCTCCTCCGCGCGGGAACCGAAGTGCCCCAGCATCTCTAGCACCCGTGCCGTGATGTCGGCCGTGCTTGGGTCCAGCATCGCGTTGTGGTCCGCGAAGGGGACGTGGGTAAAGACCATGCGGTCG
>DASXUI010000292.1:0-12593 GCA_036504955.1 Armatimonadota bacterium
CGACCGGTCGGACCGGTCGGACAGTCAGGGCTCTCCACCCGGGGTGGTACTTAGCGGGCAGCCCACCGAAGCGCTGGAGGCGCGCTTGGTCTGGGCCGGGTGGACCTCCGCGGGCGCCGTATGCTGGCTTGTGCTAGACTAGCCACTGAATCCAAGGAGGTCGCTATGTCTCTTGTGTCGCCGCAGGTTCGCGGGACGACGGGGGTGCTGTGCGTCATCGGACATCCGGTGGCCCACTCCTACTCCCCCCAGATGCACAACGCCGCCATCGGGGCGCTGGGGCTGGATCTTGTGTACGTACCGTTCCCAGTCGACCCTGGGAGGGTTGGCACCGCGGTGGAGGCGGTGCGCGCGCTTGGCCTCAGGGGGATGAACGTCACGGTTCCCCACAAGGCGGCCGTAGTCCCCTATCTGGACGAGCTCTCCCCGGAAGCGGCGCGCGTCGGCGCGGTGAACACCATCGTCAACCACGACGGACACCTTACCGGCCACAACACGGACATCGTGGGGGTGCTGACCTCGCTGCGGGAGACCGCTGGGCTGAGGGAGCTGCCGCCGGTAGTAGCGGTGCTGGGGGCCAGCGGGGCGGCGCGGGGCGTGGTCTACGGGCTCGCCGGCTCACCGGAGGTGGAAAGGGTACTGGTATTCAACCGGACCTTCTCCAAGGCGGAGCAGCTCGCGGACGAGATGGCGCGTGCCACTGGAACCACCATCGAAGCCCACCCCCTGGCTGAGGCCGACCTCTCCCGGGGGTTGCGGGAGGCGGGCCTTCTTGTGAACGCGACCTCGGTGGGCATGCACCCTCAACCGGATCAGAGCCCCATTGGGGACTGGCCGGTGCTCCACTGCGGGCTCACGGTCTACGACTGCGTGTTCAACCCCAGGGAGACCCTCCTGTTGCGCCAAGCCACGGCCGCCGGCGCGCGTGCCTTTGGCGGGATCGAGATGCTGGTCTACCAGGGAGCCCGGTCCTTCGAGCTCTGGACAGGCATCTATCCCCCCATCGACGTGATGAAGGAGGCGGTGGGCGCCACATGAGCCCGGCTGGCAGCCACGCCATGGGTGACGCGGCGCGGCTACCGCAGGCCGACGACGAGGGTGAGGTAGTAGTAGGCAATTGGAGCGGTGAAAAGGAGGCTGTCGAAGCGGTCCAGCAGGCCGCCGTGACCGGGCAGCAGGCCGCCGAAATCCTTGACTCCCCACTCGCGCTTGAGCGACGAGGCGAACAGGTCTCCTGCTTGGGCCGCGATCCCGAGCAGCAGCCCCAGGGCCAGGCTGTGGAGTGCCACCGTTCCCCACAGGTCGCGCGGCTGCCCCAATCCCGTCCAGGTACCCATCACCAGAGCACTGGCCACGGCCCCTGCCAGACCGCCCAAGGCCCCCTCCACCGTCTTGCCGGGGCTGAGGTGAGGGGCAAGCTTCCGTCGTCCGTAGCCCCGCCCAGCGAAGTAGGCGAAGGTGTCAGTGGCCCAGGTGACCACGAACACCGTCATCACGGCCCACGGAGCGTAGGGCTGCGCCTCGACCCAGGGGGAGACCTCCGCCATGGCGCCGAGCCGCCGGAGATGCAGGACGAAGCTGAGCAGCCAGCCCAGGTAGGCGGCCCCCAGCAGCGCGGCTCCCAGGACCCTAGCCGGCCGGGGCGTAGCCCTTCTCAGCTCTGAGCAGAAAAGCCCGATCAGGAGAGCTGTCAGCAGCCCAGACAGCCACGGGGAGGGAACCAGATCTGGCCACCAGGCGCCTAACAGGCAGAGGACCACGGCCGTAGTCGTCAGTGCGACCGCTGGGCGCTCCCCCTCCAGCCCCGCGGCCCGGAAGAGTTCCAGCACGCCACCCAACCCCACCAGCAGCGCCGCGACAGCCAGCCCCTCCCCTCCGCCAGCGAAATCCAGCACAAAGAAGAGCGGTATGCCGACCGCTGCCGTTCTGATTCGAGTTCTCAAGGCACTCCTTGCCGTGGCCTGGGAATCGCCGCCCCCAGCGTCCTCCCGCCTCACGGAGCGCCGGCATGTGCGGAGGGAAGCCAAAAGGGCGCGGAGGACTCACTCGGCGGCCCTCGCTGGGCCTCCACTGAGAGGGGCTTGCGGCCGGTGGCCGAAACAAGTGTATGACAGGGAGGCAGCCTTGAGTCAAGACCAACCATCGGACCCCTTCTTTCATCTGGAGGCCCGCACCATCGACGAGCTCATCGAAGGGCTCCAGCGTCTGGACATCGATCCGGACGACCTGAAGGTCGAGTCTCCCAAGAAGAAGCAGCAGCCCAAGCCCCAGTTTGACCCGGGTGAGCCCCGGAACGCGACGCCCGACCTCATCCGCGAGGTGGCGGACTCCATCCCGGACCCCGCGCTCAGCCCGGCGGCGCCGGAGCTGCCGGACGTACCTCTGGTAGGTGAGCACGGTCGGGCCGTCAGCGCGCCCGCCCTGCCTAAGGGCGCGGCCCTGAAGCGTTTTCGGCGGCGCCAGCAGCGTCTGCTGGAGCGCGAGGCGGCCTACGTTCACCTGAGCGAGGCCATCCACGCCAAGGACGCGGGCGACCGCCAGGCGGCGGTGCAGGCGCTGGAGGAGCTGGGCGAGGATCAGAAGCTCGCCCGGGTGGCTCAATGGTGCGTTCACCTGATGACCCGTAGACAGGCCGTCGAGGCTCTGGTCCGGCGGTGCGCGGTGCTTGCTCTGGAAGATGTTGCACTCTTCACCCGCCCTCCCGAGCCGCCTCAGGGGCGCGCCGAGCCCACCGCCACGGCCGAGAGCCCTGCCCATCGCAAGGCGGCGGACGACGGCTTCGATGAGGTCCAGAACCTGGCGGTGGACAAGATCGCCGAGCTCGTGGACCGTGGGGAACCGGGCGCGATGGACGCGCTGCAGAGGCTAGCCCGCTATGACTTCTCCAAGCACGGCTACAGCCAGTTCCACGCGATTCGCCGCCTTGGGGAGCGCGCGGCCTCCTTGGTTCAGGCGCGAGACGTGGATGGGCTCGTGCTAGCCTTCAACCTCACCAAGAACCCGAACACCCGCCAGTCCATCCTCGCCTTCTTCGCGGGCAATCTTGAATGGCTTCACGAAGAAGAGCACCTCGACGCGCTTCATCTTCTCCTGGAGTTCGAGCCCGCACTCGCGCAGGAGGCGGAGGCCCTAATCCTCCGGCTGGAGTCCTGATGGCGGTCGACGCCACCCATCGCGAGCCCCACGCCGAGACCAAGTCGACGTTCTGTCTCGCAGTGCCCCTCGGCTCCGCCCGTCGTAGTTGCTGGAGGTTGGCATGCGGGTGACCCGGGCCATCATCCCGGCCGCTGGACTGGGGACACGGATGCGCCCCCTCACTCTGGCTTGTCCTAAGGAGCTACTGCCCCTCGGCGCGAAGCCCGTGCTGCACCACGTTCTTGACGAGGCCGCCGAGGCCGGTCTGGAGCGAGTCTGCGTAGTCATCAGCCCGGCAAAACAGGCCGTCAGGGACTACTTCGCTGCCGTGGCGCCGCCGGTTGAGGTGGAGTACGCCGTGCAGGAGGAGCAACTCGGCCTGGGCCACGCCATCCTCTGCGCCCGTGAGTTCGCGGGAGACCAGCCGGTGGCCATCCTGCTGGGAGACACGGTACTGGAGACGCCTCAACGGCAGGGCCCGCTGAGCCGGATGGTATCGAGGGCCGCACAGACGGACCGCCCGGTGGTTCTGGTCCAGCGGCTCCCTCGCGAGCGGCTCAGCCGGTATGGCGTCGTTCGGCCGGCCGAGCCCCCCGCCGATGCCTTTGCCATCGACGACCTGGTTGAGAAACCCACCCCTGAGGCGGCGCCAAGTGAGTACGCCGTATCGGCCAGATACCTGCTGCCGGCGGGGCTGATGGCCTATCTGGCGCGGACCCCCGCGGCAGCCAACGGCGAGATTCAGCTCTCCGACGCGCTGGCCCTCTACCTGCGCGAGGGTCACCCCTACGACGCACTGGTCCTTCGCGATGGAGAGCGTCGGCATGACATTGGCAGCCTGGAGGCCTACTTCGAGGCCTTCAGCATCTATGCTCAGAGAGCTCTACAGGAAAGGCGCCTGAACCTATGATCTGTGTAGTTGTGGGCGGCGCCGGCTTCATCGGCTCGCATCTCTGCGATGCGCTGCTGGCGGCCGGACACCGCGTTACCTGTGTGGACAACTTCCTTACCGGCGACCCCTCCAACATCGAGCACCTTAGATCGAACCCTGACTTCAGCTTCTTTGAACACGACGTCATCCAGCCGCTCGGCCTGAAGGGAGACGCTTTCTTCAACCTGGCTAGCCCTGCAAGCCCGGTGGGCTATCGGACCTACTCGATCGAGACCCTATTGGTGAACTCCGTCGGCACCTACAACATCCTGGAGCAAGCACGCAAGCAGAACGCGCGCTTCCTGATGGCGTCCACGTCGGAGAGCTATGGCGACCCGCTCCAGCATCCGCAGAAGGAGTCGTACTGGGGCAACGTGAACCCCGTCGGTGTTCGCGCTTGCTACGACGAGGCCAAGCGCTTCAGCGAGGCGATCACGATGGAGTACCACCGCAAGCTGGGCGTGGACACCCGGATCGTGCGCATCTTCAACACCTACGGCCCCCGCAACAAGGCGGACGATGGCCGGGTGGTTCCCAACTTCATCAGCCAGGCGCTGCGAGGCGAGCCCCTAACGATCTATGGCGATGGCAGCCAGACCCGAAGTTTCTGCTTCGTGAGCGACCTGGTGAACGGCCTCCAGAAGGCCGTCTTCTCCGAGGGCACCAAGGGCCAGGTGATCAACCTCGGCAACCCCTCTGAGTTTACGATGAAGGGCCTGGCGGAACTGATCATCAAGCTCAGCGAGAGCGCCTCGTCCATCACCTACGAGCCCCTCCCCAAGGGGCGGACCGACGACCCCATGCGCCGCAAGCCCGACATCTCAAAGGCTCGCAAGCTGTTGGGATGGGAGCCGCTGGTATCCGTGGAGGAGGGAATGGCCCGCGCCATCGCCTGGTACCGGGAGAAGGCGGCGCGGCCCGCGGCGTGACGATGGCCGGTCGGTTGGCTAAGGCGCGGTGCGAAGCCTCCGGCCCGCACGGGGCCGGCGACAGCCTCAACCCGCTTCTGAGCGCGGCGCGGTCATGGAGCTCGCCAGCCCACGTCGCCTGCTGAAGGGCAGCGCAGCCTCCTCCCTTGCCCGGAATCGCGCACCCGGAGCGCCCGTCGCCCACTGTGGGCTCAGGAGACCAAGAGCATGCATGCTGTCATCATGGCGGGCGGTTCCGGAACCAGGCTGTGGCCTGCCTCACGCAAGCACCACCCCAAGCAGCTCCATGCCTTGGTCAGCGACCAAACCCTGATCCGCGAGACCCTAGAGCGAATCCTGCTGGTGGTCCCACCTGAGCACACCTGGGTCTTCACCAACGAGGGGTACGTGAGCAAGATGAGGGCAGAGGTGCCCGAGGTCACCCCCGAGCACGTTGTCTCAGAGCCCTTCCCCCTGGGTACCAGCCTTGCCATTGGCCTCGCCGCCCTAATGGTATCGCTGGAGGACCCCACGGCGACGCTGCTGGTGGCCTGGTCCGACAACACGGTGACGGAAGCCGAGGCCTTCAGAGAAGCTCTGACGCTGGCCGACCGCGCCGCCCAGAAGGCCGACGGCGTGATCGTGGGCGTCCGCCCCACCTACGCCGCTACGGGCTACGGCTACATCAAGATGGGCCATCCCCTTCACGACGGGGGATTGGAGGGCGCTTACTGGATCGAGCGGTTCGTGGAGAAGCCCAACGCGAAGACCGCGCAGGAGTACCTTGAGGACGGCGGTTACCTCTGGAACCCAGGCATCGCCGTTTGGCGCGTGGATCGGCTGCTGGAGCTGTTCGCCCGGTTCTGCCCCGAGGAGCACGAGGCGCTCATGCGTCTCCGGCCCGCGCTGGGTACGGAGGGCGAGGCCGAGGCGATCCATCGGGAGCTGGGCCCCCTCAAGAAGGAAGCCATCGACTACACCATTCACGAACGGGCCGAGCATCTTGCCACCATACCGGCGGACCTGGGATGGTCGGACATCGGCACCTGGGCCGCGCTCAAAGACGTGCTTCCTCCCAACCAGGGGTCAAACCTTGTGCGCGGACCTTGGACAGGGTTGCACACCGAGGGGTGCCTCATATACGCCAAGGACCGGCTCATCACCACCCTGGGCGTCACCGACCTGGTGATAGTGGACACCGGTGACTGCATCCTCGTAGCCCACCGGGACAACTCCCAGCAAGTGAAGGACCTGGTGGACCGCCTTAAGGAACAGGGCCACACGCACTACCTGTAGACGAGGGTCAGCAACACCGAGTCACCAAGAACTGCCCTACCACAGAGACACAGAGGGCACAGAGAAGAGCAAGATAGCGGCAAGGGACAGCCGCCAGTAGAGTCGCGCGCATGCGCACGATGCACAAAGGAAATCTGAGCTTGGTCTTCTCGGTGCCCACTGTGCTTTGTGGCAAGGCAGTCTAGCCTAAGAGGTCAAACCTATACCGCATGGCCGGCAAAGCTCAGATTCGGTTCGGACTCACGGTGGTGGTGCTGATGGTGGCGGCGGCGCTGCTGGCGCCGGTGCTGGCGCCCTATGCCTATGACGCCTACGACCTAAGGCCGGGTAGGCAGAACCTTGGCCCGTCCGTGGCCCACTGGCTCGGAACCGATGACCTCGGGCGCGATACCCTCAGCCGCCTGCTGATGGGCGCCCGCGTGTCGCTGGCCGTGGGGTTCGGCGTCGAGCTCTTCGACCTGCTGCTGGGCACGCTGCTGGGACTGCTCTCCGGGTTCTACGGGGGCAAGGTGGACTCGCTCATCATGCGGCTCACCGATGTCATGTTCGCCTTCCCGGATCTGCTGCTGGCTATCCTCATCGCCGGACTTCTGCTCTCGGACCCCGCCCGCAACCCAGCCTACAGCTTCCTCGCGGTCTTCGTGGCGCTGGCCGTGGTGAGCTGGCCCAATCTGGCGCGCATCGTGCGCGGGCAGGCAATGGCGCTGCGAGAGCGTGAGTTCGTGGAGGCCGCCCGCGCCATCGGGGCGCCCAACCGTCGGATCATCTTCACGCACCTGCTCCCCAACCTGCTCGGCCCTATTGTGGTGGCCGTCACCACCGGCATGGCCGGCGTGATTCTCGCCGAGAGTACCCTCAGCTTCCTCGGGATCGGCGTGCAGCCGCCCTACCCCTCCTGGGGCTCCATGATCAACGATGGCCGCTCCCGACTCCTCGCTACGCCTGGGCAAGTCTTCCTGCCCGCCGCCATGCTGGCCCTGACTGTCCTGGGGTTCAACTTCCTGGGCGACGGCCTGCGGGACCGCCTGGACCCAAGGATGCGCCGTGGCTGAGCCACTCCTAAGTGTTCAGGACCTCACCGTGGAGTTCGGCCGCGGGAAGAGCGCCGTTCAAGCCGTTGACCACGTGAGCTTCGAGGTAGCGCGGGGCACTACCGTGGGGCTCGTCGGGGAGTCGGGCAGCGGGAAGAGCGCCACGGCACTGTCTCTGCTACGCCTGCTTCCGTCGCCTCCCGCGCGCGTCGTCTCAGGCAGCGCGTATCTGGAGGGCCGTGACCTTCTGGCCCTCTCGGAGTCGGAGCTCCGGAAGCAGAGGGGCGGGACGGTTGGCTTCGTGTTCCAGGATCCGCTGACCTCGCTCAACCCCGTGATGACCGTGGGTGAGCAGGTGGCCGAGGCGATCCGCCTGCACACCTCGGCGCGCCGGCGGCAGGCCTGGGACCGCGCGGTGGAGGCGCTGGACCGGGTCCACATCCCCAACGCCCCGCAGCGTGCGAGGGACTACCCTCACCAGTTCAGCGGAGGCATGCGACAGAGGGTGATGATCGCCATGGCCTTGGCAAGCCGGCCGAAGCTCCTGCTGGCCGATGAGCCCACCACGGCCCTGGACGTGACCATTCAGGCTGAGATCCTGGACCTCTTGTCTGAACTCCGGCAGACGCTAGGCCTGGCGATCCTGCTCATCACCCACGATCTGGGCGTGGTCTCAGAGGTCTGCCAGGACGTACTGGTGATGTACGCCGGGCAGATCGTGGAGCGTGGGCCTGCCGCCGAGCTCTTCACCTCGCCAAAGCACCCCTACACCCAAGGGCTGCTGGCCTCCCTTCCTCAGGTTACCGAGGGGGAGCAGCTCCGCCTTCAGGCGATACAGGGCGCCCCCCCGTCTCTCTCGGAACCACCCTCCGGCTGCCGGTTCCACCCGCGATGCCCCAAGGCCTTCGCGGAGTGCCGGGTGACGGAGCCCACCGAGGTCCAATTCAGCTCCACCCGCGCCGCCCGCTGTCTCCTCTACGGAGGCGGGCAGCCTGAGGAGCAGCTCGGAGTCCCAGAGACTGGTAGCTCGGAATGGGGTAGGCCCCCACAGCGCCCCTCGATGTGGCAGTAACCAGGCGTCTGAAGCAGTATGCCGCGAAAGAGCGTTCTAGCCGGGAGTCGCACTCGCAGCCTGCCCGGCCGAGTCGCAGGCGAGACGCCCGATCCACCAGGCCGCGCCCGGGAGTCAGGGGACAGCCCCTGGCCCTCCGGTAGCCCGGCAGTCCATACGCGACAGGTGAGGGCCTCCGCCCTCGCTTGCCACCCGCCTAGCGGCTCCGTCCCTTGGCCGCGGTGACCTCAGCCAGTTTGGCGCGTGCACACCGCACCTCCGGTACAGTGCTCGGAGCCCTGGCCCAGAGGTGGGTGAAACGCTGGTAGCGCTGGAGAGCCCCCGCACGGTCGCCGCGCTTCTCCATCACGATGGCCGTGCCGAACAAAGCAAGCCCATCCCCCGGATCCTGGGTGAGGCAGCGCGCGTACCAATGCATGGCCTCGCCCAACTGGCCACGCCGGCGGAGGAAGTCACCCAGCCGGCGGTGGTAGTAGGTGAGAGGGTGCCTGCCCTCCCCCACCTCGCCGCCCCGGGCCGCCGCCAGCTCGATGGCCGTCCTCGCCTCACGGCACGCGGCCGGCAGATCTCCGCTCTCTGCCGAGACCTCGGCGGCCAGGTCGCGCAGCTCCGGCATCCAGTTGCCGACGACTCGTGTCCTTCTTCGGAGCACGTCCCGAGCGCGGGACAGCAGGTCCTTGGCTTCGGGGAGCCTCCTCATCCCCACAAGCGCCAGGCCGCGCTGGAGCATCGCGACCTCCACGCCAGCCCCAGGCGTCCGTCGAAGCTCGTCGCCGATGGACATAAGCCGCGGCCAGTCCTGCTTCAGCCGGCACGCCTCCGCCATCACCAGACGGGCCCGCACCTTCCCCTGAGTACCGCGCGCGTGAGCCAGCGATCGGCCCGCGCACGCCCAAGCCTGAGGGAGGTCGCCCTGCTTCATCCAGGTCCACGCGACACGCAGTTGCGCCAGGGACTCGTCACCGTCGGCTTCCTGGCCCCTGAGGTAAGCTCGCCGGGCGGCGACAAGGTCCCCGGTCGTCTCCTCGAGTGCCCCAAGGGAGCGATAGGCCCACCCCGATGGCGCCAGCGCCAACACCCTTCGGCTCAGGCGCAGCGCGGCCCCGGCTCTCCCCTCACGGGACAGAAGCCGAGCCAGCGCGTGAAGGGCGGGGAAGTAGGTGGAAGTAGCTGAGGCAGCTCGCAGATAGAGCGCCGCGGCCTCTCTGGGCTGACCGTTCCGCTCAGCTAGCGCCCCCAGCTGGGCAAGCGCATCGGAGTCCCTTGGGGAGTCGCCGATTCTAGCCCTAAGCAGGGCGGCCTCGTCGAGGCCCACCGCGCTGATCCTCGCCGCCACTGACGCCACCAGAAGCTGCTGGCGCCGCGGGCCGCTGAGCACAGCCGACCGCGCCTGGCCAAGCAGACGGGCTGCCTTCGCCAGGTCGCCCATCGCGTGCTGCACCTGCGCCATCCTCACGAGCGTCGGGGCGAAAGCAGGGGCCTCTCGCAGAGCAGATGACAACCTGCGGCTAGCTAATGGGTATAACTGCGTATGATACGCCCAATAGCCCTCCTCGTGAAGCACCCGGACACGGAGGCTGGGGTAAACGGAGCACGCGGGGTCCGCGAGCCGTCCCTCGCGCGGAGTGGCTGCCCTTGCGGGAGGCGCCAAGACGAGGACCAGGAGAGGGGCCAAGCTGACATACAGGCGCCAGGTATGGGCGCACTGGGAGAGCACTCCTGAGTCTCCTCTCTAGGTCGGTCCTGTGGCGGCATTCCCACCACGGTGGCACTTTGGCCAACCGTATGGGGGCACCACCAGGCGTACATCCATAGTGGCGTGGAACGAGTGGCCTCCGCGCCTCGTCAATGAGGATCGTAGCAGGCCGGTCGGCGCCGGCTGAAACCGTCCGCCAATTGGTCCGCTATACATCGTACGGACCGAAGCGGCAGAGACGCGGCCGACGCATCGACGTCCGCGGCTCTAGGCCGACGAGCCGCTGACCAGGCGTGAACGCGCTGGGGATTGCAGGATTCGCTGATAGCCAAGCGCCGGCCCGGGCCGGCTGTTCTGGAGGTGTGAAGTGACGGACAGGTTCCGGGGCAAGGTATCAGCCCCCGATTTCCCGCCCGGGCTTGACTGGCTGAACGTTGAGCGCCCCCTATCCCTGGCGGAGCTGAGGGGCAAGGTCGTGCTGCTCGACTTCTGGACCTACTGCTGCATCAACTGCCTCCACATGCTTCCGCTGCTCCACAAACTGCAGGAGGCCTTCCCGCAAGAGGTCGTGGTCCTGGGGGTCCACTCCGCCAAGTTCGCGGAGGAGAAGTGCCTGGACTGCCTTCGACAAGCCGTGCAGCGCCACCACGTGAGCCATCCCGTGGTGAACGACCGGGACTTCCTGCTCTGGCGCGCCTACGCCCTCAGGGCCTGGCCATCGCTGGTGATTATTGATCCCGAGGGCAAGGTGATCGGCGTGCACTCCGGAGAGTTTCAGCTCGACGCCCTCACGCAAGCCATCCGCCGCATCCTGCTTAACTACGACTACGAAGGCAAGGTGAACCGGCGACCGCTATCCCAGCAGGCGCCGGCGCCTCCGGACTCCGGTTCGCCGCTCTCCTTCCCTGCCAAGATACTGGCCGATTCCAAGGGTGGCCGCCTGTTCATCGCGGACACCGGGCATCACCAGATCCGGATCTGCTCTCTGGACGGCCTGACGCTGAACGTGATCGGCAGCGGTGAGCCCGGCTTCGCCAACGGAACGCCGGACAAGGCCCAGTTCCGCGACCCTCAGGGGCTGGAGCTGCAGAACAGCCACCTACTCGTGGCCGACACGGGGAACCACGCCATTCGTAGAATCGACCTACAAGGGGGCTATGTGACCACGGTGGCCGGAACCGGAGAGCAGTCGGCGGGCCCGCCCAACCCGGGCGTGTCCTACCGGACGGCTCTTAACTCGCCGTGGGACCTGGCTCTCTTCGAGCAGAACCTGCTCATCGCCATGGCCGGGAGCCACCAACTGTGGCGGCTGGACCTGGACGCCGAGCGGGTCTGCCCGGCGGTAGGCAGCGGCCGGGAAGGCCTGGACGACGGGCCCGCCCCGGCGGCATCGCTGGCACAGCCCTGCGGACTCGCGCTGCGCGGCCGATACGTGCCCTTCGTTGACAGTGAAGCGAGCGCCCTCCGCCGGTGGGACATGACAGTTGACACCGTCACCACGGTCGTGGGCAAGGGCCTTTTCGATTTCGGCGACCAGGACGGACCGGCCGGCGAGGCGCTTCTGCAGCATCCCCAGGGCATCTGCGTCCATGACAACTGCGTCTATCTTGCGGACACCTTCAACAACCGGGTGAAGAAGCTGGACGCGCAGGGCAAGGAGGTCCGCACCGTCGCTGGCACGGGAAGCCCTGGACGAGCCACCGGCGCCCCCCTGGACTCGGAGTTCTGGGAGCCCGGCGGAATCAGCTCCGATGGCTCGCGCCTCTTCGTGGCGGACACCAACAACCACCGTGTCTGCGTCCTCGACCCTCGGCTGGGCCACGTCTCGGAGCTGGCGATCAGGTGAGCCCCGGGGCGCACCTGCCAGCTCCCTGTTGGGCCGCACCGACCAGGTCAGCTCTCCAGGGTACCTCCGCCCGGCTGGGTGACCGCATCTAGCCACGCCGGCCGCCCGCTGGCCCTTGCCTCCTAGAGCTGGGCAGTGCCCAGAGCGCCAGGGGCCCCAAGGGCCCTCAGCGGCCGTGATGCCGCTCCGCGTGGATCGAGGAGGGTTCCGTCTACCCCCGGGAGCAGATCGGAACCAGGCCATTGGCATACACGGGACGCAAGAAGGCAGCGTGGCCGTGACCGGGCTTGCGAAAGAGGGGGCGAAGCAGGGGACGCTGGGTTCGGGAAACGAGAAGAGGACGGAGGGAGATGGAGGCGTGGAGCGGACTCGAACCGCTGAATGAAGGCTTTGCAGGCCTCTCCCTTAGCCACTTGGGTACCACGCCCCGGGGATCGAGGTGGGGCGGACCCCAGCCTCAGTGCCAATTCTAGCACACGTGCCGGTGGCCTTCAAGCACCCTGGCACCTAGAGAGCCTGCACGGGGGCTCCCCCACCCCACGCACCGACCTGATGGCCACGGGGTCGGCCTGGCCCGGGCCTCGTCCTCGCCCCTCGCGCCGAGGGGAGGCCTTTGGAGGTCAGTGGGCGTATGGAAGCACTGGCCCCCGTTCGGATGCTGGGGAGCCAAGGAGGGGA
>DASXUI010000293.1:0-47785 GCA_036504955.1 Armatimonadota bacterium
ACCACGGACCTCTCCAAGAAGTCCACCGTCGACGTGACGGGTGGCAAGGGGCTCGTGATGGGGCTGGTGCCCTCGATGAGCTTCGGCGGGTCCGACTCCTCCAGCGCGGCCGGCACGACGGCTCGCAGCAGCAGCCTCGTCGCCCGAATGACCGTGAAGGTTAAGGCGATCCTGCCTAACGGCAACCTATTGCTCGAAGGGACGCACAGCCTCACTACCAACAAGGAGAAGGAGGAGATGGTATTCACCGGGGTAGTCCGACCCTCCGACATCCAGCCGGACAACACCGTGAACTCCACCCAGGTCGCGGACGCGCAGATCACGCTCAACGGTAAGGGGCCCATCGGCGCCCGGCAGAAGCCCGGCATCTTCACGAAGCTGCTTCACGTGCTTTTCTAGGCGGGTCCCTAGAACCTGTCCGCTGGAGGCAGACGAGGCCTTCATGCCGCTCCGAAGCGGCCGATGTTGTAGTTGATAGATTCAGTGACGCGCGGGGGTGTGAGATGTTGACACGCGAGAGGACCCTTCTGGATAGAACGATGGAGGCCCGCCAGAGCCGCCTCGATGGTGAGGAGTTCTGGACGGTGGTGCTGGGCGACGCGCCTCCCTTCGGCCGTGAGACAACCCGCCCCGCGTATGGGCTCTCGCCGCGGACCGTTCGCTGGCTTGCCCAGGCTCTTCTCCTGGCCGCGCTGCTAGCCATGGCTCCGGCCATCGCCCGCTCACAGACCGTCCGCGTGAAGGACATCGCCAACGTTCAGGGCGTGCGCGGCAACCAACTGGTGGGCTACGGCCTGGTCATCGGCCTGGACGGCAGCGGCGACTCCCAGCAGACGAAGTTCACGGCCCAGTCCGTGGCGTCCATGCTGGACAAGTTCGGCGTGACGATGCCGGGTACCGCGCTGAAGGTCCGCAACGTGGCGGCCGTGATGGTGACGGCCGACCTTCCTCCCTTTGTGAGGACCGGCGCCCGGATCGACGTCATCGTCTCCTCGCTGGGCGATGCCCGGACTCTTCAGGGCGGCACCCTTGTACAGACGCCGCTGCAGGGCGCGGACGGTGAGGTGTACGCCGTGGCGCAGGGGCCACTGACCCTCGGCGGCTACACGGCTGGAGGGGGTGGGGGAGGCGGCGGCTCGACGGTCACCCGCAACCACCCAACGGTGGGCCGGATCCCCGGCGGTGCGTACGTCGAGAAGGACGTCTCCGTGGGATATACTCAGAAGGACGTGCTGACCATCAGCCTTAACGATCCGGACTTCGCCACCGCCTCGCGCATCGCTGCCGCCATCAACAAGAAGCTGGGAGGCAGCGGCGCCTCCGCCGAGGACCCGGCTAGCGTTAGGGTGAGGATTCCGCCGGCCTACGCCGGCAAGACGGTTGACTTCCTTGCGCTGATCGACGACGCTTCCGTAACGCCGGACACGATCGCGAAGGTAGTAGTCAACGAGCGAACGGGTACCATCGTCATCGGCGGAAACGTGAAGCTGTCACCGGTCGCTCTCTCTCATGGCGGGCTCCACGTGGAGATCTCGAAGACGCCGGCCGTCTCGCAGCCCATGCCGGATGCTTCCGGCCAGACGGTGACGACGGAGCAGACCACCGTGACCACCACGGAGGAGCCGTCCAACCTGAGGAAGATCGACGAAGTGAACACGGTGGATGACCTGATCAAGTCGCTCAACGCGCTGAAGGCGACGCCACGGGACATCATCGCCATACTGCAGGCCATGAAGCAGGCGGGAGCGCTGCACGCCGAGTTGGACATCCTCTGATGCTGCGGACCGACCAGGTGATGGGTCTGGCGCGGCCGGGCGCGGGGCCGGCAGGCAAGACCCCTGGCGCCCCCAAGGGCTCCGGCGAGGTGCCGAGCGAGCTGCGCAAGGCGGCACGGGACTTCGAGGCCCTGCTGGCGCAGGAGATCCTTAAGGGCATGCGCTCCACCGTACCCGGCGGCGGGTTGGTGGGAAGCGGATCAAGCGCGGCCCTGTACCAGGCGATGGAAGACGAGAGTCTGGCCTCCGTGATGGCTGACCGCGGCGCCCTGGGTCTGGGCGACCTGCTGGTCCGCCAGTTGGGCGGTGCTGCTTGTAGGCAGTCCGCCACCACCAGTGAGGCCGGTGCCAAGAAGGACGGCGAAGGGGCGGCCCTTCGCGAGATGCCCGAAGTTCCAACACATTCCTTTGGCAAATCACCCTTAAGTTCGGTCTCTGACGGGACGAAGTTCTATTCAGAGGCTATCCCGCCCGCACAGTGGGCGAAGAAGGAGTCCTGATCCCGTGAACATATCGCGAATCGGTGCGAGTCAGCTCTATAAGGTGCAGTCCTCCAGCGCGCCTAAGCTTGGGCCCGACTCGGATGCCAGCCAGGTCAAGGGAGACTCGATCACACTCTCCTCCACCGTTGAGCATCTGGGTGTGGCTCGAGCGGCCATGGACCAGCTTCCCGATGTCCGCGCGGACAAGGTGGCTGCTCTCAAGAGCGCCATCAACCAGAAGACCTATGCGCTCAGCCCCCGGGCCACCGCTGACGGCATCCTTCGACATGCCGCCGAGGCCACCGGCACCGTCCAGCCCCGCACCACCGAGAGTTAGTGGATGCCGAGTTGACCAGGGACCTGGAGCGGTTCCTGGGCGTGCTAAGGCAGGAAGCCGACACATATCATCGTTTGCTCAGACTGGCGACGCAGCAGACCCACCTGGTAGTCTCACGAGACCTGCCGGCTCTGGAGGAGCTGACCGCCCGCCAGGAAGAGGAGCTGAACCGGCTGCGGGGCCTCGACTTCGAGGCCCGAGAAGCCTTCCTCGACCTTGCGCTTCCCCCCGGGATGACGCTGGACCAGGCGCTTGAGGAGGGCCTCGATCCCTCCCGACGGGAGGAGTTCTCCTGGGTGCGCGCCGATCTCAGCGAGACTGCCCAGGCCCTGAAGAAGACCAACCGCTTCAACGCTGAGCTTGTCCGCAACGGCTTGGAGTACGCCCGGCACTTCCTCACCTGCCTGTCTCAGATGGCGACCTCCAGCCCCGCCTACAGCCCCTCTGGTGGCGCTCGCGCCTTTTCCGCGCCGGTGGCCATTAGCGGCTTCGGGTAGAGACCATGCCATCCACCTTCGGCGCCATCAACGTGGGCCTCAGCGGCCTGCAGACGCAGCGCTCCGTGCTGGATACCGCCGGGCACAACGTCACCAACGTCAACACGCCCGGGTACCATCGGCAGCAGGCTGTGCTGGCCTCAGTGGACGCCCTGGAGGGCGCCGGGGCGCGGGTGGAGCTGGTCAGCCGCGTGCAGGAGGGCTTCCTGGCCCCCCAGTACTACGGTGCGCAGGGGAGCATCGGCCAGCAGGACGCTTCCTTGGGCTACCTGCAGCAGGTACAGGCGGCCTTCGGCGAGCCCTCCGAGACGGGTCTGGCTAACGCCCTCGACCAGTTCTTCAACTCTTTCCAGGAGCTCAGCGCCCAGCCCACCAGCACGGGCGCTCGGGCCCAGGTGATCGCCAAGAGCGGCGACGTGGCCTCCCGTATCCAGGACGCCTACGGCACCATCCGTGGCCTCACTAAGGACGTCCAGACGGACATCGGCGGGGCTCTGGACTCCTTCAACAAGATGGCCTCCCAGGTGGCCGAGCTGAACCAGGCCATCATGGGATCCGGGGACCAGCCCAACGACCTCCTGGACAAGCGCGACGGCCTCCTTAAGGATATGGCCTCGATCGCGCCGATAACAGTGAAGGAGGGCGGACTCCTCGTCACCGTGGCGGGTCGCGCGGTGGTTCAGGGAGATAAGGCCACGAAGCTGGTACTCGGCGCCTCGGGCACGGCGACCCCCACGGAGGGGGCCGTGGCGGTAGCGCCGGGGGAGCTCTCCGGTGGGAAGTTGGCGGGACTTGTGGCACAACGGGACCAGGTGATCCCCCAGGTCCTCGCCCAGATGGACGGCTTGGCGAACGCGCTCCGAACGGCGGCGAACAGTCTGCAGGCGTCAGGCTTCGGCATGGACGGCACGGCCGGCCCCGCCCTCTTCACGGGGACGGGCGCCTTGGATCTGCAGGTGAACGCGGAGTTGGTGAAGGACCCCAGCCGGTTGGCGGCCTCCGCTACGGGATCGCGGGGGGACGGCTCCAACGCGCTGAAGATGGCCGACCTGCGGGACGCGAAGTTGCTCGGCACTCAGACCCTGGGAGATGCCTATGGCGGCCTGGTGGCCGACCAGGGAAGCCGGGTGGAGGTCGCTCAGAGCACTCTGGCGCAGTCTACGCTGAAGCTCAAGCAGATCGACAACGAGTCTTCGTCGCTCACGGGCGTGTCGCTGGATGAGGAAGCGGCCACCATCATGCAGTCGCAGCAGGCCTTCAACGCCTCGGCCAAGTTCATCAGCGTCTCGGACGCGATGCTCAGCAGCCTGCTGGCAATGATCGGCTAGCAGTGGCTAGGGGGCTCAGGGGGCTTAGGGGAAGACCCCGAGGCGCCCGAGGCCCCATTTTCCTGAGTCCCCTAAGCCCCCTGAGCCCCTTAGCCTGGATTATTCACGAGAGCGCGTGGAAGCCCGCGCCATGCACGACGCGCAAGCGCCTCGTCCATTTTGCGGGTTAGGTCCCTTGTTCCGAGGCAGCGGAAGGCGGCTATGAGAGTCAGCAGCAAGCAGTACTACGAGGGTCTGACGGATCAGGTGACCAGCAACCAGGCGCGGCTGGCGCAGTTGCAGGCGCAGACTGCTTCGGGGGTTCGCGTGGCCCAGGCCTCCGACGATCCCTCCGGCACCGCCCGCGCTCTCTCACTGCAGTCGACCCTGTCCGGTCTTGAGCAATACGAGCGCAACGGCATCGTCGCGAAGCAGTCGCTGAGCGCGACCGAGTCAGCCTTGGACCAGATGACGAAGACGCTGACCGCTATGAGGACGCTGGTGGTGCAAGCTGGGAACGGAGCGCTGGACGACAAGTCCCGTCAGGGGCTGGTCACCCAGATCGATGGATTGTCCCAGGCGTTGGTGCAGAGCATGAACGCCCGCGACGGCGACCAGGCGCTCTTCGCCGGCACCTCCGAGGTCAAGGACCCCTTCGCGCTTACTTCCGGTGGTGCCGCCGCCTTCGCTTACTCCGGGAATGACGGGGAGAAGGTTGTCCAGATCGGTCCCGCGTCTCGGGTCGCGACCAACGTGGCGGGTTCCGCTCTGTTCGCGACGTCCGAGACCGACGTGGTGACGGCGATGCGGACGCTCAAGGAGCAGCTCTCAACCCAGGGCACCGCCGTCAACACCGACGCGGCGCTGAAGGTGACTGACGCCGCCTCCTCCCAGGTACTGAGCGTGCGAAGCGACGTGGGGTACCGCCTTTCCAACCTGGAGGCCCAGGGCCTTCAGCTTAAGGTTGCCAAGGAGAATGCCCAGTCTACCATAACTAGTATCACTGGAGCAGACCTGGCGCAGTCGGCGGTGGACCTGAAGACGGCGGAGACGGTCTACCAGGCGTCTCTGGCCGTTTCGGGACGCATATCACAACAATCCCTGATGGACTACCTGAAGCAATAGGGCCCGCGCCGGATTCCCGGCGCCGGCCCGGCAAAGTCTGCCGGGCTCTCTATCTCCAGCCCGCATCACGCACGAGGCGCTTGCGCGTCGTGCATGACGCGGGCCTCCACACGCTCTGGTGAATAGTGCTGGCTGGGGCTGCGTGCTTGGGTGAACGAATGAAGGTACAAACCACGCGATTCGGTGAGCTGGAGTTGGACGAAGACTCCGTCATATCCATGGTGAAGGGGTTCATCGGGCTAGAGGAGTGCGTTCGCTTCACCTTGCTAGAGCACCGTCCGGACTCGCCCTTCCTTTGGATGCAGTCCCTGGACCGTCCGGAGCTCGCCTTCCTGGTCACGGATCCCTTCAGCTTCTTCTCGGACTATGAGGTGGAGGTGGGGCAGGAGGACCAGACGGTTCTCAGCTCCGGCGGCCCGGAGGACCTGCTGGTGCTGGTAACCGTCACAGTGAGAGGCGCGGGCGAAGAGGTAACCGCCAACCTGCTAGGTCCGCTGGTCTTCAACCTGGGGCAACGGATCGGGAAGCAGATCATCCTCCCCGGCGATCGCTACAAGACCCGCCATCCCCTGACCCCACTCCGCAGAGAGGCGGCCTAGGGGCGGGTCGTTGGGTCGTGGGGTCTGGTTGTGGCCGGAGGGCCTCCTGAGGGACCCAAGGGACGAAGGGGACCTAAGAGCCACCGGCCTCTCGACGCCCTATCCACGCCCTGTTAGTGTCTTGGTGGTGGCCTTTTCCTGTAGCGACAGCTCTTCTCTGCGGGTCTCTGTGCCCTGTATGTATCTGTGGTGAGGCCTTTGCCAGCCGCGGGCCCCGTGGCCCAGTCCTCCCAATGAGGATGCTCCTCTTGGCTGCCGAAGATAGAGAAGGCACCCGCTGCCGTCCCTGACGGCCATCTTGACCACCTGCCACCTTGTCTCCACGAATGGCCCTGTTTGCTGGGGCCTCTCGGCGCAAGCGGCGCATCCAGCGGCTAGGAGCCGAACATGCTGGTTCTCACCCGGCGAGCCGGCCAGGCAATAATGGTCGGCGACAACATCGAGGTTAGCGTCGTGGAGATCCTGGGCGATCACATTCGCCTGGGCATCACGGCTCCGACTCAGGTGACCATCCATCGCAAGGAGGTCTATCTGAGGGTGCTGGAAGAGAACCTGGCCGCTACTGCTGCCTCGCAGGAGGACGTCTCGAAGCTTCTGGGGGCTCCCGCCGCCACCCAGGCCAAGCCTGCCACTCCCTCCTTTCCCCGGCGTAAGCCGAAGGCGGGGTAGCGCCCAACACGCGCCCGTAGCAGGTTGCCCCTCCGGAAGGCGTTGCCCCACGCGCGTCGAGCGGCCTGCCACCCACATCCCCCAGCCCGCGCCCTCTCACTACTAGCGTGTGGACCTCGCGCCATCGTCTCGCCCGTTGCCTGATGGGCAGCGCCAGACTCTCTCTAGCCGACCTCTGACCACGTTCTTCCCGCTTGCCCCGAGGCCTGGGGACCTATCATCCCCGGCAACCCCTAGCCAACCCGCATCGTTCATGGGAAACTCGCGGAAGCCCGCGCCAAGCCCGAACCGCAAGAGCCTCGTGCGATAGGCTGTTGGGGTGCCCTGGCCCGCCTACCTGGTCTCCGCGCCTTGCGCCCACACTCGGTCCTGGCCCCATCCTGTCGCCAACGCGGGCGGGGACTGCTGGCGCGGCACCCAACCCCCTGGCCCTCCTCGTCCTCGGGGCGGGTGGACAGGTAGGCTGCTTTCCTTAGCAAAGTCTCAGTTTCGGCCAAGGAGCCTCCAAGACTCAGTTGGTAGAATGGGGATGCCTCCGCGGATGGATCCGCGGGATACCCCTGACCTCAGAGAGAAGGAAGGCTCCCATGAAGCGTGGCATCAAGGAACTTGCAGTCCTAGTTGCGGGCTTGGCGCTGACGGCCGGCCCGGGCCTCGCCGCCCCCAAGGCCACCAACGCCGCTACCCCCACGAACCACACCGTCTCGGCCGCGGTCGCCCGTAAGGCAGCTCTCGCCGCCGTGCGCGGCAAGGCTTCGACCCCCAAGCTGGAGAACGAAGAAGGCAAGATGCAGTACGCGGTCTTCGTCCGCCACGGCTCCGCTCTCTACGAGGTGATGGTGGACGCGCACACTGGGAAGGTGACGAGCAAGGAGAAGACGTCGGACGCGGAGGAGCGTCGCGAGGCTGCCGCCGAGGCCCGGGCCAAGAGCGGAGCCCACACCACCGCGCGACACCCGGCCAAGTAGTGAGTCCGGGTTCTGCTCTAGCCTGCGTTATTGGCGAGAGCGCCTGGAAGCCCGCGCCATGCCCGACGCGCAAGCGCCTCGCCAATTGTGCGGGCTAGGATAGAAGACCAGGGCGCGGCCGAGTCTGCCGCCTCCTGGTCTTCCGCCCAGCACCAGAGGGCGCTGGGCGTGCGTGGGGGGCGAGCCCGTCGTCCTGGTTCTGAGCTAGGGAGTCGCCGGCGCCGACCCTCGGGGCGACGCGGCCGGGCCACCTTCGATGGCCTACGCTAACCAAGAGCACGCCGCCTCGAGAGGCGTAGGCCCATCCGCGCGTGCTGACCTTGCCGGTGTCTCAGAGAGCTCGGCTCGGGCTCGCGGCGGGGACTCATCTGGGGTCACCACGGCTCCGGAGGTATGCGCGCTGTGCGCTTGCTGGTAGTCGAGGACGAGAGCAAGCTGCGCCAGACCCTCTCCCAGGGCCTGCGCGAGGCGGGCTACGCGGTAGACGCGGTTGGAAGTGGGGAGGAAGCCTTGAGCATGGCGGCTACTGCTCCCTACGACCTCGTTCTGCTGGACGTTCTGCTGCCCGGGAAGGATGGGTTCGCGGTCTGCCGTGAACTAAGGACCCGGGGAGTGACGGCGCCGGTCCTGATGCTGACCGCGCTGGACGCCGTAGAGGATCGGGTCAAGGGCCTTGATCTGGGCGCCGATGACTACCTACCAAAGCCCTTCGCTCTCTCCGAGCTGTTGGCGCGGATCCGGGCCCTGCTCCGCCGGAGGGGGGCCTCGCCACCCGGTCCGCTACGGGTGGAGGATCTCACCCTCGACCCCGTGACCCACCGCGTCCTGCGCGGGGGCAAGGCGGTCCTCTTGACCGCACGGGAGTACAGCCTGCTGGCGTATCTCATGCGTCACGCCGGTGAGGTGGTAAGTCGTTCGGATCTGTTGGGGCATGTCTGGGATGCCGACTTCGACGGCAACCCCAACGCGGTAGAGGTCTACATCAGCTACCTCCGGGCCAAGGTGGACAAGGGCTTCCCCCAGAAGCTGATCCATACGGTTCGAGGCATGGGCTACCGCTTGGCGGGGGGGCCCGATGGGACCTAGTTCCCTCCGATGGCGTCTAACCCTGTGGTACACACTGGTACTGGCCCTCTCCCTGCTGCTGCTGGAGACCGCTCTATATCTGGCCTACCGGAACTCCCTGGTTCAGGGCTGTGATTCCCGTCTGTCTGCCGCCGCCACGGCAGTGGCCCAAGGCCTTCGGCATCCCACGGAGCCTGGGGAGGGTGGTGGACTTGAGGAGGCCCTGGAGCCGGTGATCGGCGGCAACCAGTCCGGAGGTCCCGCCGTGGTGATCTTCTCTCGGGACGGGCGCCGTCTGGCGGCGACAGGGGGTGCGGAGCCAATCACCTTCTTTCGGGTGGCTCTGCAAACGCGGCGATTCGAGGGGGTGGGGCAGGGGGAGTATCGTCTTCTGGCCCTGCCGGCGGGCGCCTACATAGTGGAGGCGGCGCTTCCCTGGGGGCCCCTAGAGGAGTCGCTCCGGCCAGTGCGCTGGCTGCTGGCAGCGGTCCTGGCCCTCTGCGTGGGGGCGGCCGGCGCGGGAGGCTGGGCCCTGGTGGCGGCCGCCCTTCGGCCCATCGACCGGGTCGTCGCCGCGGCGAGCCGGATCTCCGAGCAGAGCCTGTCCGAGCGACTGCCGGCCGCAGCCTCGGCTCGGGAGCTCCACACTTTGGTGGAGGTGCTCAACGGCATGATCGAGCGCCTGGCGGCGGCTGTGGAGACCCAGAAGCGCTTCACCGCCGATGCCTCGCATGAGCTGCGCACACCAGTGACCGTAGTCCAGAATGAGGTGGAGGTGGCCCTGGTGAAGCCCCGCTCCCCGCGGGAGTACCAGGCTGTTCTGCGGAGCGTTCTCGAGGAGTGCCAGAGGATGTCGCGCCTCGTGGCCGATCTGCTGATGCTGGCGCGGGCCGACAGCTTGCCGCGTCCACTTCGGCCGGTCGAGGTGCCGCTTGATGACCTCTGCCGGTTGGTGGTGGAGGAGTTCCAGCCGCGCGCCCAAGCCCGAGGGATTGGGCTCACTGTGGCGACACCAGTCTCTGGGCCGGCCGTCCTGGGCGACCCGAACAGCCTGCGGCGTCTGCTGGAGAACCTGGTCGAGAACGCCGTTAACCATACTCCGGCGGGGGGCCGTGTCGGGGTCCGTCTGACCGGGCAAGACGGGCAGGCGGTTCTGAGCGTCTGGGATACCGGACCGGGGATCCCGCCGGAGCATCTGCCCCACCTCTTTGAACGCTTCTACCGGGTCGAGCCAGGACGGGGCGCCGGGGGTACCGGTCTGGGGCTCGCCATCTGCGACCAGATAGCCCGACAGCACGGCGGCAGCCTGAGGGTTGAGAGCAGCGACCGTCAGGGCACGGAGTTGATCGCTTCACTCCCGTACCTATCCGCTAGCCACGGGGATCCCCCCTAGCGTGAGTCCTGCAGGCTACCTGGGCCTCTCACCTGGAGCCTGCCCACTGCCCGCTCCGGCACCTGTCGCCGCGTCTCGTGGCCAGTGCGGGCCGGGCGGCGCCCTGTTCGGGGTCTTTCGGTGGCCTGTGGGAGCTTGCCGGGCAGGCCAACTACCAGGAGGCAACTACGATTCGACGAGCAAGAGCAACACGCGTGAAGCCCTTCGGACCAGGTTCCGCCGCTGGCCACTGGGATGCCGGCATCGCCGCCTCGGTCCTGGCCCTGCTGGTTGGCCTACTGGTATCGGGATGCGGCCACCGTGCGGAGGCTCCTGCCGCCGAGGAGCCCAAGGCAGAGTCGCTGCCGGTTCCCGTCAAAGTGGCCACGACCACGCTGGGGGTCATCAGCGATGCCGCCGTCGTCTCGGGTACCGTGGTGGCTCAGCCGGACCGGGAGGCCACGGTCAACCCGGGTATCGCCGGTAAGGTGACCTCGGTGTTGGTGCGGCCGGGCGAGCGGGTGGCAAAAGGGCAGCCGGTTGTCCTCCTGGACCCGACGAAGCTGGAGAGCGCGCTTCGTCAGGCCCAGTCCGCCGTGGCCGTTGCTCGAGCCCAGGAGGCACAGTCTGCCCTTGAGGTGCTCTCCCTAGAGCAGGCCCATGCCAACAGCGTACGGCAGGCCAGCGAGGGGGTGCGTGCCGCGGAGCTGGCTCTGGAGAAGCTTCGAGCCGGGGCCCGGCCTCAGGAAGTGGCTCAGGCCCAGGCCGCAGTCGCGCAGGCGGAGGCGACCCGCAACAACGCCCGCTCGGCCCGTGACCGCTCTCAGGCACTGCTCAAGCTCGGACTTGTCTCCCGAAAGGAGTTCGAGGACGCCGAGACCCAGATGAAAGTCACTGAGAGCCAGTTCGCCAGCGCCCGGGAGCAGCTCAGCCTCGTGCAGGCTGGCGTCCGGCCTCAGGAGATTGAGGGCACCCGCGTACAGGTTCAGCAGGCCAAGCTCGCGCTAGAGCAGGCTCAGGCCGGAGGTGTGGACGTGAGGGCCAAGCGGGAGGCCCTTCAGGCACTGAAGGATCAGGTTAGCCAGGCAAGGGCTGTCGTCCGAGCCGCCAGCGCCGATCTCGCCCTGGCCTCCATTCGCGCGCCCATCGCCGGCACCGTGGTGCAGCGTCCCGTCTCCCCGGGGGCCTCCGTAGACACCGCCACCGTCCTGCTTACCGTGGCGGACCTCTCTCAGGTCGAGTTCCTGGCTCAACTCCAGCCCCGAGATCTGTCCCGGGTGCGTGTGGGGCAGCCGGCTACCCTCTCCGTGCCCGCCTATCCGGGCAGAAACTGGACCGGAAGCGTCGCGCAGATCAGCACCGCCACGGACGCCAAGACCAATACCGTGCCGGCCCGGCTGCGCTTCGCCAACCCCGGGGGCCTCCTGAAGGGCGACATGGTTGGCACCGTCCATCTGCGGTTGGCGCGGCGCCAGTCGCTCCGGGTCCCCAAGTCGGCCGTCCTCACGGAGGACGGAAAGAGCGTTAGCTTCGTCGTGGACGCGAAGGGAGTGGCCCATCGCCGAGAGGTCCGGACGGGGCTGTCCACCGAGAGCGAGGTGGAGGTCCTGAGCGGCCTATCCGCCGGGCAGAAGGTCGTGACCACGGGCAACTACGGTCTGGTGGACGGCGCGAAGACTAGAGTCCTGCCGTGAGGCTCACCGACTTCGCCCTTCGGAACCGCACCGCCCTGCTGTCGGTTGTCGCGCTGCTAATCCTGGGTGGGATCGCGGCCTACTTCGCGCTGCCGGTCACCATCTTCCCAGAGCTCCGGATTCCGCGACTGACCGTCATCGCCAGCTCTGGCGACACTCCACCCGAGACCATGATGGTGACGGTGACGCGGCCGATCGAGCAGGCCATCGCCACCCTTCCCCACGTCCGCCGGATGCGCTCCACCACCGCCCGGGGTGAGACCCAGGTCACCGTTGACCTGGACTACCACACGGACATGATCCAAAGCCAGAGCCTTCTCAACACTCGCCTGGCGTCACTTCGGAGCTCCCTGCCGGCGGGCACCGAGACCCAGACGGAGATCATGGACCCCTCGCTCTTCCCCATCCTTGGGTACAGCCTATCCTCGACCTCCCTCTCGCAGGAGGACCTCTACGACCTGGCCGAGTACACCATCCGGCCCCGCCTGGCGCGCATCCCCGGCCTCCGCCAGATCCAGGTGCAGGGCACGCGGATTCGGGAGGTCCGGGTCACACTCGATCCAGTGGCGCTGCGCTCCAACGGTGTCTCCGCTAAGGACGTGGAGGACGCCCTGCGTCGCGCGAATCTAGTGGGCGCCGTCGGTCAGTTTGACGAGAGCTACCAGCGGCACCTTGTTCTGATCGACAACCAGTTGAAGGGCCTGGCCACTATCAGGGATGTAGTGGTGACGGTGAAGAGCCGGGTCCCGGTCCACGTGCGGGACGTGGGCTCGGTGGAGCCCTCGGCGGTGCCGCAGAACGTGGCCATCGCCGCCGACGGGCACCGGGCCGTGCTGATCAGCATCATACGGCAGCCCACCGCCAACGCGGTTGTGCTCTCGCGGGCAGTGACCGCCGCCTTCCGGGAGATGAAGCGGGACCTGCCCTCTGACCTGACGATACGCCCCTTCTATGACCAGAGCGAGATCGTCCTGGAGTCGGAGCGCAGCGTACTCGACGCGGTGCTCCTTGGCGCCCTGCTGGCCGCCATCGTGATGATGCTCTTCCTGGGCAGCCTGCGGAGCGCCCTGGTGGTGCTGCTCTTTCTGCCAGTGACCCTTGGGGCAACGCTGCTTGCCCTGCTGCCTCTGGGAAAGTCGCTGAACATCATGACCCTGGGAGCTCTGGCGATCGCCTTGGGGCTCATCATCGACGATGCCGTGGTGGTTGTGGAGAACATGACCCGCTTCCTGGAGCAGGGGCTGCCGCGCCGTGAGGCCGTGCGGGAGGCCATGCGGGACATTGGGCCGGCCATGTGGGGCTCCTCGGCAACCACGCTGGTGGTCTTTCTTCCGCTCCTGTTCCTCACCGGCGTGACCGGGGACTTCTTCGCCCCGCTGGCCCTGACCATGGGTGTCTCCCTGACCGTCTCCCTGATGCTGGCGCTCTTCCTGGCGCCGGTTCTAGGCGCGAAGCTTCTCAGCTACCCCCATCACCGTCCGGGGCCGGCGGGGCAGACCGAGCCGATGGCCCCGTCCGTCGCGGGCGCGGGAGGGGACTCGGAGTCCAGAGGGCCCGGGCTTCTGGAGCGTATGAACCACGGCTATCAGCTGGGCCTGCGCTGGTGTCTGCGCCACCGCATCGTCATCCTGCTAATGCTGGTGCCTCTGGTCTTGGGGACCGCCTGGATGGCCGGCCAACTGAAGACCGGGTTCATGCCCGCGATGGATGAGGGTGGCTTCGTGTTGGACTACACGATGCCGCCTGGCACCTCTCTGGCGGAGACGGACCGGGTGTGCACCGAGATCGGGAAGATGGTCCAGGCGCTGCCGGACGTTGACTCCTACTCCCGCCGCACCGGCACTCAGCTCGGCTTTGCCATCACGAGCCAGAACACCGGGGACTTCCTGGTGAAGCTGAAGCCGCGAGGGCACCGGCGGCCCATCGACGAGGTGATGGACGGCCTGCGGGGCCAGATTGAGGGCACTTTCCCCGCTTGCCAGGTGGACTTCATCCAGATCCTTCAGGACCTACTGGGCGATATGGCCGGCTCCCCTTCGCCCATCGAGGTGAAGGTCTTCGGGCCTGACATGGCGGTCCTGGAGCCGCTGACCCGCCAGATAGGCAAGATCGTGGCCGACACGCCTGGCGTCGTGGACGAGTTCGACGGCATCACGGGGAGCGGCCCCGATGTCCTGATGAAGGTCGAAGGTGATCGCGCCGCCCAGGCCGGGCTGACCGCCGAGGAGGTCTCCAACCAGGTGAACGCCGCCCTCTTCGGGGACGTTGCCACTTACGTACGTCAGGGTGAGCGGCAAGTGGGGGTTCGCGTGGCCTACCCGGAGGGGGCCTACCGCAGCGCCGCCGCCCTTGCCGGGCTGACTCTGATCACGCCGGACGGTCAGTCGCTTCCTCTCAGTGCCGTGGCAAGCACCCAGACCACCAGTGGCTCTCCCGAGCTGAACCGAGAGGATCAGCGGCTGATGTGCTCCGTGACGGCGCGAATCAGCGGCACCGACCTGGGTACGGCTGTCCGAGCCATCCAGGCCAAAGTCTCTCGGGTCCCCCTGCCTTCAGGGGTGACCCTGGAGTATGGCGGGCTCTTCGCTAGCCAGCAGGAGTCCTTTGCCAGCCTCGGCACCATGTTGGCAGTGGTGGCGCTGCTGACCCTATGCGTCCTCCTCTTCTACTTCGGCTCCTTTGCCGAGGCCGTGGCGCTCCTGGGGGCGGGGATGCTCTCGCTGTCCGGCGTGGTTCTTGGCCTGTGGCTGACCGGCACGCCTCTAGACATCTCGTCCTTCACGGGAGGGATCCTGGTAATCGGCATCGTTGTCGAGGGGAGCCTGTTCCTGCTGGATTCCGCACGGCAACAACGGCAGTCGGGGATCGCGCCGGAGGACGCGTTGGTGAGCGCCGGGGGCCTGCGCCTGCGGCCCATTCTGATGACGAAGGTGATGACCATTCTTGCGCTCACCCCGCTGGCTTTGGGTCTGGGGGCAGGGGCAGAGATGCAGAAGCCGCTGGCCATCGCGGTCATAGGGGGAGTGCTGCTGAGCGGACTCTTCACGCTCTTCGTTACGCCCGCCCTCTACGTCACGATCGCTAGGCGACCCGCTGCGGCCGCCAACGGGGATAGCGCATAGCTAGCCCTGGAAAGCTCGCGGCGCCGGCTCAGGGCGACCCCTGGGATGGGCCGGAGGTACGTCTACCTGCGTCAGGACCGTGCCGCGGCCCTGCACATTTCCGCGGGGTACGGGTGAGCCGAGTAGGCAGACTACGGTCACGCGGGGGTGCCCTTGATGCCTCGCACAGAGCCGCACCTAATGGAAGGAATCGGATGACCTTGGCCTGCCTTGTTCGCGAGAGGCTTCCGGGAGCCCGCGCCATGTACGGCACGCAGGCGCCTCGTGCATTATGGGGGTTAGGGCGCTCTCTATCGATCCTTTTCCTGTGCCTGGTGATGCCCTGCCACGGGGCTTCCGCGCAGGGGGATCTGGCCGGCCCGCTCATGCCGCCGGATACGGTCCCTGATGCCAACAAGCTCACGCTGACCCAGGCTATCGAGATCGGCCTGCGGCAGAACCCACAGGTCACAGTCGCGCGGCACCAGGTTGCAGGCTCCGTCGCCAACCTGGCCGGGCAGCGGGCTCCTCTGAACCCACTCCTCAGCGTCACGGGGACCACCCACACCACGGGCACCCTTGACCCCGCCGATCCCTCCAAGTATGGTGTTCTCTACACCTTCGAGACGAGCGGCAGGCGTGGGCTGAGAACGGCCCAGGCGAAGGCCCAGCTCCTGGGTGCCCAAGCCGACGCGCTAACGACCTCCCTCACGGTTCGCTGGGACGTGGCGTCGGCGTACATCACCCTTCAGGTGGCCAACAGCCAGTACGAGAACGCGCGGTCCAACTTCGAGACCGCGAAACGCCTCAGCGACCTGACTGAGCAGCAGGTGACACTAGGGGCCGCGCCCGAGGCCAACGCCTTGCGCGCTCGCATCGGTCTCACCCAGGCGGAGCAGGCCTTGCTCCGGGCAGGCAGCGAGGTGCGCCTGGACCGTGCGAACCTGAATCTGCAGCTCGGACGCAACGCGACAGACGCCGTGGACGCGGCGGACCCCCTGATCTACCACCCGGTTGTCCTGAAGCCGGAGGACCTGGAGCGGGCCGCGCTGGCGAACCGGCCCGAGATTCGCTCCGCGGAGGCCGCGGGATCGGCGCTCCAGGCCGCCGTCAAGATCGAGAAGTCACAGCACCGGCCGGACCTCGTGCTGGGGGTGAACCCTCGGGCCCTGGTCCACGGCCAGGTGGAGTTGGGAGTGGTCTTGCCCCTCCTGGACCTAGGGAGCATCCGAGGGTCCGTCCGCAGGGCGGAGGAGGACGTGAGGGCGCAGGAGGCCCAGACCGAGACCGAGCGCCAGAGAGTGCGCCTCGAGGTGCAGGCCGCCTATCTGGATTTGCTTCGGTCCCAGCGGCTGGTGGAGAGCTACCAGGGGGGCATCCTGCCGAGGGCCCAGTCGTTGCTGAGCCGGATCGAGCTGGGATACCAACTGGGCGCCAGCTCGATCCTTGAGCTGATGGACGCCCAGCAGACCCTACGCAGCACTCGGAACGACTACTACCAGGCTTTGGGCGACCACGGCATGGCACTTGCGCAGCTCAGTCGCAGTATTGGAGGCCCACTCCCCGAAGTGGCCGCTCCCGTGCCTGCCGCGGCGCCAGCCCAAGGGGGAACTCCCCCCTCCGCGCCGTCGCCGGTGCCCTAGCCCGCGCCATGCACGACGCGCGAGCGCCTCGTGCATGGCGCGGACCTTCCTCAAGCATCGCGCGAGTAGAGCGGGGCGGCCGCCCCATGGCCGGACCCCCCTCTGCAGGACGGCTCCCCCCTGTACTCCTCGGCACCGAGGGCCCTGGCTCGGGACTTGCAATAGCTGCTCCCAAGCCATGGGATCCCCGGCCTCCGCCGCCCTCGCGGTCCCGCCTCAGGTCGTGGGATGCGCCAAGCGCGGGCGCCCCCTGCCGGATCGCTCTCAAGTTCCCAAAGATGCTCGGCCGCTCAGGGTGTAAAGATCACCCTTGGGCGGGCCGATGGAGTAGCTGAAGGCCGGGAAGACAGCATTCCCAGGAGGCCTGAAGCTTCAAGAGGGGGTGGCCAGAACCCCAACCCACTGGCCAAAGTCGGCAGGATGCCGAGCCCTAACCGCCGTAGAGACGGCCGCAGGGAGCAATCATGGAGGATTGGCACATGAAAGCGCACAGCCCCACCCTGCGGGGCCGCTACTACGGAGGTTCCTGTTATGGCACTGCGGATCAACCAGAACCTGTCGGCGATGAACGCCGCCCGGAATCTGGCCAGCACGGATAGCGCGCTCTCGCAGTCAATCGAGCGACTCTCCTCCGGTTACAGGATCAACCGGGCTTCGGACGACCCCGCTGGCTTGGTGATCTCTGAGAACCTTAGGGCTCAGATTTCCGGTCTTGGCCAGGCCATCTCCAACTCCACCGATGCCGTCAACATGATCAAGACGGCTGAGGCGGCCCTGGACGAGGTCTCCTCTCAGTTGGTAAGCATGCGGGCTCTAGCGCTGCACGCCTCCAACGTCGCGGTAAACGATGCCGTGGGCATCGGGGCCGACCAGGCGCAGATTCGGTCCACCCTTGAATCCCTGGACCGCATCGCCGCGAACACCCAGTTCGGAACCAAGAAGCTGCTGGACGGTAGCGGCGGCGTGGTGGGCACCAGCACCAACACCGAAGCCACGGTCCTCGGCGGCACCGCCGGCACCAAGGGCGGCACCTACCCGGTGGAGATCACCAGCGTCGCCAGTCAGGCCTTCGCGGTCAGTACGCCCCGTGACATCCAACAGGTCGCCATGGCGGCGGCCCCGGCGGCAACCTCCGGCAGCGCGGCGGGCATCATTGGCTCGGACTACAGCATCCTTAGGTTCGGCGGCGCCCTGGTTACCGGCGGCCCCATCGACGTCCGCGTCTACTCCACGGACACTGTTCAGGACGTCATCAACCGGGTGAACCACGACCCCGTACTGAGCCGCAGCATCAAGGCCACCCTGAACCCTACCGGTGCTCTGATCTTCCAGAGCAAGTACCTGTCCAACGCGCCCGGCTCCATGACCGTGGCCGCCCTCGCGGGCTCCGGTACCACCGGTACTGCCGCCAACCTGACCGCCTTCCTGAGCGTACCTGCCGGACCCACCAACTCGACCAGCACGGTGGCCAGTGGCTCCTCGCTGCTCCAGAACGACGAGCGGCTCACCCTTACGGACGCCATCAGCGGGAAGTCGACCCCCGTGGCGCTGCTCCAGGGCGACTCCCTGGACGCCGTAGTGACCAAGATCAACGCGGCGGCTCAGGCGAGCGGCGTGAACGTGAAGGTACAGCTTCTGGATGGCGGCAAGCTCCAGTGGACTAACACCTCCTACGGCAACGGGGCCTACGCTTCCGTAACGGTTACCAGCAACATCGGCGCGGCCTACGCCGCTGGAGCCGACATGGGCCTGGGCGGCGCCACCCTCACCGTGAGTGCCGCGGGCGCCACGGGCTCGGACTACACCGGCACCGCCGGCAGCAACGTGGCCGGGACCATCAACGGCGAGCCAGCTACCGGCGTGGGCCAGATTCTGACCGGCAACAGCGGCAACGCGAACACCGACGGTTTGAGGATCAAGGTCACCTCGACCGTGGTTACCCCGGGCGTGTTGGCTCAGGTGTACATCCGCCAGGGAGCAGCCTCCTTCCAGATTGGCGCCAACCAGGGGCAGTCCGTCGCCGTGAGCATCGATAGCATGGCCACCAGCCAGCTCGGCACCCATGCGACCGGCCTCTCGACCGCGGCCAAGTCGCTGCACGACATCGACGTGTCCACCTTCGACGGCGCTCAGGACGCCATCCGCATCATCGACGACGCCATCAGCCAGATCTCCGGTCAGCGCGCCGCCCTGGGCGCCTTCCAGAAGAACTCCCTGGAGTCCAACATCCGGTCCCTGCAGATCGCCAAGGAGAACATGTCCGCCAGCGAGAGCGACATCCGGAACGCGGACATGGCGGTGGAGTCCACCAGCTTCGCGAAGAACAACATCCTGGTCCAGGCCGGCACGGCGATGCTCGCGCAGGCCAACCAGAGCCCGCAGGCTCTCCTGCAGCTCCTGAAGTAGCCGGCGCGCTCAGCCTGACGCGTTGCCCGCGGGCCCCGGCCCGGGTGGGGCGGCGCGCCGACGCCGCCCTCGGGGAGCCGAGGGTTACCAACCTGCCAAACGCTGTCGGGCTCTTCGCCCCCGAAAGGGGGTGGGGGCCCGAGCTGTTTCTAGGGGCTCGCGCGGGGTACTGAGCTCCACTGGGTTGGTGCCCACAGACTGCCTCACACCAAGAGACCAAGACACCGGAATACACCTAAGCTGGTCCCCCCTCACGCCCTTGTCTGTGCCCTCTGTGGCTCTGCTCTCCAAACGACCCAGTTTTGGCTTCGCTGAGTCTCCGGGACCGACTCTGCAGCTGTGGTTGGGTCTCCATCTCCCTTCTTGGGGTCTTGGTGGTGGAGCAGTCCGTGGCAACTAACTAAGTCGGGGTGGCGGCCGGTACCGAGGGGCGCGCGGAGGTGGAACAACCACTGGGCCGCCTTAGGGAGGGCGGGCCGGCGCAACAAAGATCCCCAGAAGGGGGTGTAAAGTCCGGTTCGGGCCGGTCGATGTATAGGGTGTAAGGCCCGGAGCTGAGGCTCTGGGGGACAGCAAAAGGGGAATGGTCGGACCCCGGAAGAACCGACCACAAATCGGCAGGATGCCGAGCCTGACCAGGCGACGCCAAAAGCGCACTGGTTAGGAGTTATCACGGAGGATAGAACAATGGCAGCCCTTTCCATCCAGAACAACTCCGGGGCAATGTCCTCGCAGCGCTACATGGGTATTTCCAGCGCTGGTTACCAGACCTCCGTCGAGCGCATGGTCTCCGGTTTCAAGATCAACCGTGCCTCCGACGATCCCGCTGGCCTCGTGAACTCCGAGAACATGCGGACCCAGATCATGGGCATGACCCAGGCCATCTCCAACTCAACCGATGCCGTCAACATGATCAAGACGGCTGAGGCGGCCTTGGACGAGGTCACCACCCAGCTCAAGGCCATGCGCACCCTGGCGCAGCATGCCTCCAACGTGGGTGTTAACGATGCCACCGCGACGGCCGCCGACCAGGCCTCCATCAAGTCCTCCATTGAGGCCCTGAACCGAATCTCGGCCACCACCCAGTTCGGTACCAAGAAGCTCCTCGATGGTTCCAGCGGCGTCACCGGCAGCAGCAGCAACTCCGAGGTCAGCGTCGTCTCCGGCACCGGGGCCACCAAGGGCGGCACCTACGCGGTGAACATCACCACCGTTGCCAAGCAGGCCACCGCCATCAGCACCGGCCGCAACCAGCAGCAGATCACCGGCGCGGTCACCGGCGCCAACAACATCACCGGCGCCGACTATGGCGTGCTCCGCTTCGGCGGCGCCCTGGTGAACAACGGCAGCGCCTACGATATCCGCGTCGCCTCCACGGACACCGTGCAGAGCCTGGTGGACAAGATTAACAACGACGCCGTCCTCAGCCGCGCCGTTAGGGCGAGCGTGGACTCCGCCGGCACCAGCCTGGTTTTCACCAGCACCCACACCTCCGCGGCGGCCGGGGCCGTGACCGCAGTGGCTGTGGCCGGAAGCGGCACGGGTACCGCCGCCAACGTGACCACCTTCACCGGTGTCGCCAACGCGGCCGCCCTGACCTCGACGGCAATCAACGCCAAGGGGTCGGCCCTCCTGAACTTCAACGAGTCCCTCACCCTCACCGACAACATCAACGGCAAGTCCACCACGGTCAAGGTCGTGGCGGGCGACTCCCTGGACGTTGCGGTCAGCAAGATCAACGCGGCGGCGGCCAACGCGGGCATCAACGTGAAGGTGGAGCTGCAGGGCGACGCCACGCTGAAGTGGACGAACACCAACTTCGGCACCAGCACCTACGCGCAGGTCACCGTGGCTGACGCGGCGGTGGACGCCGTGGGCGCCAACCTGGTGGCCGGTAAGGGCAACCTGGGTATCGGCGGCGGCAACTCCCTGGTCGTGGGTACCGCGGGTGCTCAGAACGACTACACCGGCGTCGCGGGAGTGAACGTGGCTGGTACCATCAACAGCGAGACCGCCACGGGTGCCGGCAACTTCCTGACCGGTAACTCCGGCAACGCCAACACCGAAGGCTTGAAGCTCCGGATCGACGCGACCTACGTTCCCGCTGGTGGCGACATCCTGGCCCAGGTCACCGTTCAGCAGAACTCCTCCACGTTCCAGATTGGCGCCAACGCCGGTCAGACGGCTGGAGTCAGCATCGACAGCACCGACACCAGCAAGCTCGGCACCTCGGCCTCCGGCCTGGTGACCAAGGCCAAGTCGGTCGCGGACATCGACGTGACCTCGCTGAACGGCGCTCAGGACGCCATGCGCATCCTGGATGAGGCCATCAAGCAGATCTCCACCCAGCGCTCCTCCCTGGGTGCCTTCCAGAAGAACTCCCTGGAGTCCAACATCAAGTCCCTGACCATCGCTCGGGAGAACCTGACGAACTCCGAGGGTGACATCCGCAACACCGACTTCACGGTGGAGTCCACCAACTTCGCCAAGTTCAGCGTCCTTCAGCAGGCGGGTACGGCGATGCTGGCTCAGGCCAACCAGGCTGGGCAGCAGGTGCTGACGCTCATGAGAGGCTAGTCCGCGACGGCCTAGGTAGGCTTGGGGCGGGGTCCTTCGGGGCCCCGCCCCTTCCGGCGTTCCGGAGGCCCAGGGGGTTCAGCCGCCCTAGATCGGCGCCGAACTACCTTATGGGCCCAGAGCCTTCCCAGACCTTCACAAGGAGGGTTTTCCAATGAGCGTATCCATAGCCGCTGTGGAGCCCCCGAGGACCGTAACCACGTCTGTCCTTGCGTCAGTGACCACGGACGGCTTGCAGCCCGCCGTGAGAACAGGGCCCTCCAGGCCCTCCTCTCCCGTAGAGCTTCCCAGCCAGGGCCCAGTGGCGGCCTCCGCCCAGCCCTCGCCCAAGGAGGTTCATAAGGCGGTGGAGGAGGCCAACAGTGTTCTTCGAGAGCGAAAGCTGGAGGCGCGGTACTCCATCTCCGACGTCACGCACGACGTTGTCGTCACCGTGATGAACCCTGATACAGGGGAAGTGGTGATGGAGATGCCCCCGGAGAGGCTGATGGCTGCCTTGGACAGCATGGTCAAGGGTCAGGGAGCCTTGGTGGATCAGAAGGGATAGGGTGAAGACGTGGCTACGTCCTTCCACGTGTCAGGTTTGGCGAGCAACTTGCCGACTGACGACATGATCAACGCGATCATGGATGCGGAGAAGGTTCCGATCAATGATCTCAAGACACGTCAGACGGAACTGAACGCCAAGAAGGCCGCGATGCAGGAGATGAACACGCGCCTTCAGGCCTTGAGGGGCAAAGCCGCCGCCCTGGATTCCACCAGCCTCTTCACCGACGCCAGCGCCGTCAGTTCCGACTCCACGGTCGTGACAGCCTCGGGAGGAGCCAGCGCCGTGGCCGGGACCTACCAGGTCACCGTCCAGAAGCTTGCTCAGGCTCATCAGATCCGTTTCGACGGCTACGCCGATACCGACACCTCCCGCGTCGGTACCGGCACCCTGACCCTTCAGGTGGGCAGTGGAGCGGCCACCACCATCAATATCAACAGCTCCAATAACACCCTCTCTGGTCTCCGAGACGCCATCAACGGCTCCAACGCGGGCGTTACGGCGACCATCATCAACGATGGCTCCGCCACCAACGGTAACCGGCTCATCCTCAGCAGCAGCAAGGCCGGTACGGCTGGCGCCATCACGCTTTCCAGCAACCTGACCGGTGGAACCACGCCCCTGCCCGGCTACAGCGACCTCCAGGCGGCTCAGGACGCCAAGGTGGTCTTGGGGAGCGGCGCGGGCGCTATCACCATCACCAAGTCCAGCAACACGCTGTCCGACGTGATCCCCGGCGCCACTCTCAATCTGGTGAAGGAGAGCACCACGCCGGTAACAATCACCGTCTCCACCAACACAAAGAACGCGGCGGACGCGGTGCAGGGCTTCGTAGACCAGTACAACCAGTTCCACGACTACATCAAGACGGCTACGGCCTTCAACAACGTGACCAACGTGGGCGGCTTGCTGCTGGGTGACTACGATACCCTGGCCATCAGCGACGAGGTGTCCAACCTTCTTACTGGGATGGTTCAGGGCCTGTCCGCCGGCAAGAGCACCCTGATGGACGCTGGCATCACCCTGAACGGCGATGGCACCCTCAGCCTGGACCAGGGCAAGCTGACCTCCGCGCTGAGCGCCGACCCCCAAGGCACCCTGCGGATCTTCGCGGCGTCCGGCCAGTCCAGCAGCGCGAACCTGGAGTTCGTCTCCGCCTCCAACAAGACCCGCGCCTCCGGGGCCGGGTACGACGTATTCGTGACCCAAGCCGCTACGAAGGCCCGCGTGACTGCTGGCGTGTCCATGCCCGTGGCTTCCGCCGCTCGCGTGACCGCCGGTGTGGGGATGGCGGGGACGCTGGCCGCGAATGAGAGTCTGACTATCAACGGTGTGGCGGTCAGCCTCACCGCCGGCATGGACCGGACCGCGGTGCTTCAGCAGATCAACGCTCAGAGCGGCGCGACCGGCGTGACCGCCTCCTTCACCGGTGGCAACGGCAGCGGCACGGGCAACTACCTCACGCTCACCCAGAAGACCACGGGCAGCGCGCCCACCATCACGGCACAGTCCAGCGTATCGAACCTGGGCGGGACCAGCAGCGGATTCGGCACCGCCCAGGTCACCGCGGCCAACCCCGTGGGGGAGTCCGGCGGGAGCGGGGCGGCGGGGCGAGCCGCCCAGCTCAACATGAACGAGACCCTGGTGGTGAACGGCGTCGCCGTCTCCCTGACACAGGGGATGAGCCAGAGCGACATTCTGACGGCTGTGAACGCGGTCTCGGACAAGACCGGTGTGGTGGCCACCGCGACCGACGCCAACGGCGTAGGAGTCGGAAGCTACCTAACCCTGACTCAGAAGCTCTACGGCAGCAGCAACGGCATTACCGCCTTCTCCAGCGTTAGCAACCAGGGTGTCAATAGCAGCGGCCTGGGCGCCAAGCAGGTGACGGGTGCGGACCCCGTGGGGGAGTCTGGTGGGACGGGTCTAGCCGGCAAAGACGTAGCCGGCACCATCGGCGGTGAGGCCGCTACCGGCAACGGCCAGTTCCTCACGGGGGGCTCGGGTAATGGCTACACCGATGGTCTTCAGGTCCGGGTGAGCGGGAGCACGACGGGACGCTTGGGGACCCTCTCCGTCACCCTGGGCTTCGGGCACGCCATCGCGACAGACCTGAGCTCGCTCACGGACAATGTCTCCGGCCGGCTCAAGACGATCATCGACAGCTACGGCTCCCAGTCCGATGAACTCGGAACGCGAATCGCGGACAAGCAAGCGGCTCTGACCGACAAGGAGACCACTCTCCGACAGCAGTACGCGCGCCTGGAGTCCACGATCAGCGCCATCCAGACCCAGGGGCAGCGGCTCTATGCCTCCCTGGGCCTGAACAGCGATGGAACCAGCGCCAAGAAGTAGCAGGCTAAGGAAGGCCTCTGGCCGCGGTCCGGCGCGCCGGGCAGTCCTCGGGAGGACCTAAGGTGCACTGGTCGCTCCCGGCCCGCGGCCGGCCCCTCTACGGGCCCTTGCCGGCTGGCCCGGATCCTGCATAGAAGTCCACTGGCACTCCCCTGGGCGGGACTGTGAGGCCAGGCGCGGTTCGGCTCCTCGAAGGCGCTCCGGATACGGCCGCACTCCTTCAGGAATGCCGCTCCACCCAGCTCCGGGCCGCCCCGGCTGCATCACGCGGGGGGGCGAGGGCGCCCATCGTCAGAGACGCAGGCGTGATGGTCTTTCGCCTGCCTTGAGGTTCAACTATCATGCTCGCTCAGACCGGATACGCGCAGTACCAGGCGAATCAGGTGCGGACCTCCCGCGAGGATCTGCTCATCATGCTCTACGACGGCGCCCTCCGCTTCCTGCGGCTGGGCAAGGAGGGCATGCTGGCCGGTAAGCGGGACCAGCAGAGCTTCAACATCAACAAGGCGCAGGCGATCCTGATGGAGCTGATCAATACGCTGAACCACAAGGTGGGCGGGGAGCTACCCGCCGAGCTTGAGCGGCTGTACTGGTACTTCTTCGATCGCCTGACCCAGTCCAACCTGGAGGATGACGCGGCCGGATTGGATGAGGTGATGTACCACATGAACGAGCTTCGAGAGGCCTGGGTCGAGGCGGCCAAGATCTACCGGGAACAGCAGCAGACGGCATCTCTGGCCGGCGTGGCGGTGGGGTAGGCTATGCCGGACTCACGCCAAGCCTGGGATCGCATCGCCGAGAGCCTGCGGGCCTATCTGGCTCTCTGCAAGCTTCAGACTAGAGTCCCGATGGACTCCCCCGCCCTCTCCGACTTGGTACACAAGAAGGAGGAGGCTTTGCCCGCCCTGCTGTCGGAGCTGGACGCCCTCAGCGCCGTGCCCACCCCGCCGGAGGTCGTCTTCCTGGGCGAGGAGGTCCGGCGCTACGAGCGTCACCTGGAGGCCCGGCTTCGCGAGGACCTGGACCGAGTGCGCCGCGAGCTGGGTTCACTGGCGCGGGGCCGCAAGGTCGTGCACGCCTACGGTCGATCCGGCGTTCCAACCAATTCCTTCTTCCTGGACAGACGGGAGTAGCCAGCAGTGAGTGCCGGTCCCCCGTCTCCCGGGAAACGGCGCCAGGGGGTCCGCGGAGTGGCGCGTCTGAAGGTCGCGGCTTCGCGCGCCGGTATCCTGTGTGCCATCATCTCCGGCCTCGTGGCCCCGACAGCCGCGCACGCGGCCGACCGCGCCTCCGAGCTGCTGAAGCAGGCCCTCTCGCTCACCCAGGCTCCGGGCTCGCCCGTGAGGGCCGTCCCTCTGGGCAGTTCCGCTGAAGGCCGTCCCATCCCCCTTCTTATCTACGATGACCGCACCGTGCCCTGGCGCGACAAGCCGAGGGTGCTGGTCCTGTGCGGTCAGCACGGCGACGAGCCGGCTGCCCCCTTCAGTGTGATAACCTTCCTTCGGCAGGCCGTCCGGAACCCCAAGGACCCAGCCCTTCTGCCGCTTCGGAAGGTTGTGCTGATGGTGATCCCCCTGGGGAATCCCGATGGCGCGGCTCGGTACACCCGTACGAACGCGAGGGGCGCCGACCTCAACCGTGACTGGGCGCAGATAGAGCAGCCGGAGACGCGCGCGCTTTGGAGAGCTATCCTAAGCTGCGACCCCCAGGTGGTTGTGGATGCTCACGAGTGGACGGCCCGCGATGGACCGCGCCCTCACTGGATCGAGACCACCGGCGACCCCGGCCCGCAGGGGATCGCCGCCCGCCAGCTCCGTGACGAGGTGATCCGCGCCGGTGGGCTGGTGATCGACCCCATCCCCGTGAACTACAAGGCTGACCGAAGCGAGGCCCTGGCGCACCGCTTCTTGAGCCGCCAGGGCTACCTGAGCTACCTGGTGGAGACAGCGCCGGATACACCCAAGGACGTAACGGCGGCCTTCTACGAGGACTTCCTGCTAAGTCTCTGCCAGCGCGTAGTCAGCTCGCCCCCGGTACTCAACAAGCTGCGGGCCGCCGAGGTCCCCGAGGGGCTTCGTCAGGCGCTGGATCCTCTGCCTCCGCTGCCCGCGCCTCAGAGCGAGGACGCGCCGGCCCGGCAATCGGCCCTTCTCTTCCTCGGCCTACTGGGCGGCGTGACCCTCTACTTCGCGGGGTACTGGGTGGGGCGACGGCCTGGCGATGACGAGGCCAGGCTGGGGCCGGGGGACGAGCTGTGGGAGCACGTGGGGAACGGTGTCTACCGACCCCAGGCAGCGCGGGGCAAGAGCAGACGTCCGGCGAGGAGACTGAGCCGGGGCTTGTTGGCCTCCATGCTGAGTGGACGGCGGCGAGGGAGCGCGGACGTCGCCGTGGTTAGCCCTCCCGCGAAGGCTCCGGGGACCGATCGGGCAGCGTCAGGTGGAGCAGCCCCATTCGGAGCTGCACCTCGCCCAGCCCGAGTCCCAGACGCCTCGCGATCTCTTCGGCGCTCAGCCCCTCCCCTGCCAGACGCTCCAGCTCACTCGGCGGCTCGGCCTCCTCGGCCTCTCTAGCGGCGGGCTCCTCCGGCGGGGGGACCTGGTCTGGAGCCGGCCGCGTGGGGTCCTGGTAGGGCGCTGTCTGGATGGATAGCTCCAGCCGCGCCAGCACCCCCTCCGCTTCCCTCGCCACCCGCCGAAGCTCCGCGACCTTGGTGTCTACGTCACGGATGGCGCTGTCGGCCGCGTCCTTCAGAGACCCGACCAAGTGCTCCGTGGACTCCTCCAGCATCCGCAGGTCATCCATGCTCAGGCGCCGCCGGGCGCGCTCCAGGGTCAGCGCCCTGACGAGCCACACCACCAGGGCAGCGCCGGCCAGGCCTCCCAGTATCGCCAGACCCAGAAGACTGCTGATTAGGGGATCCATGAGGTTCCTTTCCGCCACTGACCCAGCCCGTATCCGCCACGGCGCGCAAGCCCCGCGTGCACTGGGAGGGCTAGGAGACCCAGACAGAGCTGGGCGACGATCAAGCAGGGCTTTCGATGCTGGAGGTGGGCGCTTCCTGCCGGCTCGGGGGTGCGAGGGGTGTTGGGGAGGACGAGTGGCTCCGGCAGGGCACCGATAGCTGGGGTGTGCGGGCGCTCAGAGACGCCCGGCCGGCCCGCATAGGGCCCGCTTACGGGGAGTCTTGACTGAACCGTGCGAGCACCCATGGACCGGGCAGCATGTGCCTAAGCCCATCCCTGCCATCAGTAGGCCGGAGTGCGAGGCAGTAGGCAGCCGGGACCGGAGGACTTGGCGCGAGCACGAGGGCCCTCGGAGGCGCCCGGCGGCGAGATGGCAGACGGGCTGTTAGGCCGCCTGGTCCATGAGGACTTCGGAGACGGGCTGGAGGTGTGCGTGGAGCCGGAGGATCGCCTTGGAGTGGATCTGGCACACCCGGGACTCGGTGACCCCCAGGATATGGGAGATCTCCTTCAGCGTCATCTCCTCATGGTAGTAGAGCTGGAGGACGAGCTGTTCCCTGTCGGTGAGCTCTCGGATGGCGGAGGCTAACAGCTCCCGGCGCTCGCTGACTGCGGCCTCCGCGAAGGGGTCGGAGGAGCCGGTGTCGGTGAGGAAGACGGTGCGTGAGTAGGCGTCCTGGTGGTCCGGGCCGCCCATGAGGTTGTCCAGGGAGAGGGTGAGGGACTGGGCCGCGCTCTGCAGGACCTCGCTAAGCTCCTCGGCGGACCATCCCAGCTCCTGGCAGACCTCGTCATCGGTGGCGGAGCGCCCGTGCTGGCTCTCCAACTTGGCGTAGGCCTGCTTAAGCTGCCCCTGCTGGCGGCGGAAGCCTCGGGGCATCCAGTCCATGCGACGCAGGGCGTCCATCACGGCGCCACGGACCCGCATGAAGGCGAAGGTCTCGAACTTCACGTTGCGGCGCGGGTCGTAGTGGTCCACGGCATCGATGAGTCCTACCAGCGCGTGGCCGACTAGGTCTTCGTGCCCCACGGAGCTGCTGGGGCTGAAGTTCAGACGCTTGACGGCGAGCTTGGCCAGCGGCAGGTAGTTCAGGATAAGCTGCTGCCGAGCCTCTTGGCTCCCCGAGCCTTTGTACTGAGTCCAAAGCGTATCAGTGGCCATCATTGTCTGAGCTCCTCCATCGCGCCGCCGAGAAGGCCCCTTCCTCCGTGAACTGCTTGGGCCGGTTCTCCAGAAGCCGCCAGACTGAGTCAAGAGCTGTCCGCGCTTCGAGTCTCCCTAGTTGGACCCACTACCCACCGGAACCTCGTCCTCTGATGGCTGGCTCTCGGTTTCCTCTTCCTGAGCGTCCAAGGCTTGCTGGCCACTGGAGCTCCCCTCTGAACTGTTAGAAAGCAATACCCGTGCCAGCAGAGTCATGCCGAACCAAGGGACCAAGAAGCTTCCCATGACGGCCAGCACCAGCATCAGCGGGTCGCTGTTGATGAGGGGGAGCATCCGGGTGATGGTGATGAGCGCGGAGCCCGTCGCCACGGCGAGCGAGATTCGATCCAGGATCACTGAGTCCATGGTCACCAACTCCAACCCAGCGTAGACCCGCCACGCACGGGTTCATCAACAGCAAGGGCTAGCCGACGGCGCCGGACCTCGTCTGCAACTGCCGCGTCAGGATGTACCTGAGGACGCGATCGCGATCGGCCTCACCGATGTCCGTGTAGGCAAGCGCAATTCGGTACCCGCGGAACACGGGGAGCATCCCCTCAACCCGGACCACGCGCGCCTTGCAGAGGATCGTGTCACCTCCGGAGTCGAGGGTGAGGCTCAGCGTCACGAAGGTGTCGGGCTCCAGGCCTCGGAACTCGGTGTGGTAGAAGGTGAGCCCGCCGCCCCCCAAGGTCTCCGTACGACCCAGGAGCGCGGGTCTTCTGGGGCTCCGCAGGCTGAAGTCCACGTTCTCCTGGATCCGCGCGTAGAGCCGGCGCTGAGCCCTGCGGAGGTTGGAGAGGCCGCCCAGTACCAGAACGGGAGGCGGGCCGGGAAGACGTTCTAGGAGCTGAGTCTCAAAGCGGTACAGTCCATCGGTCTGCTTGAAGCGCAGCTCCAGAGCCATGCCCGGCCTAAGGACCATGGCTTGGCCGTGGCTCACGGGGGCTGCCACCTCGACGGTGTCAGCGTGAAGTCCCTCGACGCGGGAGCTGTACCGATGGTTGTCGATAAGCAACTCCAGCCGGTCGTTGAGGTGCAGGTACTGCCCGATAGTCTCAGAGGTCTTGGGTGCTCTCACTCAGGCCTGCTTTGGGCGCTCGAGTCGTGTGATGGAAGGCCAGATAGCCATTGCCGAGCCGGGGTGGGTGACCCAGGGTTGCCCTCAAGCACGGGCTGGGGTGGCGCCGTGAGCTAGAGGTACTCCGTGGGCGCTGCCTGGCTTGCGCTGGCGGCGGCCTCCGCGTTAGGGGAGCGCACCGAGGAATCGAGCAATTCGCGTGCCAGTCGCCTGGCCAGTGAGCGCAGCGCGACGGCGGACGGGCTCTGGGGGAAGACGAGGGAGAGGGCTTTCTGAAGCTGAAGGGAGCGCGAGACTGCGGAGTCGTCCGGGACGAAACCCAGAGCCGGCACCTTGATGCCCAGAAACCGCTGTGTGACTGAGGCCAGGCCATCCTCCACCCGGATGGACTCGGCCGGCCCGGAGACCTGGTTCACCAGCAGACGCAGGGGCCTGTCCGGCCTGTCTTGATGGAGCGTCTTAATGCTGGCGTAGGCGTCGGCCTGCGACGTGGGGTCCGCCGTGGTGACCACCAGCGCCAGGTCGCCCAGACGCGCGAAGGCGGAGACGTTACGGGTGATGCCGGGGGAAGTGTCCACTACCAGCAGCCGAGGCTTGGAGGCCAGGGACTGGAGGCCGCCGGTGAGGCGCAGGAGGTCGGTATCGGAGGCGTCGGCGAGGGAGCGCCATCCCTGGCCGCCCGGGTAGACTAGAAGCCCATCGGACGCCTCCACCGCCACCTCATCCAGAGTGCGAGAGCCCTCCAGCACGTGACCGAGATGATACTTGGGGGTGAGGCCCAGCATCACGTCCACGCCGGAAAGACCGAGGTCCGCATCCACCAGGCCGGTGCGGATCCCTTCCGAGGCGAAGACGAGGGCCAGGTTGGCCGCGATGGTCGTCTTGCCGACACCGCCCTTGCCACTGGTGACCACGAGGACGCGCGGGCCGCTGGACGGGCGTGGGGTGGGCTGGGCTCCGCTGACCATCTGGCGGAGGCGTTCAGCCTGGTCCATTAGGTCGCGCCGAGGACCAGGGCGGCGAGTCGTAGGGCGTCCGCCGCTTGAAGGTCGTCCGGTACCGTCTGGCCGTCGGTGGTATAGGAGAGAGGGAGTCCGGAGCGCAAAGCGGCCGTGCAGGCGTCCGCCGCGGCGGCGGCTTCATCCAGCTTCGTCACCAGAAGCCGCGTGGCGCCCACCCGACGGAAGCGCTCGATCACTTCTTCCTGAACCGCCAGGCTCGCGGCGGCGGAGACCGTTAGGTGCACCTCGGTAGGGCGAGCCGCCTTCACCAGGGCCTCCAGTTCCGAGAGATGCATCGGTTTGCGCTGGCTGCGGCCCACGGTGTCCACCAGGATGAGCTCCTTGTCCGAGTGGCGTTCCACGGCGGAGGCGACCTCTGCGGGCGTCATCGCTACCTCCATCGGCAGCTTCAGGATCTCCGCGTAAGTTCTTAGCTGGCCCACCGCCCCGATGCGGTAGGTGTCGGCGGTGATGAGGGCCGTGCGCCGGGCCTCCCCCAGTCCATAGCGCGCGGCCAGCTTCGCGATGGTGGTAGTCTTCCCACTGCCGGTGGGACCGACCAGTGCCAGGATGTGGGGGCGCTGCTCGAAGGTGGGCAGGGGGGCGATGGGCAGCAGCGAGGCAAGCGCCTTCGTTAGGCTTCCGATGTCGAGGGCGCCCTTGGCCTCGGCCAGGGTTCGTTCCACCACGTCTTCCGGCAGTCCGTGCTGCCGCAGGGCCTCGGAACCCTCGGAGTTCTCCAGGGTTCGGGTGGCGGTGGATAGCGCCAGGCCGCGGAAGGCCTCTCTCAGGTCCTCCACCTCCTTACGCAGGGACTCCACCTCTTCGGGCTTGACTCCAGGCTGCCGGACCGCGGCCGCCACCGGCCTGAGCGGAGTGACGGGCCGGGGCGGCACGTTCACGTCGATGGCCGCCAACACCTCGGCGCGGTCCTTGCCCTTCAGTCCCAGGAGCCGCTTGGACTGAAACTGGCGGGTCTGAAGGATCACGGCATCTCGGCCGAACTCCTCCTTCACCAGTTTCATGGCTTCCTGAATGGAGTCGGCCTCAAACCGCTTGATCTTCATCCTCAAACCTCACTCGGCCGACGGCCTCGACGGCAACACCCGAGGCCACTTCGTTCTGTGCCAGTATCACCAGGTGGGGAAGCGAGCGCTCTACCAGCCGGCGCACGTGCCGCCGGACCCGTGACGCGCAAAGCAGGAGCGGCGTTTGGCCCTGGGCTGCCATGCGCTCTGACTCGTCCTTAACAGCGTCTAGCAGTTTCTGTGCCCGGTGAGGGTCCAGGGCCGCATAGGTGCCCGCGTCGGTCGATCTCACGGAGTCGGCGAGGAGCTGCTCCCAACGGGGGTCGAGGGTGATCACGTACAGCGGACCGTTGGGCGTTCGCCACTGCTGTGTGAGGGTGCGGGCAAGCCCCGCGCGGGCGTACTCCGTGAGGAGGTCGCTGTCCTTGCTCACCCGACCCGCGTCGGCCAGGGCCTCCAGGATGCTGACCAGGTCTCGGATGGGCACCCGCTCGCGGAGCAGGTTCTGCAGCACCTTCTGCACGTCGCCCACGGAGAGCACCTCGGGTACCACCTCGGCCACCAGGGCCGGGGCCGACTGCCGGACGTGGTCTAGCAGCACCTGGGTCTCCTGCCGGCCCATCAGCTCCGGGGCGTTGCGCTTGATCTCCTCGGACAGGTGGGTGATGACGACGGTCATGGGGTCCACGACCGTGTAGCCGGCCAGCTCAGCGTCGGTGCGCTGGGCCTCCGTAATCCAGAGGGCGGGGAGTCCGAAGGCGGGCTCCTGGGTCTCGATGCCGCTCATCGGCAGGGCGGTACCGGCGGTGTCCATCGCCAGGCAGTGGCCGGGCATGGCCGTGCCGCGCGCCACCTCCACGCCGCGCAGCTTGACGGTGTACTCGTTGGGCTTGAGCTGCATGTTGTCCCGCACGCGGACGGGCGGCACCACCAGGCCCAGCTCCATCGCCAGCGACCGGCGGACCTCGGTGATACGCTGGAGCAGGTTGCCCCCCTGCTTGGGATCCGCCAGGGGGACCAGGCCGTAGCCGATCTCCGTCTCCAGCGGGTCCATCTCCAGCAGGTCCATCATGTTCTCGGGAGCCTTGGGGGCGGCGGAAGCAGGCGCGCCACCCTCGGTTACCGCGGCGGCCCCCGTCGCGCCCTGAGCCGCGGCTTTGCGCAGCGTCTGGGCTGGGGGCGCCGCGAGGGCTCGGGACATCAGACCCGCCGCGGCCGCCGCCATGAGAAAGGGGACCTTCGGCATTCCGGGCCCAAGGCTGATGATGGCCAGGATAGCCGCCGCGATCCCAAGGGCCTTGGGGTACGCCAGCAACTGGTTGGTGAGCTGGGCCCCCATGTGCAGGTCCGAGGAGGTCTTGGTCACCATGAGGCCGGCGGAGGTGGAGATGAGCAGCGCCGGGATCTGGGTCAGAATGCCCTCGCCCACCGTGAGGATGGTGAAGTTCTGAAGCGCCTGGCTGAGGTCCATCCCCTGCTGGAAGATGCCGACCACGAAGCCGCCCAGGACGTTGATGATGATCATGATGATGGCGGCGATGGCGTCGCCGCGCACGAACTTGCTGGAGCCGTCCATGGCCCCGTAGAAGTCCGCCTCCTGCGCGACCTGCTTCCGCCGCCGCCGGGCCTCCTGCTCGTCGATGATGCCCGCGTTCAGGTCCGCGTCGATGGCCATCTGCTTGCCGGGCATGGCGTCCAAGGTGAAGCGCGCCCCCACCTCCGCCACGCGCCCGGCGCCGTTGGTGATGACGACGAACTGAATGACGACCAGGATGAGGAAGACCACCACGCCGACGACGTAGTTGCCGCCGACGACGAAGTCCCCGAAGGCACGGATGACGCTGCCGGCGTTGCCATGCAGCAGAATGAGGCGGGTGGCGGAGACGTTCAGCGCCAGCCTGAACAGCGTGACCAGAAGCAGCAGGGTCGGGAAGGCAGAGAACTGGAGGGGCTCAGTGGTGTAGACGGTGACCAGCAGGATGGTGAGCGCCATCGTGATGTTCACCACCAGCAGCAGGTCGAGGGCGGCCTCCGGCAGCGGGAAGATCAGGATGCCGATGACCACGACCGCGAACACGGCAACCAGGTAGTCGGCATACCGAAGGAAGGGGGCCATGGGAGAGGCGCCGATGGCTGGAGCGGGTGCCCTCATGCCCTAGCCCTCGCGGAGCGCATGCCTTGCGGTACCTTGCCGGAGAGCTTGTAGACGAAGGCGAGCACTTCCGCCACCGCCTTGTAGAGGTCGGGGGGCACGCTGTCTCCGATCTCGACCTCCTTGTAGAGCCCTCTGGCCAGTGGCTTGTTCTCTATGATGGGCACTCTGTGCTCCTGGGCGATCTCCTTGATGCGCTGGGCCACGAGCCCCTGGCCCTTGGCCACTACCTTCGGGGCGGCCATCTTGCCGCCGTCGTAGCTCAGCGCGACCGCGATGTGGGTAGGGTTCGTGACGACCGCGGTGGCGCTGGGCACCGCCTGCATCATGCGGCCGCGCGCCATCTCCCGCTGACGCTGCCGGATCTTGCCCTTGATCTGTGGGTCGCCCTCCTGCTCCTTGGCCTCCTGCTTGACCTCCTGCTTGGTCATCCTCAGGCGCGCCTCGTGCTGTCGGCGCTGAACCACATAGTCCACGGCGCCCACGATCACCAGCATGATGGCGGTCTGCCGGGCCATGTCCCAGGCGATGGAGCCGGCCACGCCCAGCGAGGTGACGAAGTCCGCGTTCTGGAGGTCCTGAAGCTGCGGCAGGGCGCCGATGAGCACCTTGCGGAGGACGTAGCCCACCAGGAGGACTTTGAGGAGGCTCTTGCCCAACTCCGTGAGGGAGCGCATGGAGCACAGCCTCTGCAGGCCCTTGAGGGGGTCGATGCGGCTTAGGTCCGGCGACAGCGGCTTACTGGAGAGGATCAGCCCCACCTGGGCCGCGCTGGCGACCACCGCCATCGCCGACAGGACCAGCATGACGGGAGTCATGAGCGTGGTGGTCTTGATGAGCAGTCCTGTGAAGAGGGTTCGAACGCCCAGTTCGGTGGCCTGGAACGCGCTCAGGTTGGAGAGCGAGGTCTGGGTGAGGTCCCGCAAGCCATTCATCAGGCTCTCGCCGCAGTAGCGCAGGCCGTACAGCCCGGCCAGCAGCACCAGGGCCGAGGTGAGCTCCGGGCTCTTCGCCACCTCGCCACGCTGGCGCGCCTCCTCCCGCCGTTTGGCGGTTGCGGGTTCGGTTCGGTCCTCCATGGACATGGGCTACAGGGCTCCCAGGGCGGCTAGCCTGCCAACCCGCGCATCATCAGGCGCAGGTCCGTCAGCAGGCCGCTGAAGAGGTGCTCGGTCGCGCCCACGAAGAGAGGCATCGACACCGCGAGGGCGGCGATGCCCAGGGCCATCTTTATGGGGAAGCCGATGGTGAAGAGGTTCATGGAGGGGGCGGTGCGCGCTAGCATACTGAGCGCCACATCCGCCATCAGGATCGCGATCAGGGCGGGCGCGGAGATCCTCAGGCCGGCCACGAAGAGATCAGCCACCATCCGCACGGTTGAGGATGCCGAGGGCGCCAGGCTGAGTACCCCCGCCGGCGCCAGCCGGAAGCTGTCCAGCGCGCCCTGGATGACCTGGTGGTGGCCGTTCATCGCCAGGAAGACCAGCATGGCGATGGACACCTGGAACTGCCCCAGGACGGCGTTGTGCGTGCCGAAGGTGGGGTTCAGCACCGTGGCGGAGGAGAACCCCGCGTTCATGTCCAGAAGCTCCCCCGCGAACTGAACCGACATGAAGAACAAGTTCACCACGAACCCAAGTGAAAGCCCCAGCACCATCTCACGCGTGGCGGCCAGGATCAGGGGTACCGCCTCCACACTGGCCGCCGCCTGCGGCACCAGGGGCGTGAGGGCGATCGCCATCACCAGGGTGAAGGCCATCCTCAGTTGCAGGGGAACCTGAGGACTGCCGAAGGGCTGCGCCACGGCGAAGAGCGCTCCTAGACGTATCAAGACGAAGAAGAAAGTGACGAACTGATCTATGGAGGGGAAGGGCGAGAGCATCACTTAACCAGCTTGGGCATCTCGTTGAAGATCTGCGTTGTGAACTCCATCAACCGGGTCAGCATCCAGGGGCCGAAGAGCACAACCCCCGCCGCCATGGCCAGTACCTTGGGCAGGAAGCTGAGCGTCATCTCCTGAATCTGCGTCGCGGCCTGAAAGATGCTGATCACCAGCCCTGCCGCGAGACCCAGGACCAGCAGGGGCGCGCATAGCTCCAGCGCCAGGGTCATGGTCTGCCGGCCCAAGCCGATGATGTAGGCGTCAGTCACGGTGCGTCTCCGGAGGAGGTGGTGGGGGAGGGCTGGCGCCCTTGTCGCGCTACCTGCTCCACATCCGGAAGAGGCAGGTAGCAATCATTGTGCCAGTGGCTCAGCCATGAGGGGTCGCGGAGCTTTCAGACAGGCAGGACCCGTAGGCGAGCCGTGCCTGCCGGGGGTTAGCGGAAGCTGGCGGCCAGGGACTGAACGATGAGGTTCCAGCCGTCTACCAGCACGAAGAGCATGATCTTGAAGGGCAGAGAGACCAGAGCGGGGGGCACCATCATCATTCCCATGCTCATCAGGGTGACGGCCACGACCACGTCCACGATGAGGAAGGGGATGAAGAGCATGAAGCCCATGGTGAAGGCCGTCTTCAGCTCGCTGATCATAAAGGCCGGCACCAGTACCGTGTTCGAGACCTGGTCCTGGGTCTGGGGTCGCGGACCCTTGGAGAGGTCGAGGAACAGCATCAGGTCCTTCTCCCGCGTCTGGCGGAACATGAAGTCTCGGACGGGAGTCGTGCCCTTCTCAACAGCCTGGTTGAAGGTGATCTGTTTGCTCAGGTAGGGCTGGAGCGCCTGGTTGTTGACCGTGATCCATACGGGCTGCATGGTGAAGGCGGTGAGGAACAGCGCCAGTCCGATGAGCACGGTGTTCGGCGGCACCTGCTGAGTGCCGATGGCGGTCCGGGCAAAGGAGAGGACGATCACGATCCGGGTGAAGGACGTGACCATCAGCATCAGGGCCGGCGCCAGGGACAGGATTGTGAATAGGAAGAGGATCTGCAGGCTCAGCGAGACGTCCTGAGGCGACTTGGCCTGATCCATGCCCAGTGAAACTCGAGGGACCGGAATCCCCGCCTGCGCGTGGGCCGGGCCGGCCAGCAGCCACAGCCCCGCCAGGGTCAGGGCCACCCGAGCCAGCGCGCCGGCGTACCGCGCCGCGCCGCGTCCGGCGTGAGCCCTGCCGACAACCGCATCCTCGGCTACCGTTCGCCGGCAGCTCATGCGCTCTGGCCCCCGTCGCCGCGCAGGTCCTGGGAGCGCCCCTTGAGGTGGCGGGCCGTGTCACCCAGTATCGAGGAGAGGCCGCTGCCCTCCGGCGCCGCGTTGCCGTCCTGATGCTTCAGGAAGCGATCGAGCAGACCGGGGAAGGAGGCCGGCATGTCGGGCTGCCCCGCGGCCCTGCCCAGGTCCGACTCTTCAACCTCCGCCAGGAAACTGATCTGGGTGCTTGAGGAGCCCAGTAGAAGCACGCGCCCTCCGATGCGGACCAGGTGCAGGGACCGGTTCGGACCCAGAGACAGGCTCTCCAGGTGGCGGATGGAGGAGCCGCCCAAAGTGCCGAACGCTCGGCTTCCGGAGAAGCGCTTCAACAGGATAAGCGAGCCGTAAGCCAGCCCCAGGACCAGCGCCAGCTTCCAGACCAGGTCGAGCCCCACCGCCCACAGTGATCTGGGTGGCTGGGCTTTGGCCGTCTCGTCGGGGATGCCGAAGAGCAGCTTCTTGGTCGGGGGCTTGGGGGCCGCGGCCGGAACCACGGGCTTGGTCGGCACATGGGAGCCCGCCGCGGGCACCGGGGCGTGGGAGGCCGGTTCTGGGGGAAGGGCCGTCGAGGCAGGCGGTTTGGCCGCCGGGGCGGTCCGCGCCACCCGTGTGGGGGCCACCTTCGCGGCCGGCTTGGCTGAGGCCGGGGGCGTCGCGACGGTGGGCTTGGCTCCGACCGTTGTCTGCGCAGGGCGAGCGGCAGGAGTCACCTTCGGCTTGGCAGGCTTCGGGGCGGGAGCCGCGGCGCGAGCGCCCGGGGGCAGCCGGAGGAACTCGCCCGCGAAGACCCGGTTGGGGTCGGAGATGCCGTTGGTCCGCATGAGCTGCTGCACGCTCACGCCGTGCGCTCGGGCGATCTCGTCCAGAGCCTCGCCCTTGCGAACCTGATAGCTGTGGCCCGAGGGCTGGGCCCAAACGGGAGCCGTAGTCAGAAGCAGAAGACCGGGTAGGAACCAACGACGCATCAGACGGACGCCATCCTCTCCGCCTGGCTCACGATCTGGGTGATGCGAACGCCGAAGTTCTCGTCGATGACGACGACTTCCCCCCGCGCGATGAGCTTCGAGTTCGCCAAGACGTCCACCGGCTCGCCCGCCAGCTTCTCCAACTCAACCACCGATCCTGGCCCCACCTGCAGCAGGTCACGGATCTGCATCGTTGTGCGGCCCAGCTCCACGGTCACGTTCAGGGGAACGTCCATCAGCAGGTCCATCGTGTGGCTCTGGTCCCCACGGCTCTGGCCGTTCAGGGGCATGAACTCCACGGCCTGCACGGCGGCTGGCTCGGCGTGAGGGGCGGCTGGCCGGACGGCCTCATCCCCGGCCACTCCTAGTGCGCCTTCCTCCTCCGGCCCCAAGCCGGGAAGATCGGTCTCTTCGGCCATACTACTCTCCTTCGGGATTCACCCAGGTCTGGGGGGCCGTCGCGGTGACCGCGAAGCCCAAGTTGGACCCCACGGTGCCGGCCCGGCCATAGAAGCGCGGCTCGCCGCCCACCTTGAGCTCCAGGTCGGCATTGGCGGAGCGGTCCAGTCGCAGCAGGTCCCCCGGCTGTAGGTCCAGGAGCTCGGATAGCGTCGCCGTCGCGGAGCCGACCTCCACCACGCACTCCAGCTCAGCGGTGTTGATCTTGGCCTCCAACTGCCGCCGGAGGCCGGCGTTCTCCGCCTTGCCCTGCCTGCCCGCGCTGAACCACTGCTGGGCGCTGAGCTTAATCAGGATTGGCTCCAGCGAGGAGACGGGCACGCACACGCTCATGGTTCCTGAGGTGGCGCCCAGGCGCGCTTCCAGGGAGGCCATCAGCACCATGTCACTGCGGAGCGCGATCTGGTTGAACATCATGTTGCTAGCCATCAGTTTGAGGGAGGGCGTGAGGTGAATGAGGGCGGCCCAGGCCTCGGCGTAGTTCTCCAGCGCGCGCTCCACGATCCGGCGGAGCAGCGCCTGGTCGATCTCCGACATCTCGCGGGACTTGACCGTCTTGAGGCCTTGGCCTCCCAGCAGCCTATCCACCATGGCGAAGCCCAGTTCCGGATGGATCTCGAAGACGGCGCTTCCAGTCAGGGGCTCCAAGGTGAAGATGCTGACCACGGTGGGGTCCGAGATGGTGCGCTGGTAGTCCCCGTAGCTGATCTGGTCCACGCTGTTCACGTCCACCTGGACGGGAGTGCGCAGGTAGGGGCTCAGGGAGCCGGCCAGGAGTCGCGCGAAGCCGGTGTGGATGAGCTGCAGCGTGCGGATCTGGTCCTTGGAGAAGCGGTCCGGCCTCGTGAAGTCGTAGGGCTTCACCCGCTTGCTGGAGGTGGGCGCCTCTCCAAGCTGAGTGGGGCCCTGGTTGCCGAAGGCCGTGATGAGAGCTTCGATCTCTTCCTGTGAAACGATGTCTGCCATGGCCTAGCCTATTGGATGAGCCGCCGGATCCCCGAGGGCGCGTGCCCAGGCTGTTTCCTACAACCTGGGGAGTGGCTCCCCTGGGGCTCCTGGGTGAGCCCGAAACAGGCCTGTGAGCCGTTCCGGACGGGAGGGTGACGGTTCCCCTACCGCCGTGGGGAGTAACAGGCAATACCCGTGCCAGGGGGATGGGCTGGAACACGAATCGGCCGGGAGGAGTCTGGAGACTCGCTCCCGGCCGAGGTGACGAGGTAGCCTGGGTGCGCTGCCGGATTGGGTTCCGGTGACCTGGTGTGGGGCGTGGCGAGACTACTGCATTGCGAAGGCGGTGAAGTACACGGCGGACACGACCTTCACTCCAAGAGTCTCGTTGATCTCGCGCTTGATGTCTTTCTTCAGTCGGTCCTTGCCCCCGGCGCTGAGGAGCGAAGCCATGTCGCGGCGGCTGGCGACTGTGATCACGGTGTCGCGGATCTGAGCCTTCATCTTGGAGAGGACCTCTTTCTGTGCCGCGTCCTTGAACTCCACCTCGATGTTCAGCTTCAGGTAGCGCACCTCATCCTGGTCAGCAAGGTTGATGACGAACTCGTCCAGCGGCAGGGTCGGCTTCGGCTCTCCCAGCTCCTTGGGCTCCTCGGAGTCCGCCGACTCATCGGTGGGAGTTGACTCCTCGTCCGCACTCCCCTTGGACTTGCTGGAGCTCTCCGCATCCCCGGTGTCTGAGGCGCGCTTGCTCGAGACGGCATGCCCCTTCTTCCCCTTGCCGCCCATGAGCTTGCCCCTAACGGCAACGCCTCCCGCCGCCAGAGCGATGATGAGCCCGATGAGCATCAGTAGCCTGCCACGACCCCTCAAGATCCACCTTTCCTTCCGGCCCGGCCAGGGTTGTGCCCGGAGCCAAACCTGTCAGACTACAGTAAGCTGCCGCCCTGCCAAAGCCTGTATCGCGACCTGAGGCCCGCAAGAGCCCACTCCCCGCGAGACCCGCAGGTGTCCCCGCGCGGCGAACCTAACTCAGGTCGCGTACCACCACGATATCGACGCGTCTGTTCATGGAGCGATGGATCTCGCTGTCATTGGGCACCACCGGCTTGCTGTCGGCGTAGCCGGCGGCCGAGAGACGGTTGGAGGGGAGTAGCCCCTTCTCGATGGCGTAGCGCACCACGGCCACCGCCCGCGACGTGGATAGGTCCCAGTTGCTGGCATAGCGACCCTTGCCCACCGGAAGGTCACAGGTGTGTCCCTCCACCCGGATGGGGTTGGGCACCTTGGCAAGGATCTGCAGCACGTCCTTCAGCAAGGGGAGGGTCTCCGCCTTGATGTCCGCCTGGCCCTTCTGAAAGAGCACTTTGTCGGTAACCAACGTGACCACCAGGCCCCTTGTCTCCTGGTGCAGCCGGACCTTTCCAGCCAGCTTCTTGTCCAGAATGAGCGTGTGCAGGTCGTTCACCAGCTTCACCCTAGCGGTAATCGTCGGCTTGGTGGGACGGATGTTGGTGGGATCGACCATGCTGGTTGGGGCCACGCCGCCGCTGAGGATGCCCTGGCCAAGGCCGGTGGTCTGGCCTCCGAAGCCGCTGCGGACGGACACCGCCACCTGCTGGAACTTCTGGTTGTTCATCACGGACATGGAGTAGAGCATGATGAAGAAGGCCACCAGCAGGGTGATCATGTCGGCGTAGGTCAGGAGCCATCGCTCCGAGTTACCGTGCCCCTCGCCGTGGCCCCCGCCCCCAAGCTTCGACTTCTTTCCGTGAGACACTGCTATGCCTCCTCAGGCAGGGCTCGCTCCAAGGCTTCCCGCTGCTTAGGTCCAAGGAAGGCGCGCATCTTGGACTCCACGATGCGGGGGTTGTCGCCTGCCTGGATGGACAGGATCCCCTCGATGACCAGAACACAGTAAGCCACTTCCTCGGCGCTTCTACACTTCAGCTTGCCGGCGATGGGCAGGTAGATCAGGTTGGCGGTACAGACTCCGTACAGGGTCGCGATGAAGGCTCCTGCAATCGCCGGGCCCATCTTTCCGGGGTCGCTGAGGTTGTGCAGCATGTGCACCAGCCCGGACACGGTACCGATGACGCCCAGAGTAGGCCCGAAGCCGCCCATCGCGGACATGATGCTCTCGCCCACCTTGTGGCGCTCCTGCATGGCGACGACCTCGGTCTCGAGGATCTCCCTCACCGCCTCCGAGGGGACGCCATCCACTACAAGCTGGATTCCCGTCCGCAGGAAGACGTTGTCGATCTTCCGTGCCTCGTCCTCGAGGACCAGGATGCCCTCGCGCCGGGCCTTCTTCGCCAAGTCCACCACGGTCATCACGAGTTTGGTGGTGTCGTAACTGGCGCCGATGAAGGCGTTCTTCAGGATCAGGGGGAGCGACGTCATCGCGGACAGCGGATAGCTGATCACGGTCGCTCCCAGCGTTCCACCGACTACCAGGATGAACGCGGGGATATTGATCAGTCCGCCGATGCTGCCGCCTTCCATCAGGATGGAGCCTAGGAAAGCGCCCCAACCCAGCAGCAGGCCAAGGATAGTCGCCAGGTCCACTTATTCCTCCTGGGCGCCCACGATGCGGCGGCGGAAGGCGATCACGGCATCGATGACCTCATCCACGCTCTGCCGCACCAGGATCTTCTTGCCGGTGGTTAGCGATACCACCGTGTCTGGTGTGGACTCCAGAGACTCGATAAGGTCGATGTTGATCACAATCTCTTCGCCATGCAGACGGGTAAGCTTGACCACGCAGTACCTCCCAGCGCCCACGCTCCTCAAGCATCAGGCAGCATCTAGTCTTGTTGGGGCGTTGCCCGATGCCATCGACGCGCCCGGGCGCGCGGCCAAGGAGGGTGCCCCTCGCCGCGCGCCCCGCCGACTTTGTGTTTCTACCGCTTGAGTGCTAGCAGCTCCTGCAGTACCTCATCGGTGGCCGTGATCACCTTGGCGTTTGCCTGGAAGCCGCGCTGGGCCACGATCATCTGCGTCAGCTCCGTGGAGAGGTCCACGTTTGACATCTCGAGGGCCTTGCTCACCAGCTTCAGGGAGGCGTCGTCTCCAGCTCCCGCGGGCTGAGGCTGTCCGCTGTTGGCCGACGCGGCGTAGAGGTTCGAGCCCAGGCTGGTGAGCCCGGAGGGGTTCACGAAGCGTGAGAGCGCGACGCGGCCTAGCTCCTTTTCAACCCCGTTGGTATAGGAAGCCGTGAGCACGCCTCGGGAGTCGATGTTGAGCGCCCTGTAAGCCCCGCTCGTGGTGCCGTCCTGCGTCTTCAGCGAAGCCGTGCTGGATCCCGCCACCTGCGAGAGTGCGGAGAAGTCCGTCTGAACGGAGAGCGTGGTTGGCGTGGCGCCTGGCAGAGTGATGGCCAGGGTGCCGGTGCCGCCTGCCGCCAACTTACCGGAGGCGTCGAAGGTGAGCTGCCCCGTGCCGGCGGCGGCGCCGTCCGGACCAGCCGCGTTCCAGGTCCAGGAGCCGTCGGCGTTGTGCGTGAAGGCCACGGAGATCTGCTTGGCCTCGCCCAAGGAGTCATAGATGCTGAAGGTGGTGGTCGCCTTGCCGTCGGTCGCCGTGGCGGAGTCCAGGTTGCCGTTCAGGCTGACGCTGGCCGTCGCCTGGGCGGGAAGGACCTCGTTCACCGGCACTTGCAGGGCGCCGAGCGCGGAGCCGGGTCCGGCCCCCTTGCCCGCCCAGCCCATCACCGTGAGCCCGCCGGAGGTCACCAACTGCCCATTGGCATCCAGGGATAGGGAGCCGTCTCGCGTGTAGAACTGCTGCTTGCCGTCACTGACCACGAAGAACCCGTCACCCGCCAGCGCCAGGTCGGTGGGCCGTCCCGTGGCTTGCACGGAGCCGTTGCTGAAGTTCCTGGAGACGCCTCCCACGTTGGCGCCCTGGCCCACCTGGATGGGGTTGATGCCGCCCAGGGCGCCGGAGGGAGCGGAGGCACTCTGAAGGGTGGATACCAGCAACTCCTGGAACAGGGCTTGCTCTCCCTTGTACCCGGGGGTGCTGATGTTGGCGATGTTGTTTCCCAGGACGTCCAGCTCAGACTGGTGAGCCCGAAGGCTGGCGGCCGCGCTGAACAATGCGGTCATCATGAGCGCGACGCCTCCTTCCCGCCTCTGTAGTGCTCGTTAAGCCGTAACAATCTACGTGCCAACCTCTCCCTCAGGCAGCCCCTGGCCGGCGACTGCTGAGTGGCTGTGCCCGTCCCTGGGCGGCCGCTCACTCCCTTGCCGAAGTCCGCGCCTCTCGGAGCCGCCCGTTCAGATGCGGCCTCCGCTGTCGATGGATCCACTGTAGGAAGCGGCGTACCCGCCTGGCTATCCCAGGCCCTGACCGCCGCGTGTGGCGCAACTTGTCTATCGACACAGCCAGAGGCGGCCCTAAGAGGCACACCGGCGCGGATTCCGAGGCGATCTTTCGGTCCGGCCCGGCCGTTGGCACAGTGATTGCTATTCCTGCTGACGGGTTTCCTGGGGCGGCCTGGCTGAACGCGGGGCCCCCTGCCCAGCTTGTGGAGGACCATCGTGGCTCTCAGAAACGACCTCACAACCCAGGTGCTTACGCGGTCCCTGGACGCCGCGGCGCTCAGGCAGCGCGTGGCCGCGCGGAACATCGCCAACCTCGAGACGCCCGGGTATCACCGGCAGGAGGTCCTGTTCGAGGACCAGTTGGCGGCAGTACTGGAGGCTCCGTCCGAGGGTCCGGCGAGCCCGGAGCTGCCGCAGGCGATCCTCCAGGACGATCCCGCGCCGGGCCGCGCCGACGGCAACAACGTCAGCGTCGACCGGGAGATGGCGGAGCTCTCTGAGAATGCCCTCCGGTATGACGCCTTGCTCCGCAGCGTAGCGGCGCGGGGTGCCATCCTTCAGACCGTGATCACCGAGGGGAGGAAGTAAGCCGTGGGACTCTTCTCAGCTTTGCGCGTGAGCGCGTCGGGCCTCACCGCCCAGCGCACCCGGCTGGACACCATCGCCTCCAACCTGGCCAATGCCACCACAACCCGCACTCCGGAGGGTGGTCCCTATCGCCGCCGGGAGGTGGTCTTCACCCCCCAGGCAGAGGGGGCCGAGCCCGGTGCCGAGTCCGGCGTCACCGTGACCGAGATTCGCGAGGACGCCAGGCAGCCACAGATGGTCTACGACCCCGCCCACCCGGATGCCAACCCGGACGGCTACGTGGCCATGCCCAACGTGAGCGTGTTGGAGGAGATGGTGGACCTCATCTCCGCTAGCCGGGCCTACGAGGCGAATGTGACGGCGATGAACGTGGAGAAGGGCATGATGCAGAAGGCCCTGGACATTGGTCGCGGCTGATAGCGCGGCGCGAGGAAGCACATGACGATTCAGCCAATCAGTGACTCCATCGGCTCCATCGGCTCCATCGGGAGCGTCGGCGGCGGCACCCAGGGGAGCTCTGACCCCGTCGCCTCTTTCGCCGATACTTTGAAGGGGGCACTTGAGGAAGTGAACAAGCTGGAACAGACGGGCGACGAGCAAGCCCGGCTTCTGGCGGAAGGCAAGGCCAAGGACCTACACCAGGTGATGCTCTCCCTGGAGGAGTCCAAAACGGCCGTCCAACTCCTGGTCCAGACCCGCAACAAGGTCCTGGAAGCCTACCAGGAGATCATCAAGACGCAGGTATAGGGTCACGCCGGAAGGGCCGTGATGACGCTTCCAGGCAGACGGCGGCCTCCTTCCAAAGCTCTGACCGTGCCGCCAAGGGCTCGCGCTCTTCAGCATCCCGTGCAAGGGCATGGCAGTGCACCCAGGCATCCATCCTATCAGCTTCCTGCTGGTTGACGCATTCCCCACCTGAACCCGAAGGATCTCGCGCGGCAAAACGGAGTAGCACTCTGTGGATCAGCTAAGACAGTGGACAGGCCCCCTGACTCAGACATGGCGGGGGATGCCTACTCAGAACCGGGTCTTCCTGGTCGCCTTCATCCTATCCGGCCTCGCGGTGCTGGGCTTTGTTTCAACGATCCTTAGCCGGCCTCAGTACCGGCCGCTCTTCAGCAACATCAAGGAGTCAGATGGCGCCGCCATCATCGCCAAGCTGAAGGAGGCCAAGGTCCCCTACCAGATCGAGGGGGACGGCACCACCATCAGCGTTCCGGCGGACAAGGTCCACGAGTTGACCTTCCAGATGGCCGCCGCGGGGCTGCCTGAGGGCGGGACCACCGGCTTCAGCATCTTCGACAAGACGAACTTCGGCATGACGGAGTTCAGCCAGAAGGTGAACTACCAGCGCGCCATGCAGGGCGAGCTGGAGCGCACCCTCTCCACCGTGGGCGAGGTGGCACAGGCCAGGGTCCACTTGGCTCTGCCCGAGGAGCGGCTCTACGAGAAGGACCGCCAGGACCCCACCGCCTCGATCATGCTGACCCTGAAGCCCGGCGGGGCGCTCGACGAGGAGAGGGTCGCCGGCATCGTCCACCTCGTGTCCACCGCCGTGGAGGGCCTCAAGCCCGAGAACATCACGCTGATGGACAACAAGGGCAACCTGCTGAATGAGCTTCCCAGCAAGGACGGCACCGCCGGCCCCAAGGAAAACCTCAAGCAGATGCAGTTGGCCCTGAACTATGAAGAGCGGATCAAGCATGATGCCCAGACGATGCTGGATCAGGCGCTGGGCCCCGGCAAGTCCGTAGTTCGGGTGAAGGCCACTCTGGACTTCAGCCAACATGAGCTGGAGAAGGAGACCTACCAGCCCCAGCCCCAGGGCCAGGGCAAGGGCGTTCTAGCCAGCCAGCAGGAGACCACCGAGACCTACTCCGGTACCGGTAAGCCAGGCGCGGCCCCGGGCGTCAGCGCGAACCTGATGGGCTCCAACCCGGGCGGGGTCGGCAAGGCCGATGGCTACCAGCGGAAGGAGACCAACAGCAAGTGGCAGGTCTCCAAGCAGATCGAGCGCCTGAAGGATTCCCCTGGCAAACTAACGCGCCTCTCCGTCGCGGTGCTCCTGGACGGCCAGTACCCGGCCCCAAGATTGCAGTCCATGAAGCAGATGGTATCCGCTGCCGTGGGCGCCGATGCGACGCGCGGCGACATGGTGAGCGTGGATGCCATGCCCTTCGACAACTCCGTGGCCGTTAAGCAAGACACGGAGCTCAAGCAGACTCAGAAGCGTGACATGATCATCTATTGGGTTAAGGCTGGCCTGGCTATCGTGCTGGCCCTCGTGTTCCTTCTCTTTGTCAAAGGCCTCACGCGCAAGCCGGCTACCTACGAGGCGCTGGCCGAGAGGGCATTGCCCGCCGACACGACCACGCCGGTACTCGAGGCTCTGGATTCCGCTGAGCCAATGCTGCCGGACGCCGTGATCCCCTTCATGGAGGACAAGGAGCAGGAGATCCTGGAGCTTGCCAAGGAGAACCCCGCCGAGGCGGCTCAGGTGATGCGCACCTGGCTGGCGGAGCGCCCGGCCGGCTCCTGAGGAGTGCCCTCGGCTCAACGGATCTGCTTCGGCGAGTGCAGGCTAGCCTCTGTCGGGGAGCTGCCCGACCCATGCCTTACATGAACGACCGCGTGCCGTGTAGCCGCGGATGAAGAGGCCCACCCCCCTATGAATGCTGGGAACGACGTCTACCTGGATGGCCTGGAGAAGGTATCGGTGCTCATGATCTGTTTGGGCACTGACCTGGCGGCGGAGGTCTGCCGCCACCTTTCTCCGGAGGAGATCGAGAAAATCTCCCGGGGCATCCTGAGATGGAAGCAGGTGCCCTCCCACGTCCGCGCGGGAGTCCTCGAGGAATTCCGCGAGATTCGGATGGCGCGGGACTACATCGCGGAGGGTGGCCTGGAGTACGCCCAGCGCCTGCTGGAGCGCGCCCTGGGGCCTCAGCGCGCCGGCACGCTGATCCGGCGGCTTACCGCCTCGTCGCAGGCGCCCCCCTTCGAGTCTCTGCGGAACTCCGACCCGGCCCAGCTCTTCCAGTTCATCCAGAACGAGCACCCCCAGACCATCGCCCTCGTGCTGGCCCACCTCCCTCCGGACCTCTCCGCGATGGTCCTCACCGGCCTGCCACCGGAGGTCCAGGCTGACGTTGCCATGCGCATCGTCACCATGACCCGCACCGCGCCTGAGGTGATCGAGGAGGTGGAGCAGGTGATCCAGGCCAAGCTGACGACCATGGTGGACCGAGTCACCACCACCGTCGGCGGCCCGCAGTCTCTGGTGGAGATCCTCAACCGTGGCGATCGAAGTACGGAGCGCGTGATCCTGCAGTCCCTGGCCTCGGAGCAACCGGAGCTG
>DASXUI010000294.1:0-6347 GCA_036504955.1 Armatimonadota bacterium
CCGCAGCAGTCCGGCGCTGTAGACCGAGGAGGGCTTGAGGAGGTCGTACGGCTGGGCTCGGTAGAAGAGGTAGCGGCCGTCCCCACTCAACACCGTCTGGTCGCTGTGGTCCATTCCCAGCTTTGGGCCGCTGTTGGGGGAGGGCATACTCAGCTTGCCGCGCGCCAGATCCGCAAGGTAGATGCCCTCGAGGTTGCTGGTGTCTTCCGGAAGGAGCTTTCCGGAAGCGGCGAAGGCAAGCGTGTGCCCATCGCCGCTGAGCGTCGGCTGGTCACTGGCGGGCCACACGAAGCCCTCCGTCTTCACGGAGGGTGCCGGGTGGGTCACCGCGCCAGTCGTCAGGCTCTTGACCACGACCTCATGGTCCTCCCTGTACGCTTTGCCTCCCTTGCCGAGAGGCGCATAGGTGAAGGCTACAACGCTGCCATCGGCGCTGGGAGACGGAGCGAAGCTGTGCCCCTTCCACTGCTCTCCCTTGGGGCCCACGCTAGCGCGGACCACCGCTCCGGACCTCAGGTCTCGACGGAAAACATCCACGCAGCCGTTGGTGTCGCCCGGCACAAGCGAGTTGATCGAGGTCTCGAAGAAGACGTAGCGTCCGTCAGGAGTGAGCACGGGGCTGGGCGCCATGCACTCCTCTTCTGTCTCCTCGACGCTGCTTCCGGGCTGCCGGTCGTAGTCGGACAACTGTCTCGCCAGCCGATCCAGCAGATAGGGGACCGTTACCAAACCGGCCACCACCGCCACGAGGACCGCGATCTCCAGCTTGGAGTTGCCCCGGCGCCGGGAGCCTCCACTCTCTGCCATGGTCGTATGCCTCCCTTGACCTTCCAACTGTGCGGAGTCACGAAGGGACCTAAGAGACCAAAAAGACCAAAGGAGTACCTGACATCATCTGGGCGCTACTTACACTCCACCTCGATGCCGCGCTTGCGGGCTTCGTCCACCAGCAGGTGCAGCGCCTCGGGCGGTGGGGTACGGAGGCTGGAGGACTTGTTGGTAAGGCCCAGGCCGCGGTACTTGTCCGAGGCCAGGCGGTGGAAGGGGAGCAGCTCCAGGCGGGGAGGCTCCGCGCCGCGTTGGAGGCGGTTCTCCCTCATTCCCTTGACGAGGTCGGCGATGGCCCCGACCTCCTCGGGCGTGTCATTCACGGTGGGGATCACTGGCGTCCGCAGCAGCAGGGGAATGTCAGTGGCCGCAAGGCGCTGCAGGTTCTCAAGAATGCGCTTGTTGGTGACCCCCGCCACGGCGCGATGCTTCTCCGGATCCGCGTGCTTCAGGTCCACCATCAGCAGGTCCACCAGGGGGAGCAGGCACTCCAGGTCCTCCCAAAGGCAGTGGGCGGAGGTCTCCAGGGCGGTGTGAAGCCCCTCGTCACGGCCGGCGGCCAGCACCGCTCGACTGAAGTCGACCTGCATCAGGGGCTCCCCGCCGGAGAGGGTGATGCCGCCCAGCCCTCGGTAGAAGGCACGGTCCCGCAGCAACTCGTCCATGACCTGGCCCACGGTCATCCTTCGCCCGACCATCTCCAGGGCGCCGGCGAAGCACTCCGTGATGCAGTGCCCGCAGACCTGACACTGGTCGCGGCGATAGACGGGGCCCGCCGGCCCGCGGGTGCGCGCGCCGTGGTCACAGGCCGCCACGCACGCGCCGCAGCCCAAACAGCGCTCCGGGAACACCTGCACCTGCGGCTGGGCGCTGAGGCACTCCGGGTTGTGGCACCAGAAGCAGCGGAGCGGGCAGCCCTTGAGGAACAGAGTGGTTCGAATCCCAGGCCCGTCGTGCAGACAGAAGCGTTGAATGCTGGATACCAGGCCTGTGAGCACGATGAGCCAACCTCCACGAAACGTCTAGCAGGGAAGGGGCGGAGCCAGGCCGGCCAACCGCGCCTTGCCGTCACCACGCGCGGGCGCCACGTGCCCTGCGTGGGTCGGCCGAGCCCGCCCCCCTGTGCCGCGTGTACCACGTCGTCGGGCTGGCGGTCTCACCGGATCAAGGCCGCCTCGCCCTTTCCCGCTCGGTGGACCGCCGAAGGGGTGTGGGCGGGCTGCCGGAAGCAGCGCACACCACCTTGGGTTTCGGCCCGGGTGGCGGTTCTCCCGCCTGGCTGCGCGCGCCTATGGCTGGTAGGCAGCCCATCCTTAGTCGATGTCCAACAACCACTTCACCAGCAGTGGCACTAGGGCACCAGAACACCTAGCCCGCATAATGCACGAGGCGCTGGCGCGTCGTGCATGGCGCGGGTTTCCACCCGCTCTCGTGGTAAATGGAGGTAGGCCTGGTTTCCTCCGCTCTTCTCTGTGCCCTCTGTGCCTCTGTGGTGAGGCGGTTCTTGGTGTCTCCTGGTGTCTTGGTGGTCTAGAAGGAACTGAGCGTTCCCTCATCGTCGTCGAAGGGAATGAGCGCCTCGGCCAGCCCCGGCATGGGCCCGCTCTTCCCGTGCCGTCCGTTCCCCTTGCCGTTCCCGTTCCCGTTGCCGTTCTTGGCCCGACCAACGGGTCGAGGCGCGGGGCGGCGGCGGGCTAACTGCTCCGAGCCCTCGGCGTCGCTGAGGCTGAAGCCCGAAACCATGGTCAGCATCTCCTCGGCCTGGCTGGCCAGCTCCTCGCTGGCGCTGGCGGACTCCTCGCTGTTGGCCGCGTTCTGCTGCGTCAGCCCGTTCATCTGCTCCACCGCCTGGTTCACCTGCTGCACGCCCAGGCTCTGCTGCTCGCTGGCCGCCGCGATCTCGCTGACCACCTCCGTCACCCGGTCCACGTCCTGCTCGATCGCCTCCAGGTTCCTCAGCACCTCCGTCTGGATGGTGACTCCCTGCTCCGAGTTCCTCACCGACTCCTCGATGAGGGCGGCCGTGTTCTTGGCGGCTTCCGCGCTGCGCATCGCCAGGTTGCGCACCTCCTCGGCCACTACGGCGAAGCCCTTGCCCGCGTCTCCGGCCCTTGCTGCTTCCACGGCCGCGTTGAGGGCCAGCAGGTTGGTCTGGAAGGCGATCTCGTCGATGGTCTTGACGATCTTGGCGGTGTCGTCGGAGGAGCTCTTGATGCGCTCGATGGCCTGGGAGAGCTGGTCCATGCTCTTGGCGCCCTTGGCGGCGTCGGTGCGGGCTGCCTCGGTGAGGGAGCGAGCTTCCCGGGCGTTGGAGGCGTTCTGATCAGCCATAGAGGCCATCTCCTGCAGGCTGCTGGAGATCTCCTCCAGAGAGCTGGCCTGCTCCGAGGCGATCTGGGAGAGGCCCTGGCTGCCGTCGCCGATCTCAGCCGCGGCGGAGGCGACCTGCTGGGCCCCGAGCGAGACCTGGCCGAGTCCCTGGTCCAGGTTGTCCAGAGCGGTGTTGAGGGCTACCTTGATGCGGCCATGGTCGCCCTGGTAGTCCCCCAGCATGCGGGATGTCAGGTCCTTCTGAGCCATCTGGTCCAGCACTCCGGCTGCTTCGTTGATCGGGGAGATCACCGCGTCCAGCGTCTCGTTCACTCCCGCGACGATGTGGGCGAACTCGCCCTGGTGCCTGGCGGCGTCGGCTCTGGTAGAGAGCTGGCCGCCCACCGCCGCGAGGGTCAGGGCTTTGGTGTCCTCGGCCACGGCCTGCACCGCTTCTCGCGCGGCGGAGAGGCTGCTGCGGATGCGAAGGAACTGCTCGTGGGTCTCCTGGGTGTACTGGTTGGCTTCGCTGAGTGCCAGGTCCATCGCCAGGTCGCCCTGGCTGAGGCGGCTCAGGTTGCCGTCCAGGCGGTCGATCTCGCACTGCTGGTACTCGGCTACCTTCGTCTGGCGGGTAACGTCCTGGACGAGCTCGATATGGCCGATCTTCTCCCCCTTGGAGTTGAGGATGTAGGAGGTGTCGACCTGGAAGTTGCCGCCCTGCTGCTCGAAGTGGGTCTGGAGCGTTCCCTTGCGCAGTCGGGCGATGCCGCAGTTCTCCGTCTTGCAGATGCCGGCGTTCCAGTGGCTGCAGGCCTTGCCCAGCACATCGCCGCGTTTCACGCTCAGGAACTGCTCCACGGGCTTGTTGATGAAGGTCCAGTTCATGTCCATGTCGGTGACGGACATGGGCAGCGGCACGGCATCCAGGAGCGCCTCGAACCAGTAGACCTTGTCCACCACCGTATCGAGGGTGGCGTTCACGCCCTGCACCACGCTGGCGAAGTGCCCCTGGTGACGGCTAACGTCCGCGCGAGCCTCAAAGCGACCGTGGGCCGCGGCCTCGGTCAGTTGCTCGGAATCCTGAACGAGCTGGTTCACGGCGTCGATGCAGGTGTTGAGGTTGTCCCGAATACGACCGAAGTCGCCGGCATAGTGGTCCGTAATCTTCTCCGGGATGTCGCCACGGCTGATGCGGGCCACACACTCTGCCGCCATGTTGAGGGGTCCGGTGACCGCGTCCAGCGTGTCGTTGACGCCCTTAACCACCTCGCGGTAGGCACCCTCGAAGCCCTGGGTCTCTCCGCGCGTGCTGAGGTGTCCCTGGACGGCCTCCGCGTTGATCCGGGCCATCTCATCCGTCAGCCCTCGCAAGGAAGCGATGGTGCGGAGCAGGGCAGGGGTGATCTGGTCTCGCGGGCCTCGCGCCGCCAGGTCCACCGAGAGGTCCCCGCGAGAGATCGACTCCATGGACCCCACTACGCGCTGCTGGAGGTCGTCAGCGAAGCCGTCCATCGCCTTGGCCATCTCACCAATCTCATCAGCGCGGTCCAGCCCCATTCTTTCGTCCAGGGCCCCCTCGCTTAAAGCCTTCAGCACCCGCACGGTGTCGGTGAGGGGCCGGGTGACGGACAGCATACTCCAGGAGCTGACCGCGATCACTCCGGCGATGGCCAGAAGCCCAAGGAGCATCGCGCTCCTCTGCATCTGGCCCACGGGTGCCAGGGCCATGTCCAGGGGAACCGCGACCATGAGCGACCAGGACTGACCGGTCTCGCCCATCGCCGCCGGCACGAACACCTCGTAGACGTCCGTGCCCAGTTCGTCGGAGTGCACCGTGGTGGACCACTCCTTGCCCGCCTTGATGGCTTCCAGTGCCTCCGCCGGCAGGGCATCGGCCTTGCGCCCCAGGAGGTCCGCCTTCGGGTGAGCGATATAGAGGCCCCCAGTAGAGAGGAGGGCAGCGTACCCCCTGCCGTAGGGCTTCACCTTGCCCACGACCTTCGCCAGGTCGTCCAGGGCGATGTCCGCGCCGGCCGCTCCCACGAAGGTGCCGTTGGCGTAGAGGGGGACGCTGGCGGTGGTGAGGAGGCGCTCCTTGCCCGCGACAGTGTACTTATAGGGCTCGATCAAGCACTCCTTGCCGGCGCGCTTGGGCTGCGTGTAGTAGTCCGACGTGTCCACCGCCTGGTTTGCTTCCAGCACGATCTGCCCGCTGCCCCGGTTGAAGTAGGGGATGTAGCGACCGGACTTGTCGGTGCCGGGCTTCCCGGAGTAGCTCTTGTCCTTGCGGTCGAAGGCGTTGGGCTCCCAGGCGGTCCACAGCCCCAGAACGTTCGGGTTCTGTTCCACCATCCGCCGCAGCATGGCGTTGCCGGCACGGCGGTCGGCCTTCCCCTCTCGCTTGAGGCCCTCCAGCGCGGAGGCAAGAACCCGAGACCCTCGTAGGGCTTGGTCCACGTTCGCGGTGGCCTCCAAGCTGTACCTTCGGGCCGTCTCCCGGGCGAGCGACATGGCTTGCTCCTTGAGCACGGCCCCGGCGATGCGAAGGAGTAGCCAGAGGGTGAGGGTGATTCCCACAAGTAACACGGCACCGACAGTCAGCGATAGGCGAGGTCCCAGCTTCAGGCGGTTGAGATAAGCGAGCGGATTCATGGGTACTCCAGGTTCGGCGAGCAGTAATCCATGGGGAGTCGGAACGAGCTTCTTCGGCGCCTCGGACCCAAGGGACGGGGCCTGTCAAGGTGGGTATCGACCCCCATGATGGGCTTCAACAGTAACCGCTTGCCGGTGATGGATAGTACGAGGGAGTGCTTGGGTGGCGAAGCCACCAGCAGGCTGTTGGCCTGCCGATAGCTCTGCCCGGGGCTGGCAGGTGCCAAAGGGGTATCCGGCGGAACAGCGTGGTCCAGTCAGGCCACGAGGCGTGTGTGCGCCCGCGCAGACGGGGGCGGGGGGACCGGCGACGCGGAAGTGACTGGCCGACCGATGGGGACAGGGATAGCCTGGAGGAAGTTGTGCCCTGCCCGGGGCGGCCGCGTCTCGGGCAGGGCGGGGGTCAGCCTACGGAACCGTACTTGCGGAGGAATCCGACGTTCTGGGTGATCTCGTCCTTGAACTTGGGCCACATCCCCACGATGATGCCGTCCGTCTTCTTGATGCCCTGCAGCGCCACGCGGAAGGCGTCCTCCACCTCCCCGTCGGAGCCG
>DASXUI010000295.1:0-6736 GCA_036504955.1 Armatimonadota bacterium
GGCGGGCGATGTGCAGCCTCTTGCCGGGAGGGCGGCGCTTTGCATCCCCAGACAAGCTAGCAACAGCGGCGCCCCGCGCCCGGCGCGATGGCCCGGCGAGTCAGCCTACGCTGCTCCCGAGAAGCTCGGAACAGCCCGCAGAGTGCGCGACACGCAGGCGAGTCGCGCACTCTGCGGGTGAGGGCAGATTCAGTCCCTGGTCGCTCCGGAGCCAGCCCTCCCGATTGGCCCTGCTGACGCCTTCGGCGCGGCCTCGGCTGAGGCGGCAGTGAGGGCCAGGAGGGCTGGAACGCCCCGGCGGTCCTTCCCGTACACCAGATCCACACTCTCTATCTGCACGCCTGGACGGGGATTGCTCCACTGCTTCAGGTAGGCTACCGCGCTCAGGTCGGTACCCGCGTAAGGGCGGGTCCAGGCAACCTGCGCGCCGGGAAGGGCGGCGGGTTCCTTCTGGCGGTAGTCGTCCACGTCCACCTCAGCGACAAGGGGCACCTCGGCGGTTCCCCCATCGGCGTAGTGAACCACGTAGCGGGCCATCTCGTACTGCTTCTTCTCGCGTATCTCCCGCTGGTCGCGGCGCTGGTCCAGTCGAGCCGCCTGCAGGAAGAAGAGGGCGTCGGCCTTGCGGCCCACGGGGATCCCCCGGACCTCCTGAGCGAGGTTGTTCGGCACGCCGTCGCCGCCCAGCATCACCGCGGTAGGCACCGGGGAGGTGGGGAACTCGTAGATCTGGAAGGGCACGCCCGCGAAGGCGTGGAGTCCCTTGGGAAGGTCCTTGAAGGTGAAGGCCTTGTCGCCGAACCAGCCACGCTCGTCGCGATACTGGTTGGCCTGTTTGGAAAGGTCGAGAGGCTGGTAGCGCAGGTCAGCCCCGGCGATCACCGCCTTCGCGCCCGCGAAGGGCGCCCTCAGGTTGCGAAGCAGAGTGCCAAGGACTCGGCGCTTCTTCGCGGCGTTCTCAGGGACCGCCTCGGAATCCTTGAAGAGAAGGTTGCAGAGCAGGATGCCGCCCTTGCCCCTCGGGTAGTCCACCAGGGCGCCTATGTTGAGCAGCGGATGGACCCGCTGGCTGAAGTCAGCCGGGCGCTGGGCTCGCAGGTAGAGGTTGTCCAGGCCGGTGGTCTCGCCCTTGCCGGGCACCTCCTGGACCTTGGTGATTCTCACCCGCAGCTCCCTGGCCTGGCGCGCCGGTGATATGGGGAAGCTCTGGACCTCGGTGGTGGGTTTGAGGTCGAAGCTCTGCGGCTGCTTACCATCGAAGGTCAGGCTGAACTGGGTGGCGAGGTTGTAGTTCTCGTTCGGTGCCCAGGTGACTTCGGTCAGCGTCTGTAGCTTGGGCAGCGTCAGGCTCCAGTCAGCGTCCTTCAGCGGCAGGTTCACGATATACTTCCAGGCGTCGGCGTTGCGGAAGCCGTTGACCATCAGGGCCGCGAAGTCGTTAGGGAACTTGAGGAACGGGGCCACGTCCTCCAGGTCCACCACGTAGCTGAAGGCGTCGGAGGCCACGAACTCATCGGCGGTCCAGCCGAAGATGCGCTCCCCGGAGAGCATCACGATGTCGCCCGTCGCCAGGCCCGCCGTCAGGGGGCTGCGCCGCGCCGGGAAGGAGACCTTCTCTCGTGTGAAGGGCCGGATCATGTGGTCGAACCCGACCAGCTTGTTGTAGTCTGCCAGCCCCTGCGGCGTGAGGCCATTCAGGACCAGGTAGCCGCCAGCGGCCGTGAAGCGCGCCAGGTCGGCGGACCGCGCCGCGAGGGCCCGCAGGTTGGCGGGGGTGGCCTCCGCCACAACAAGCTGGGTGCCGGGCCGAGTGATGGCCGCCACCGGGTCCGCGACCTTGGCGTACTGCAGGCCCAGGGCATCCACTGCCTTCGCCAGCCCTCCTCCGGGCGCGGCCACGACGGCCGCCGGCCGGAAGCTCTGCCGATAGGTGGCAGCGTAGCCGATCAGGTTGCACAGAAGCTGCTGGGCGACCGCGTTGCCGGCCAGCTTGCCCCCGACCTCCAGTTGGCACAGGAGCATGAGACCAGATCCGACGGGCACTTCAACCAGGGCGCTGTTCTGGAGACGGTCGTGGCACTGAACCAGGGAACGGGCGCCCCGAGTCGGCTTCACGTAGGCGCTCCGGTACAGCTCGCCGTCCGGTCCCCAGGTGAAGAAGTCCTTCTGCCGCAGACCCGCCAGCGCCGGGTGGTCCATGTCCTCACCAAAGGCGATGCTGCCTGTCGCGTCGCTGGGCTCCATCTCGGCGGGTACGGCCTGGTATCGCAGCGGGTTCCGTTGCTCCAGCGCGAGCACGCGGCGCCCCCGCGCCGCCCAGGCCGCCAGGGCGCTGGAGGTGCTGTGGGCGGAGTCGAGGGCGTCACGGCCGAGGACCAGGACGCGGCCGCTGGCGGGCAGTCCCTCCAGGCTGTTGAGCCGGGTGAAGCCCACGCCGACCCGCGTCAGGAAGGCGGGAACGGCCCCGCTGGGGTCGTAGACCAGCAGGTCGGTGGCTCCCAGGCCGACGAGACTCGCGCGGGGCACGGAGGGCGACGGCAGCACCGACACCGCCTTCGTGTCGCTGAAGATTGGCTTCCCGCCCGCGGAGAGCGTGATGCCGAGGACACCCTCCTGCCGCGATGCCACCTTGGGTACCCGCAGGCTCAGGGTCACGGGCTGGTAGGTGCCGGGCGCCACCTTGTAGGTGGTGGAGCCGGATCCGGCGGAGGTTCTGCCGACCGTCAGTGTCCAGGAGAAGGTAAGCGGCTCCTCGGAGTGGCTGTTGTTGTAGACGCGGAGCTGGCGGTCCACCTTCTGGCCGGAACCGAAGCTCCAGTCCCACTGCTTGTGGAGCACGGCACGAGGGGCGTTGTAGCGGGTGTAGTCGCCGGCCGCGTTGTCGTCGCCGAGCCAGAAGTGCCAGGCGCTCTGGCCGGCCCAGCGATAGCCGGAGCTAAGGATCTGGTAGAGCAGGCCGGCGGCGGGGCGGGCCTCGGTTTTTCCCAGGAAGCACGGCTCGCCGCCGTAGATGGCGTAGTCGGCGGGCTGAATCCCGGTCGCGAAGTAGTCCTCACCGATGAAGCGCGGACGCTTCTGGTCCCACACCCAGCGGCCACGGCCACCGCCCGTGGGGTTCGCCTCGTAGGCAAGCTGCGGATACTTCGACGCCCCCTGGTCTCCGTAGACGTAGTGGTTGCCGTGGACGGGGATGGACTGGTCCTTGTTGGCCCCGCCGCCGTCGGTCATCAGCAGACGAGTGGGGTCGACCGCAAGGACCGCACGCGAGCAGAGGGTGGCCTCGCGCTCGAAGTCGTCCATCAGGTCGCCGTAGAGGTTGATGCAGTTGATGTAGAGCCACTCGTTTTCGGTGGACCAGAGCATGATGGAGGGGTGGTTGCGCTCCCCCTTCACCTGGGCCACCATCTGGTCGCGCCAGTTCCGCATCAGGTCCATTTTGATGCGGGAGTTGTAGAGCTTCCTCAGCTCCGGGTCGTTCTCGATGGCGTTGTAGCCGATGGCCTCGCCGTCCAGGGGGCCGCAGCGGCGCACCACCACCCCCTGCTGGTCGAACCAGTCCAAGGCCTGGTCCGTGGTCATGCCCATCCACTGGATGCCGCCCTGGGCGGCGCCCATAAGCCGCATGGAGCGCTGGTTGGTCTTGTGGTACTTCGCCAGCCACTCGGCCGGGCCGGAGGCGCTCCCCACCAGGTCGCACCAGATAGGCCACGTGATACCGTTCAGGGTGAACTGGGTGTCCTTGCTGCCCCACTCTCGGAAGCCGAAGGGCGTGTCCTGCGAATCGACGATGCGGCCGCCCACCCGTACCTGGGTGCGCAGCGTGGTCATCTGAGGGTCATCCGGCCACCAGAGCCGCGCCTTGGGGGCGGGGCCGGCCACCGCCACAGCCTCGGAAGCGCCGGGGGCCAGCGTGAAGGGCTGAGGGGGCAGCTCCCCCTCGGCGGCCCCCGTCTTCGGGTTCACCAGGGCGCAGAGCACTTCGCCGGCCGCCGGCTGATCGGAAGTGTTGGTGAGTGTCACCTCTGCCGCCATCTCCTTGCGAGCCACGGAGGGCTTGCAGAAGACGTCCGCCGAGTAGACCGGGCCGCCGACCACGAGCTCCGGGGTGAACAGGATGCCGGAGCGGAAGGCGTTCCAGATGGGGTAGGCCAGATCCTGGAAACCGTGGCTGGCGAACTCCAGGGGCAGGTTGAAGCTCTTCCTCAGCTTCATGGGGTCCGTGGGGCTGTTGGAGTAGCCATACCAGGCGTCCCGAATACCAACCCAGACCTCGTTCACGCCCGGCTTCATCGCCTTGGTCACATCCACCACGAGTCGCGCGTACGGGTCCTTCCCGAAGCCGCAGTAGGTGCCGTTTACGTACACGGTGGTGTTGAGGTTGTTCAGCGGCAGCACGAGCTGGAAGGAGCGCCCGGCGGAGCCCTCCGGCATTCTCACGCGAGTTCGGTACCACAGCCGGTGAGCGAAGAGGAGGTCTGGCCGCTGGGTGTTCCTGTCGCCGGGGACGGAGATAGCGCTCCAGTAGGGATGCTTGGGGAAGTCGCCCATCGGCACGGCGACGTCGGAGGGCGGCAGGTCTTCGTCGTTGCGGCAGACCTCCCACAGCCCCCTCAACGGCAGGGTCACACGCGCGCCGCCATCGCCCGAGGACGGCAGCTCAAAGACCTGGCGGGCCGCCTCCTCATCCTGGGGCGTCCGGCCGGGGTCGTCCGGCTTGTGGAAGGAGTTGGGGTAGAAGGGCTGAGACGAGACGCAGAGGGCGTCCGAGGCGTATAGAATGCGCTGCCACTGGCCCTTCGCGTCGCGGGCCTTGGGCAGGCGCACATCCAGCGTGTGCGGTCCCTCCTTCAGATCGAGCTCGCCCAGCTTCAGCCAGGCGACCTCATTCCAGGTCTGCAGCTCCATCAGGTCAGTGGTCAGCGCCTCCGGAGACACCGTGGCCCAGGCGCCGCTGTCCACGCGCCACTCGAAGGGGGAACGCGCGAACTCGTAGCCGATGCGGTCCCAGATCTCCTGCCTGCCCCCCACGCTCAGCGTGAAGGGGTAGCTCAGCAGAACGCCGCCCTCAGGACACTCCTTCTCTACCTTATCGGCCTCGATGGAGATCTGGAGCCACTTCTCGCCGGAGAGGAACTCCGGGTGGCCCCAGCCGGAGACGTTTGGCGTCACGTTGACGGAAGCGGGCGCCTCGCTTTCCAGCCACACGTAGCTCCGGGCATCGCCGGCCTGTGTGAGCACCCGCCCCCCAGCCAGCGATAGCGCCACGGTGAGGAACAGGTAGAGGGGCGCGAATGCGGTGCGCCAGAGTATCATCCATGAGCGTTTGGGCATGTCAGTGTCATCCTTAGGGGAAAGCGTGGCGCAGCAGGGCTGAGAGCTAGGTCAGGGCGAGGGCTGTCCGCCCGAAGGGGCGGCGGGCTGAGACGCCTCGGGCAGGCGCCATCTGGGCTGGACGCGGAGATGGGGCTCCTCGGGCTCACGGCCATGAAGGCGGGTCTCGAGGAGGTCGAAGAGGCCCTGGACGACCTCCTCCGGGTCCATCTCCAGGAGCATGAGCCCCTGCTCCCGGCCCAGCAGGGCCGTAGAGCCCCGGTTGGCGTGGCTGACCACGCGCACATCGACACCCGGTCTCACGCCCAGTTGGTCAAAGGCGGCAAGGGCGCCCAGGGTCATCATGTCATCCGCAATGATCAGCCCATCCGGCCACTGCTCCCGTGGGACTGCGAAGACCCTGTGGGCCGTTTGAAAGCCCTGCTCCTGGTGGCTGGAGCGCGGCCCGACCGGGCCAGCCGGGTCGGCACCACCCCGGCACGTCAGGGAGGCTACGTATGGGATCCCCTGCGCCTCCAGTTCCCCGCAAAGGGCGGCCACCTCCGGCGGGTCCATGGACTTCTCCAAAGGCCGGCGATAGGGGGCCAGCGGCGACCACAACGCCACTCGCCGGCACCCCTGGTCGACAAGCGCGCGCGCCGCCAACCGCACGAGCTCACACCCGTCAGTGGCGACGGTGCAGGGACCAGGACCCGCGAAGGCCACGCAGGGCACTCCCTGAGCCTCCACCCAGTCCGCCGTCACCTTGCTGAGGCCCACCAGAATGAGCCCGTCGAGCCGCCCAACTGCCACATCAGTCGCCAGCCCATCCTGAAGCTGAGGGCGCGCGGGGGGCGCCTCTTCGGAGGCATGGGCCGCGAAGTGGAAGGCCAGCTCCTCCCGGCAAGACTCGGCCCGGGCGCGAGCATGGCGCACCAGCAGCTCCCAGAAGGGCGATGTGCCGGGGACCGTGAGGAACTCGGGAGCGCACACCAGACCGATCACGCGCTGATCAAGCGAAGGGGAGACGAAGATGCCGACACCATGGCGGCGATAGAGCACCTTCTGGGCCTCGAGCTCCTTGAGCACGGAGTCCACGGTTGCCACGCTGGTACAGAGGGTGTCGCGAAGCTGCAAAACGGTGGGAAGCCGGGCGTCAGGCCCCAGCGCGCGCGCCATCTCGGTGACCTGCGCGCAAAGGCCCTGGAAGCGTGTTCGACGGGGAACGACGGAGCGCAAGGGAGCGACCTCCGGAAGGTGTTCTAGAACTCTACAACACTAGCCTACAGGCGCGGCTGGCCGGCGTCAAGGGGGTGGGGAGCGCGAGGGGAGGGGTCGCAGGGTCGTAAGGTCGTAGGGTCGTAAGGTCGTAGGGTCGTAGGGTCGTAGGGTCGTAGGGTCGTAGGGGAAGGGCCTCAGAGGGTGA
>DASXUI010000296.1:0-17143 GCA_036504955.1 Armatimonadota bacterium
CCTGGCGGGACAGACCAGCGCCCGGGGAGACGTGGATCGCTTCGCGGGAGCGTACCGAGAGGTGATCCAGGGACTCAACGATACGCTGGTCGCGGTGGTGTCGCCCCTGGAGTTGGCCCTTGATTGTATGGAGAGCTTCAGTAACGGGCTGCTACCGAAGAAGTCGGACCGGGCCCTGCCGGGGGACTACGACCGGATTCGGTTGAGCAGCAACACCCTTGTGGATGTGATGTCCCGGCGGGCCAAGGACATGGACCGGCTCCTTGAGGCCATCACGGCCGGGGACTTGAGCGCACGAGCCGACAGCACGGCCTACAGTGGCCTCAACGCCAAGGTGATCGAGGGGCTGAACCAGGTGATCGCTCAGGTAGCCCTGCCTGTGCATGAAGTCGCCCGAGTGCTCGATCAGGTGGCCGAGCGGGACCTGACTGCCCGGGTAACGGGCGAGTTCGCCGGTGAGTTTGCTGGCATGAAACAAGCCCTGAACATCGCGCTGGACAACCTGGATCTGAGGCTCTGCCAGGTGGCCGCCGGCGCGGACCAGGTGGCCTCCGCCTCCGCACAGATCGGCGACGGCAGTCAGGTCCTCTCCCAGGTGGCTTCCGAGCAGGCCAGTTCCTTGGAGGAGGTCTCCAGCAGCCTCCAAGAGATGGCCTCTATGGCCGACCAGAACGCCTCCAACGCACGCGAGGCCCGCTCGCTCTCCGAGTCCGCTCGGGGTTCCACCCGGAAGGGAACGGACCGAGTGGCTCACCTCGCCGACGCCATGGGTCGCATCAAGGTCAGCTCCGACGACACCGCCAAGATCCTCAAGACCATCGACGAGATCGCCTTCCAGACCAATCTGCTGGCCCTGAACGCCGCCGTGGAAGCGGCCAGGGCCGGAGACGCGGGCAAGGGCTTTGCGGTGGTGGCCGAGGAGGTCCGCAGCCTGGCCATGAGAAGCGCGGAGGCGGCCAAGACGACCGCCGCCCTCATCGAGGAGTCGGTCAGGAACGCCGAGGAGGGCGTTAGCATCCAAGCAGAGGTGCTGAAGGACCTCGAGGAGATCCGCGCGGACGTGGACCGGGTAACCGATGTGGTGGCCGAGATTGCCGCGGCCAGTGAGCAGCAGAGCCTGGGCGTACAGCAGGTGAACCAGGCTGTGGAGCAGATGAACCATCTCACCCAGCAGAATGCGGCCAACAGTGAGGAGTCGGCCAGCGCCAGCGAGGAGCTCGCCAGCCAGGCCGAGGAGATGCTGGGTCTGGTTGCCGCCTTCCGGTTATCCCAGTCGGCGAAGGCTTCCGGAGGCAGGCACCCCGGGCACGGGTCGAATCTGCCCTCCGGGTGGGACACCGGGACCCAGCGGCTGGTGTCAGGTCCGCGCCGCCGGGAGCAGGATGGGCCCGGCATCCCTGACCGACGGAGTCCGTGGAACTAGCCCGGCAGCCTACCCCGCGCTCCCGCCCCAAAGGTAGGACCGGCTCGTGGGCTAGGCGGGAGCCGGACTCGTCCACTCCTGTCGGAGGCCTGGCCTCGGGCGAGCCGCGGCGGCTGGGCACCTGGTCCCGAGGGATCGGCACCGAGCAGTTCTAGAACCCAACTTAAGCGTGACAGCTACGCGCTGATGCGAGGCGGTTCGACCCCGTCTGCCTCACATCGGTCGCGATGGCGCCCTGAACGTCTCTCCCCGGATGCAGGGCGTCCCCCTCCCAGCATCGGGACGGCGGCTACCCCACCGCTGCCCCGATGCTGGGGCCCCAACCTCAGACCCACCCCCGAATTGCGCTGCCTCCTTGCCGCCGCCTGCCTCCGCCACCAGCAGCTCAGCGCAAAGCCTCCCCTGGGCCCTTCACGGCCCTGGTGCGAGGAACAGGTATGGGTGGTCGGGGATTGCCCCTTGGTGAGCAGCCATGCGGCGTAGTCCTGTGCTTACAGGGCTGGGGTGACTGGCCTACACGGCGCCGGCCGGCCCACTGATACGTGGCCCAAGGGCCGCGGTCGAGATACCCAGTGGGGTACTACCTCGGGAGGAGCGGGCAGGCCCAGACGGGCCAAGCTAACACCAGGACTATGGGCCGTCAGCAGAGAGCGACAACCCAGGAGTCACGGTCCTGCTCGCGCTCGGAACGTGCCTCGCCGGCACGGAGCACTGAGAGCTCGCAAGCAAGCCAAACCCCCAGAGCCCCGGCCGTGGCGACCCACGGCCCCCTCTCCACCCGAGGACCCCAAGTGTACCACCAGCCGTGGCCTGTCTGTGCTCTCCAAGGGGAGTAGCAGATACCAGTCGCCCAGGCTGGCAATCACTCGGAACTATGGCGGCTGGTAGCACTGTGTAGGTAGCTCAGGCCGCGGATATGGAAGTGCCGGTGCTGCTGGCCCCGCTGAGCGGCCTCCCCGGGACGGGAGTCTCGGAAACACCCCTCAGTGTGACTAGCCGCTTGCCTGCCCCGCCCGTAGAGTCGGGAACCCCTCTCCCCAGTGGCGGATCTTCGCGACGTAGGCCCCATAGCTGAAGGCGGGGCTGTTGTCCTTGTCATGGCAGCGGCCGCACAGCTTCGCCCCCGGGCCCGGGTCGCGCGATATCGAGCCGGTGGACGGCGATCCGCCGGAGGCTTGCGCTACGTGCTTCGCGCCAGGTCCGTGGCAGGACTCGCACCCTACTCCTCCCAGGGCCTCCTGCGGCGCCAGCAGGCCGAAACCAGTCGGCTGCCCGAAGCCAACCGTGTGGCACCTCAGGCAGTCTGGCCGTGACGCGTTCACCCCTCCCCGAGTCGTGTGCAGCGTCTTGAGGGCGCGGGCGTGGGCGGAGGCAAGCCATACCAGGGATGCCTCGCGATGGCAGGGAGCGCAGGCAGCCGACCCCACGAAACGGTTGCCGTTCGCCACCGGCAGCAGGAGCGCAGTCGGCGCCATCTCCCTCGCCGAGATCGCGCCCCCCATCATCGCGTCAAGCTTCGGCTTGTAGGAGTCACGAAGCACGGCGAGGCGGGCGTTCTCGGGGTACCCCTCCGAGAGGGTGAGCTGTCGGCCGCGCACCCTGAGGCCGGAGGGGCTTCGTGTGAGCGCGGCCTGGCAGACGAAGCGCCCCCGGTCCGTGTTAGCCACCAGGGCGGTCCGCCCCACCTGGCCCTCGAGACTGACCGTGTACTCCGTGGAGTGACCCAGCACCGCCAGGTCGATTCCGGGTACCGCCTTGAGCAGCCTCGAAACCTCGTCAGCGTCATCGTGGCACAGGGCGATCACCACGTCGGCCTGCGCTCTGAGTTTGGGGATGAGGGTGCGGGCCACGGAGATGGGGTCCAGGGCCCGTACGCCGCGGCCCTTGGCAGAGGCAAGCGGTACCTGGGAGAGCAGGCCAGGTCCCAGAAACGCGGTCACGGCGACGCGAAGGGGCGCGGACCCGCCTCCGCGAGAGGCGTAGGTCCTGGTGACATAGGGACGGCACAGCGGCAGGCCCGTGGCGGAGTCCCGGAGGTTGGCGCAGACGAACAGGTCTGGGTAGGCCTTGATCTGGGCTCGCACGAAGGGAAGGCCATGCAGGAAGTCGCCCTCGCCCAGGGCGATCGCCTGGAATCCCATGGCGGCCATCGCCCGGTAGGCGACCTCGGCTTTGAGTCGGGCCTCATCGGACGCGGAGACAGAGAAGTCGCCCGCGAAGACCGGAAGCTGGTTTCGGTTGCCCAGACTCTGCTGCTGAAGCGCGGTGGCGCGCCTGGATACCCCGCCGTACTGGCCCTGAGTGCAGCCGCAGGGCTCCAGGAGCCCTTCCCAGGACGAGGAGTAGTCCACCACCAGATCCGCGTTCGCAAGCGCGCCGTCGGGGGGAACGGAGGCAGGCGGCTTTCCCAGGAGGTCTCCCGGTCTGGGCGCCGACACCTGGCCCGCGAGGGCTACCCTCGCTGCGGGGGGCCCTGGCCGCTTCCGCGCGCCTTGGCCAAGCCCAGCCGCCAGGATGGCCGGCAGCAGAAGCAGAGCAGCAGTCCCCACCAGCCTAAGCCGACCCATGTAGCCTCCTTCGCGGGCCTGGAGCGTCCAGTCCCGGCACCCGTTGACTCCGCCCCCAGGGTGAGTGGGGCCCAGGCGCCCCCTGGGGGCGCGTCTAGTCGCGAGCCCTACCCACCTAACAGATGCCGGTGGCGGCTCCGGCTTGGCAACTGGTTCCGTCAGTCGCGGGATCGAGTCGCCAAGCTAGACCACCTCGACGACGCCTGCAGGCTCCGCCACCACTTCCCCTATCACTGCCTGGGCTGGTGTGCCGGCCTGTCGGAGCAGAGCCAGCAGTTCGTCTACCCGATCCGCGGGCACGGAGGCCAGTAGTCCCCCCGAGGTCTGGGCGTCGGCCAGCATCAGTCGCTGCCACTCCTCGAAGCCCTCCGGCCAACGCATCAGCTCCTCCACACTGGCCAGGTTCCGTTCGGTTCCTCCGGGGATCACTCCCTCCTTCGCGAGGCCCGCCACCTGCCCCAGGAAGGGCACCTGTTCCCAGAAGATCCGGGCGCCCACGCCGCTGCCCTCCAATACCTCCTTCAGGTGCCCCAGCAGCCCGAAGCCAGTCACGTCCGTGCAGGAGTGGGCGCCGACCTCCAGCAGCGCTCTGCTGGCCCGGTCATTCAGCGTCGTCATCGTCTGAACCGCCTCCTGAAGCTCCTCCTCCGTGATTCGGTCCCGCTTCAGAGCGGTAACCAGAATGCCCACGCCCAGGGGCTTCGTCAGCACCAGCCGGTCCCCGGGGCGGGCACCGCGGTTCCGCAGTATGCGTTGGGGGTGCGCGAAGCCGAGCGCCACCAGCCCGAACTTGGGCTCGGTGTCGTCGATGCTGTGGCCGCCCACCAGGCTCACCCCGGCCTGTTGGGTGATCGCCGCGCCCCCCCGCAGGATCTCCGCAAGGATGTCGGCGGAGAGGGTACGCGCCGGGAAGGCGACCAGGCTGAGGGCGAGCTTGGGCTCGGCCCCCATGGCGTAGATGTCGGAGAGGGCGTTGGCTGCGGCGATGCGCCCGAAGTCGTAGGGGTCATCCACAAGAGGGGTGAAGAAGTCGGTGGTGAGCACGAGTGCCAGCTCGGGTGAGAGCTGGTACACGGCGGCGTCATCTCGGGACTCGGGGCCCACAAGCACGGCGGGATCGAGGATGGGGGGCAGGTGCTTGAGAACCTGTGTCAACTCGACGGGGGATAGCTTGCAGCCGCAGCCCGCGCCGTGGGAGAGGGACGTGAGGCGTACCCGGTCCGCCTTGCCGCTGCCATGGCTCATTAAAGCACTCCTTCCAGGGCGTCGACTCGCCTGGGGCCGGTTGCCCGGTTCCCGGCGGCGCGCCGCGCCCATATCCGCGATAGTTTGGGCCTGGAATCCGTGGCACATCGCGCCCTCCAGGGGGGCCGCACGCGCCTCCGCCGAAGGTGTCCTTGCTGGCCTACCGACCAGCTCTCTATGGCCGTCCCGGCCGCGACGCTGCTGTTTGCGACTGACAGCCAGCCAGGGAGTGCGGTTGCCCATCGCACACGGCGCTCCAGCTTGTCGGCGGCCGTGCGACGAGCCGTCAGGAGGCGCGCCCGGTGCGTTCCGCGGCGGCTCGTTCGGTAGCCGTCGGCGGATCAGGCGATGGTTCACAGGAGGAGGCATCTGATGCAGAACCGCCGGATTGCTCCCAGCCGTGAGTACGCACTGACGGTCCTCAGAAACCCGTCGGGCCTGTCCATGGAGCTGCTCCCCGATGGATCTCTCTTCGCGATTCGGTGCGGCGGCACCCTCGTAAGCCAGGTGCTTCCGGTCCCTCCGGACTCCGCGCTAGCCAGGGTCTACGTGCGCGATGGGACCGACCCCTCTGCATCCCTGGCTCTTCTGGGGCCCGCGCTTCCCGGTGGGCCTCCCGCCGCGCCGGTGCTGGAGGATGTCGCGGAGGGCCACGCGCGGTGGGCCCTCAGTCGCGGTCCCTGGGAGTCCAGCCTAACCCTGCAGTTGCACCCGGTGCTCCCCTCCTGGGTGTGGCGCGTCGCCCTCAGGAACCGCACCGACGAGACCCGAACCGCGACCGTCCTGTTTGGCCAGGACCTGGGGCTGGCCTCCGAGGGGGCCGTCAGGTCGAACGAGGCCTACTGCTCCCAGTACATTGACCACCTGGCGGTGCCTGACCCTGACTGGGGGACGGTGCTGCTCTCGCGGCAGAACCAGCCTCAGGACGGCAAGCACCCCTGGATCGCGCACGCTTGCCTCTCCGGGTCGCGGTCCTGGTCCACGGACGGCTACCAGTTCCTCGGTCGAGACCACCGGCTGACCGGTATCGTTCGGGCTCTTGAGCAGGGAAGCCTCGACTCCCGTATCCTCCAGTACGAGATGGCCTACCCCGCCCTCCAGTCGAGGGATCTCACGGTGGAGCCCGGGGCGAGCGCCTACGTGGTGTTCGGGGTGGTGTTCCAGGAGGACCATCCGGCGGCCTCGAGCGAGGCGGATCTTCCCGCCATACGGGTCGCCATGCCCCACTGGGCGGAGCCGGACCCCGGCGCGGCCCCGCCACTGTCCTCGCGCCCGGACACCGTCCTGGGGTGTCAGTGGCTGCACGGCGACGAGCTGTCCGACGCGGACTGGGCCACTCTGTACCCCGGCGAAGCGCTTCACTTGGAGCGCGACGGCGAGGGCCGGAGGCTCTCCTTCTTCCTGGCGGACGGACGCCACGTAGTCTCGCGCGCCAAGGAGGCCCTGGTTGAGCGGCCCCACGGGCACATCCTAAGGACGGGCACCACGCTGTCGCTGGACCCGGAGGTGCTGGGCGTCACGGTGGGCATGGCCGGCCTCTTCGCGTCCCAGGTCTACCTGGGCAACACGAACCTCGCCCGCTTCCTGAGCGTGCAGCGAAACCCGTTGGGCCTGCTGCGGGGCAGCGGGCAGCGGGTGTTCGTGCGTCGAGGGGACGCCTGGCGGCAGCTTGGTGTGCCCTCGGCCTTCGAGATGGGGCCGACCCACGCTCGTTGGCTCTACGCTCAGGGGGGCGACCTACTGGAGGCTGAGGTTACCGCCTCTGAGGCAGCTCCCGCCCTTGCCCTGGTCCTGCGCGTGCTGAAGGGCAGCCCACGCTCCTTCCTGGTCTCCCACCAGCTCGCGGTTGGCGAGGCCGAGATGGCTGAGCCGGTTCACCTTGCCCTCGATAGGGCGGCGGGCACTGCCACCTGTCGAGCGGACCCGAGCAGCCTCCTGGGCAAGCAGTGGCCCGGAGTCAGCTTCACCGTGTCCTGCCCACCAGGGGGCCTGGTGGCCCTGGGGGGAGATGAGCTCCTCTACGCCGATCGTGTCTCGCGCGGCGGGCCCTACCTATGCGTGGAGAGCCGCCCCATCGCGGAGCTTAGGCTTGCGATATCCGGAGCCTGCGAGCTGAAGCCCTCCTCGGACGAGTGTGGCGGCCACGACTGGCGGGCGGGCCTCCCCCGCCTCGAGCATCCCGCGCCCTCGGTAGGACGCCTTGATGCCGTGCTGCCCTGGTTCGCGCACGACGCCTGGATTCACTTCACCGCTCCTCACGGGCTGGAGCAGTACGGCGGCGCCGCCTGGGGCACGCGCGACGTCTGCCAGGGGCCGGTAGAGTGGCTTCTGTCCACGGGCCGTCCCGGAGCGGCCCGGGCTCTGCTGCTCAGGGTCTTCGAGCAGCAGTACGAGGCCTCCGGAGGGTGGCCCCAGTGGTTCATGCACGAGCCCTTCCGCTTCATCCAGGCGTCAGACAGCCACGGCGACGTTCCCTTCTGGCCGGTCAAGGCGCTGTGCGACTACGTGGAAGCCGCTAACGACCCGGGCCTCCTCCTGGAGGAGGTCCCGTACACGGACCCGCAGGGGTACGTGTCGACTTCGCACCGCGTGAGCCTGCTGGGACACATCGGCCACGTGCTTCGGCACTACGAGGAGCGTTGCCTGCCGGATACCGCCCTGGTGAGCTACGGCGAGGGGGACTGGGACGACACGCTGCAGCCCGCTGACCCCGAGCTCCGGTCCTCGATGGTCAGTGCCTGGACCGTGGGGCTGACCTACGACGTCTTCCGCCGGCTTCGGGCCGCGTGTCAGCACGCCGGCCAGGAGGAGCTCTCGGCCTGGTTGGGCGAGGCCCTGTCACGGATCGCGTCTGACTTCCGCCGGCTCCTCATGGTGGATGGCGTCACCGCGGGCTTCGCCGTCCTCGGCGACGAGGGTCCCCGGTTACTCCTGCACCCCAGGGACGAGGTCACGGGCATCCGCTACCGGCTGCTGCCCATGACCCGAGGTGTGCTCTCGGAGCTGTTCACGCCAGAGGAGGCCCAGGCACACATGGAGCTGGTGCGCCGGCATCTGTTGTGCCCGGACGGCGTCCGCCTGATGAGCGACCCGGTGGAATACCGGGGGGGCGTCTCCCGGTGGTTCCGCCGAGCCGAGACGGCGGCCAACTTCGGGCGGGAGATCGGGCTGATGTACTCGCACGCCCACCTCAGGTGCGCGGAGGCCCTGGCCAAGCTGGGCGATGGGGAGGGGCTGTGGTCGGCGCTCCAGCAGGTGAACCCGATCCAGCTTCGCGACGTGGTGCCCAGGGCGGAGCCGAGGCAGTCCAACGTCTACTTCAGCAGCTCCGATGGCGCCTTCTCGGACCGCTACGAGGCCGCCCGGCGCTTCGGCGAGCTCCGCGACGGCACGGTGCCGGTGAAGGGGGGCTGGCGACTCTACTCCAGCGGCCCAGGCCTCTTTACCAACAAAGTGATCACCTGTCTCCTGGGGCTGCGCGATTCCTACGGCGACCTGGTGATCGACCCCGTGCTTCCGCCGTCCCTAGATGGGCTGGAGGCCGAGCTTCAGTGGCATGGCCGCCCCTTGCGGGTCAGGTACCGGGTCCATTCCCGCACATATGGGCCTTCGTCGCTGATGCTGAATGGCGAGTCCCTGCCCTGCGAGCGTCGAGACGAGAACCCCTACCGAGCCGGGGGCGTCCGACTGGACGCGCGGGAGGTGCTGGGGCGGCTGCGACCGGACGCGAACGTGCTGGAGGTGGCCCTGTGAGTGCCTGGAGTGACGCCCGTGCTTAGGGCCTGGGCGATTCGCCGCCTGGCGCCCGGAGACGGACCCGAGCTGCTTCGGCTGCTCCAGTCCCTGGATGAGGAGAGCGTGCGCTTCTTCCACCCCCACGCCTTCGACGCCGGGCAGGTGGCCGGGCTGCTGTCGGAAGCGGAAGCCGGCACCGTGGCGGCCTTCGGCGCCTTCACCAGCCTGGAGCCCATGGACCTTCTGGGTTACGTCTGGCTCTGGGGGCTTGGGGGCGAGGTCCCGTCTCTAGGGATCTGCGTGGGGGCGCCCTATCGGGGCCTCGGCCTGGGGAGAGCCCTGATGGAGCGGGCAGTCGCCGAGGCCCGTACCCTCCGGAAGCCGAAGATACACCTGAGCGTGGTCAAAGCCAATCTGCCGGCCCTAGCTCTCTACGAGAGCCTGGGCTTCCGTGTCACGGGGGACGCGCCCGATGATCTGGCGCCCTCCTACTCGATGGAGCTGCGCCTGGAGGCGGAGTGCTAGAGGGGTCTCAAGCAAATGGTCAGCGGTGGATGGGCGGCGTGTCGCGGGTGCGCGGTGTTGAGTGTGGTGCTGCTGGTCGCGGCCGCCGGGGCTGGAAGGGGCTCGGCGGTGACGAAGGGCCTGCCCGGCAGGGCCCCGGCGCTGCACAAGGACATACTGGTCGGTATCCACTACTTCTCAGGCTGGTGGCCGGAGCAGCCCAACAAGTGGACTCTGAACGGGCAGGACTGGCGCCTGGAATACCCGGGCCGGGTGCCGCTGCTGGGCGCGTTCAACGGCCAGGCCACGATGGACCGAGAGATCGAGGCCGCCAGCCGCTACGGCGTGGACTACTTCCAGATCCTCTGGTACTACAACGACCCAAAGGTCGCCAAGGAGCCCCACGCGGACCAGCTCAACAACGGACTGCGCTGCTTCATGGCCTCGCGCAACAGCTCGCTGATGGCCTTCACCATTGAGGTCGTGAACCACGCGCCTTTCGATATCCCAACGGACGACGCTTGGGACGCCTCCTGCCGTGAGTGGGTCCGCTGCATGAAGCATCCGAGCTACCTCAGGGTGGGCGGCCGGCCTGTGATCAAGATCCACGGACTGGAGTGGTTTCTGCGCCAGAACGATGGGGATAACCGCAAGGTCGCCGCCAAGCTCGAGCACCTCCGACAGGTGGCGAGGGAGGCCGGGGTGCCGTCGCCCCTCATCAGCGTGGGCGTGGGAGCCGGCGGCGTGGCATCGGGGCCGCCTGTAGAGCCCTACGACTTCATGGCGACTTACATGGATGTGCCGCCCCTCGATCAGCGGGCCGAGCCCTACCCCTATGCCAAGCTGATCGACTGGGCCGAGGCCGGTTGGCGTCGCTACGCCGCCTCGGCCGACCGTCCGTACGTGCCCTACGTTCCGGCTGGCTGGGACCCCAGGCCCTGGCATGACCCGCGGCCATCCTTCGAGATGCCCACCGCGCGGGAGTGGCGCGACGCCCTCGAGCGGGTCAGGAGGGCCCTGGCCGGCTCCCCGAAACTGGGCATCCCACTGCCCGACGGCTCGACCCGGAAGAGTCTCCTCATCTACTCCTGGAATGAGTTTGGCGAGGGCGGCATCGTGGCACCCACCAAGGGCCCCAGGTACCGGATGCTGGAGGGGATCCGCGCCGTCTTTGGTCCGCGCCCCAAGCGTGGCGGCGCGATGTGAAGTGCGGCGCCGTGAGTGGGTGAGGGGGTGAGCGTGTGACGGGGCGTGAGGGCCAGGGCAACAGGCCGGTGGCCGCTGGCCCTCAGGAGTGGGGGACGGGATCGCTCCCGTGGGCCAGTGGTTCGTCACACAACTACTTACAGGCTGCTGGTGCATGGGTGACGAACCACGAACGCCAGCAGAACGTCTGTGACAGACCACTTGCGGCTTGGTGGGGATCAGTGGGGAACCTGAACTGGTTCGGGCGATCCTGAGGCCAGGGATCTGAGGATCGCCTCGATGGTGGCGGTGGCGGCGATGCCGTCGTCGGCGGTGACGTCCGGTGTTCGGTCATCGGCCACGCAGTCCACGAAGTGGCGGATCGGCTCGTAGATGAAGCCTTCCCAACGGCCGTGCGATAGCCGGCTGCCCCCGAAGTCCGCGTACCCAAAGCGTTCCGCCTCCACCTCCAGCCCCGTCTCATCGAGGATGGCCCGCAGCTTCCCCTGGGTGCCTAGCAGGCTCACCTGGAAGTCGATCACGGAGGGATGGGAGTTGGGCAGGATCCACGAGGACTCGAAGGTGACGCAGGCATCACCAAAGCGGACCATCGCCTGTATGGAGTCCCACGAATCGACTCCCTTCGAGGAGAGCACTCCCCGGTGTCCCACCGCGTAGACGCTCTCGGCCTCGCGCCCAAGTAGCCACCGCACCAGATCGAGCGTGTGGGGCATCAGAAACCACTGCGGCCCGGAGCGTCCGCTCCAGGAGAGCATCTCCAGCGGCACTGAGAGCGGGTTGGAGAGCCGAGCGTACCCCGTTACTGGCTCGCCCAGCCGACCCGCGAGGATCTCCTCCTTGGCCCTCACGAACGGTGGGTTCCAGCGGTTGTGGAAGTCCACCATCAGCTTCAGGCCTCGAGAGGCGGCGGCGTCGCGAATGCGCGTGGCATCCGCCGAGCTCATCGCGAGGGGCTTTTCGACGAGGAGGTGCTTCCCGCCCTCGGCCAGGGCTAGGCATGGGTCGAGGTGGGCGAAGTCGGGCGTAGCGACGCTGACCACGTCGATGAGGGAGGAGCAGGCAACCTCGCTTACGTTGGTGGTGTAGTCGCAGCGGTAGGTCGCGGCCACCGCCTTCGCCCTCTCGGCGTCCGTGTCGCACACGCACACCAGCCGGGAGCGGTGGTACTGCGAGTACGCTCGGGCATGGTTCTGCCCGAACAGCCCTACGCCCACCACCGCGGCGCGAACCATGTCCATGTCTCCCTCCCCCCTGGCTCCTTGCGTCGGCCTCAGACGCCATGCCTCCCACTCGGCTCTCGCCGCTTGGGGCGTGATCGGCGCTTGAGCCTCCTTTCGGCTGCACGAGTAGAGCACCTGCCGAAGGGGGCTTCAGCGGTACCGGGGATAGACCAGGGGGATGGCGCAACGAGCAGACAGATGCTGGTCGTTGCACGGCACCAACTCAGCTCGCCACCTCGCTGCCATCCTTCCTCTCCTTGCGCCAAGGGGCCGCCGCGCGTCAACCCTCCGTGCCAAGGAGGGCGTCCCGCGTCCGCGAGGCGCTCTAGCGTTACCTTGTCTTGTCCGCCTGGGCTGCCTAACGATAGGGTCGTACCCAAAGGCGAGTGGACCGCCGCGGGGGCCGTACTTTACAGGGCACTGGTTGCTCCAGGGCGAATCACACAAGGGAGCAGGGAGGCGGTCTGACGGGTGGTCCGCCGATGGGAGCCCGGCCCCAATAGGTCCTCTCTGAGATCCTGATGCCCCTACCGGCCCTCCCCCCAGCCATCCCACACTGGTCAGGCGACTGGCACCGGACAGGAGTACTGAGTGGGTTCGACCGTCCTACTACTGCTGGCCACCTTGCTGCCCGTGGCTGCCGCTCTGCTTGCCATCCGGCAGCTCAGAAGGCACCCGGCGGTACGGTGGGGCGCGACCTGCGCTCTGGTGCTGCTGGCCCTACGTCCCGTCGCCGTGCTGCACCGCTGGCTGGCTCACGGGCAGCTCTCAGAGTGGGAGCTCGCCTCCGAGCTGCTTGGCCTGGCGACATCAGGCGCCCTGCTCCTTGGGGTCCAGTGGCTGGCCGTGCTTCTGGACCGCACCCAGACGTCGCAGGACGCCTTGCGCGAGGGTGAAGCTCGCTACCACAGCCTGTTCGGCAACAACCACGCCGCGATGCTGCTCATCGACCCGGAGAGCGGCAGGGTTGTCGACGCGAACCCCGCCGCGTCCGCGTTCTACGGTTACACCCACGAAGCGCTGCTGAAGCTCAGCATCATAGACATCAACACCCTTGCTCCCAGCGATATCTCAGAGCGTATGCGTCAGGCCGCCACGGGTGAGAAGCAAGGGTTCGTCTTCCGCCACAGGCTGGCCTCGGGCGAGGAGCGGGATGTGGCGGTCTACAGCGGGCCAATCCCCATAGACGGCCGCGCGATGCTCTACAGCATCGTGCACGACATCACCGACCAGCGCCGGGCCGAGGAGGAGCTGGTGGCCGCCCGCGACGCCGCGGAGGCCGCCGCGGACAGGGAGGCGCGGTCGCGCGCGACACTGCAGACGATCCTCGACACCACGCCGGTGAGCCTTCTAGTGGCCGAGGCAGGGACCGACGGCTTCATCTACCTTAACCGTCAGGCGCGTGATCTGGTGGGGGGCAATTTCCAGGCGGGGCTGGATGGCCTGTTGCGTTCGCACAGGCTTCTCGGGTCGGACGGGCGGGAGCTCGCCCCTGACCAGATCCCCCTGTACCGCTCGCTGTACCTGGGGGAGCAGATCGCGGACCTGGAGGTCTCGGTCGTGCGAGATGACGGCTCCGAGGCCGTGGTGCTATGTCACAGCGCCCCAGTAAGGGACGACGAGGGGCACGTCACCGCGGCGGTAACCGCGATGGTCGACATCACCGAGCGGAAGCGGATGGAGCAGGCCCTCGCGGAGGGGCACCAGACGCTGGAGGCCCTGCTGGCTCAGGTCCCGGCGGGGATCGTGATCGCCGACGCGCCGGACGTCCGGGTCCGGCGTATGAGCGCCTATGCCCGGGGCTTGGGCAACCGGTTCGAGACCAGTCCCGAGGGGCAGACCGTTGAGGAGATAGCCCAACAGACCGTGTCCTTCCGCCCTGGCGCGACAGAGGCCGCGTCCGCCGAGGAGATGCCCCTGTACCGGGCCGTTCGCAACCGGGAGACGATTGCCAACGAAGAGTGGCTGCTGCGGACCAGCCAGGGGGACCTGGTGCCTGTGCTGTGCAACGCCACGCCCATCACCGATGATGAAGGCCGGGTGGTGGGTGGTGTGCTCATCTGGAGGGACATCGGGGACCTCAAGGCCTCCCAGCGTGCCCTGGAGGAGGCCTACGAGAGGGAGCGCGGCATCGCCCAAGCGCTTCAGCGCTCCCATCAACCCAGAGTTCCGGAGGAGGTGGGCGGGTGTAGGGTGGCCTCCAGCTACACCCCTGCCTACAGCAACCTGTTGGTTGGCGGCGACTTCTTTGATGCCTTCGAGGCGCAGGACGGCAGGATCTGCATCCTCATCGGCGATGTCTCCGGAAAGGGCGTCGCGGCGGCCGCGCTGGCGGCCGTGACTCGCAGCACCCTCAGGGCCCTGGCCTTCGAGACAAGCTGCCCGGGGCAGGCCCTTACACGGGCGAACGCTGCCATCTTCCCTCAGCAGGAGGATGCCGCGTCCTTCGTAACGGCGGTGGTCGCGGTGCTCGACCCCATGACCGGGCGCCTCGAGTTCTGCGTGGCCGGGCATCCACCGGCAGCCCTCCGGCATGCCTCGGGCGAGACTGAGCCTATGGGGAACGTTGGGCTGCCCCTTGGTGTACTCCCAGACCAGGACTACGCCTGCCACGAGGCGTGGCTCGCCCCCGGAGATCGCCTGCTGCTCTTCACCGATGGGCTCCTCGAGGCCCGGAGGGAGGGGGAGGAGCTGGGTATCGAGCGGGTGCAGACGATGTGGGGCGAGGAGGGGGGAAGGCCCCTCCAGGAGGCCATCGAGAGGCTAGTGACCCGAGCCTCGGATTGGGCGGAGGGGAAGCTGCAGGACGATACCGCGCTCGTGGCGCTGGAGTGGCCCGGCCCGCCCGCGCCCTGACTTGGGCCTTTTGCCCCAGCGGCCGATCGACCAGCAGTCCTGCCGCTTCTACTCCTCTACCCAGCCTTCGACATCGACCAGCAGATTCGTGACGCTCCACCGGCGAAGGTCGAACACCACGCATACCTGCAAGTACCGGAAGACGATGCCCTTGCCGGGCGGCATCCGCGGCCCGCGAAGGACAGCCACCAGCAGACGCCCATCCGGAGACACTGCCGTCTGGTGGGCTGGGGAGCTGAGCAGAGCCTGAGTGACCTCTGAGGTCCACTGGGGGGAGCGGCACTGCTCGGAGGTGGCCTGTGCATAGCTGGGGTGGGAGAGGGGCCCCAGATCAACTTGGGCGACGGCAGACGCGATCTCCTTGAGGCGCGGTATCGGGCCCGCAAGGGTGGCCCTTGCCCGGGCCACCACCCTCGAGGGAGCGAAAGCTCCGGTGCCGTTCGCGTCCCGGGTAAGGGTGCCGGCGACCTTGACGGGCTGCCCTGCGGGAGACCGGAGCCGGCTGGTCAGAGCCAGCCGCTCAATCATCATCGGGCGGCTCAGTGCGTCGCAGACGACGAACCCGTCCATCCCATCCGGCACACCCCACAGCTCGATCGGGCCCGAGGTCTGGGTCACGGGGGCCCAGGTGAGAGCCTGGTTCTCGGCTGCGGTCTCCGGCTTGGGGAGGGGAGGTATGGGCCGGACCCTCCTCGGACCGGGCCCTCGCTGGCTGCCACGGCGCGCGCCGCAGGTGGGGACGGGCGCTTTGAGGGCGGAGGCGGCCGGCCGGTCGCGGGGGACCCGTGCGGGGCTGGCCCCGGTCGTCGGTGCCGACCCCGCACAGGCAAGTGCCGTAAGCAGTAGTAGCCCCACCCGCATGACAGGACCTCCCTACGCGTTGAAGGCCGCGCTAGCCCGCGCCGCCTAACCCGCGCCATGCGCGGCGCGGTTGTGCCCCTTGCATGGCGGGGGCTGCCCAGAGATCCCGCGAGTGGTCTGGGTGTAGCCGCTCGCCCGCGATCCCATGGTTCCCGTAGCGCCGGGTTACGGCGAGGCCATGGAGAGGGCCAGGGTCGCGTCGCGGTTCACGCCGCGACTGCCGCTTGGAACGACTTCAGGTTCTCGTCGGACGAGTCCGGCGGCGTGGGCACCGCGCAGCCGGGGCCCAGGATGAAGGTGTCGCCTCCGGCGGCAATGGCCTCCTTGGCCTGGCGCAGGACCTCGGACGGAGAGACCTTGCCGAAGGTCGCCTCGTTCACCCCGCCCAGGAGGCAGAGGTCTGTCTTCGGCCTGATCGCGGAGACGCCTGGGTTGCCCTCGAGCTGCCCGCTCCAACTGTAGACCTGGTAGCCCTGAAGATCCAGCACCAGATTGGGATAGATGCCGACGCCGTGCTGATGTGCCACGTTCAGCCACGCGCCGGTCGCCGCCGCCAAAACCTGCTGGTCGTAGGCGAGGAAGGTGGACCGGTACTCGTCCTCGGACATCGTGTCCGACGCGGCTCCGGAGATGGCCAGGTAGATGCCGTCGATGCCGGAGGCGACCAGGGCGCGCGCGTAGTTGCAGAGTGACTCGGTGATGGTGCGAAGCCCCCGGTGGGTCGCCTCCGGGTCCTGCCTAAGCAGCTCCAGGGTTCGCTTGCCGCAGACCTTCTCCGCCGTCGCGAAGGTTCCGAAGACCGTGTCCACCACCGGCCCGTCGTCCCCACGGCCCGCGAGGATGCTCTTCAGGGTCGCCAACTGCTGCCCGAAGCTGCCCCTGTTCCCCTCCAGTACCTGGAGGCGCGACCAGTCCGCCGGAGACTCCACCAGTGCCAGGCCCTCCGGCATCTCGTAGGGGATGTCGTGCATCACCTTCAGAAGGTCTGGGTCGTAGCGATGGTAGAAGTCAAGCTCGGCTTGTGCCATCGCCTCGCCGACGGGCGGATCCAGCCTGAAGTGATACCACAGGCTGTAGGGGGTACGGTCGACCGGCTGGCCGTTCAGTGCGGCTCGGATCCTCTCACGCTTCGTCATGGGCGCGCTCCTCTGTTCTGGTCCTGCTACTGGTCGGTATGAGTGCGAGACTAAGCTACCTCTAGCGATGCATCGCAGGGGGGAAGCCCCTGCCGAATGGGGCTGACAAAGACCGGTTCGACACCAAGACAGCCTACGCTAGTGTCATCCCACAGCATCCCTGTGGAGAGGACCGAGGGTGTGCCGGGCCGGTGAACGACCCGGCAGGAGGGTCCGCGGCCAAGCTGGGAGGAAGCCCGTGGAAGCCCCCGCTCCTGAGTGGACCTCGGTCCTCTCCACCTTGTGGCAACTGGCTTGGCCGAAGGCCCCTGTACCGGGTCGTTCATCGGCCCTGTCAGAGGTCAGCGTGCCGCGCTCCGTGAAAGGATCCCTGCGGACCTGGAGCGGCCA
>DASXUI010000297.1:0-1597 GCA_036504955.1 Armatimonadota bacterium
GATGAGGTCCACTTCACCGTACCGGCAGCGGTAGTTGCGGCACTCCAGCGCGAGGCCCCGCCGCGCGAGGAACGCCTCCGCCAGGCGCTCACCCCTGGCCCCCAACTCCTGCCTATCCCCCATGTCAGGTGCCTACTTCGCCCAGCTTGCCGGCCCTGCCTGCCGAGGATCCGCCCTGCCGGCGGGATTGGCCGGTGACAATCTGTACCAGGCCTGAGGCCCGCGCAGCGATGTCTCCCGCGGAAGGCGGGAGGGAGGCCGGAGCCTCAGGCGGAAGAGGAGGTCCGAGGGGTCCGCCGCCGCGCCGGGCAGCGTCGCGCCGGGGGCCCCGCGTGAGGGAGACGCGTGTGAGTAGGCTGAGACTGGGCATGATCGGCTGCGGGCAGATCTGCAACCGCTTCTTCGACCAGGCCGCGCCGCGCGACGACGTGGAGTTCGTGGCGACCTGCGCGCGCACGCTGGCCAGCGCCGAGGCCAAGGCGAAGGAGCGGGGCGTACCCCAGTGGTTCAGCAGCTACGAAGTTCTGATGGACGAGGTCCACCCCGACGGAGTGGTGGTCACTACGCCTCACTCCGTCCACGCGGACCCCTCCATCGCGGCCCTGCGGCGGGGAATCCACGTCTTGGTCGAGAAGCCGATGGCGACCACTCTCGAGGACGGGCGGCGCATGGTCGAGGCCGCCGACGCCTCCGGCGCCATTCTCATGGTCCTGCCCTTCGACCATACGCCGGACTTCCTGACCGCCCTCAGCTTCCTGAAGGAGGAGTGGCTGGGGAAGCTTACCGGCGCGGAGGCGGAGCTGGTTCTGCCTGGCCCGCCCAGGGACAACTGGTACTACGACCGCTCCGTAGCTCACGGCGGCGCGATGCTTGACTGCCTCGTGTATCCCATGAGCCGCCTGATCAGCCTTCTTGGCCCGGCCAGCACGGTCACCGCACGCGTGAACACGTTGATTCCCCACCGGATAGTGGGCGATGGCAAGCGCGTGCAGTCCACCGTGGACGACAACGTGACCCTAATCGTGGAGTGGGCCGGCGGCCAGCAGGCCGTTGTCCGAACCCTGTGGGGCACTTCGTTCTTCCGAAACGAAACCGCCGTCTACGGCCGAAAGGGCACCCTGTGGCTCGCCGGGGGCAAGGTGACCCTTCACTCTCCCAGCCGCCCAGTGCCGGGAGCCGAGCCGGCTACCTTCAACGGCATCTCCGACTGCTACCAGGTGCCGATTTCCCCCGAGGCCCCCAGCGAGAGCATCCTGGGCCACTTCGTGGACAGCATCACGTCAGGCCGGCAGCCAAAGTGCGGCGGCCACCTGCAGCTTCACGTCCACGAGATCCTGATGAAGGCCTACGTCGCCTCCGAGACCGGCCAGACCCAGCAGCTAGAGACCACCTTCACCCCCTGGCACGACCTGTCCCCCGCGCTCTTCGACACCCGCTCAGACTTCATCTAGCAGCGCGGGGATTGGAGGCAAGGGAACGTCACCACCAAGACACCAAGACACCAAGAGGGGCAGGGGCTTAGGGAACTGAGGGGACTTGGGGAAAGGCCTCAGCGGATCGGATCCCTCCTTCCCTTAGCCCCCTCAATCCTCTCAGT
>DASXUI010000298.1:0-8392 GCA_036504955.1 Armatimonadota bacterium
GGTAAAGGACACCCACCCCGAGACCCGACTCTACACACGACTCAACGGCGAGCCGGCGGTGGGCGTGGTCATCAGCAAGCAGAGCGGCGCGAACACCGTAGCAACGGCCCAGAGCGTCATGCAGCAGGTGGAGAAGGTTAAGAAGATCCACCCAAACTTGACCTTCAACATCTCGTATGACCAGTCCACCTTCATCTCCGAGTCCATCGACAACGTGCGAGATAGCGCCCTCATCGGCGGCGTGCTTGCCATCCTGATCCTGCTCTTCTTCCTTCGGAACTTCCGAAGTACGCTCGTTGTCGCGCTCTCCATCCCGACCTCCATCATCTCCACCTTCGCGCTGCTCTACATGTGCGGCTTCACCCTCAACACGATGTCGCTAGGTGGCCTTGCTCTGGCAACGGGACTCATCGTTGACGACGCCGTGGTGGTGCTGGAGAACATTTTCCGGCACATTGAGCGGGACAAGAAGACCTCAGTAGAGGCCGCCGTAAGCGCCACTGGCGAGATCCTGTCCGCCGTTGTAGCATCCACCTGGACCATCATGGTCGTCTTCCTGCCTCTACTTCTCATCAAGGGCCAGGCAGGCCAGATGTTCACCCAGTTCGCTCTGGTGGTCATCTTCTCACTGGGCGTGTCCCTGCTGGATGCCTCCACGGTGGTGCCGATGCTTGCCTCGCGCGTGATTCACGGCGAGGCCCATCATGAGATGCTGTCCGGTGAGTCCACCGGCATCTGGGACCGGATGTTCGTGCGCGCCGGCAAGTGGTTCGACGCGATGGACAACGCCTATCGCCGAGGCCTCCGCTGGGCCTTGCGGCACCGGTTCTGGGTCCTGGGCACGGTTGCCGCGCTAACGGTTGCCAGCTTCTCCCTGCTCCCCTTCATCGGCACGGAGATGATGCCGGCCACTGACAGCGGCGACTTCACGGTGGTGGTGAAGCTCCCCGTCGGAACCGCGTTAGACAAGACCAATGCGGTGATGCGGCAGGTTGAGCGCATCGTGCTCTCCAACCCGGAGGTCTCCACCGCCTTCTCCGCCGCGGGCACGACCATCAGCTCCCGTGGCGGCACGACCTCACTGACGCCGCATCAGGGCTCCGTGACGGTGAAACTGAAGGACGGCCACAAGACCCCGACCGCAGCCGTGATGCGCCAGATACGCCAGCAGGTAGCCCGCATCCCTGGAACCCGGCCCCAGGTGAGCCAGTTTGACCTGGTCTCCATGATCATGACGGGCGGCAACCAGAACGTCGAGGTCGACTTCTTCGGCGATGACCTCTCTGAGCTGTCGCGCCTGGGGCGCGATGCCATGGCTCGAATGCGCAACGTGTCGGGGCTTGAGAACCTGGACGTGAACTGGCAGGAGGCGATGCCGGAGGTCCATTTCACGGTGGACCGACAGAAGGCGCTGCAGTTGGGCGTCACCTTCACGGACATCGCGAACACCATCAACACAGCCACCAACGGATCCATCGCCAGCTACTACCAGGAGAAGGGCTTCCAGTACCCCATAAAGGTACAGCTTCCGGAGACGGATCGCAAGACCATCCCGCAGTTGGAGGACCTGGTGATCCACCCCAGCCTGCCTCCTAGCGACGGGGCTGCCCCGCACGAAGTAACGCTCGGACAGGTCGCGAAGCCCGAGACAGGGATGGGCCCCAGCGAGATCTCACGGCAGGACCGCCAGCGCTACATCGCCGTCTCCGGACAGCCGCAGGGACGCAGCCCCAGCGAGATCCAGGCGGACGTTCAGAAGGTTTTGGCAGACCTTCAGTTGCCGCAGGGCTACTACTGGGACTGGGGCACGAACCAAAAGCGCCAGCAAGAGGAATTCGCGGGGATGGGGGTGGCAGTGATCCTCGCCATCGCGCTAATCTACATGCTGCTGGCCTCGCAGTTTGAGTCCTTCGTTCACCCACTAACGGTTCTCGCCTCGGTGCCCGTCTCCGCGATCGGTGTGATCCTGGCGCTATTCCTCACGGGCCGCTCCTTCGGACTGACGGCCTTCGTCGGGCTTCTGATGCTCGTCGGCATCGTGGTGAAGAACGGCATCCTGCTGGTGGACTACACGAACCATCAGCGGGCGCAGGGCTTGAAGCGCGATGAGGCGATCTTGGTCGCCGGCCCCACCCGACTCCGTCCAATCCTCATGACGGCCAGCGCGGCCATTCTGGGAATGCTGCCCTTGGCGCTTGGAGTAGGCAAAGGCTCGGAGACACAGGCCCCAATGGCGACGGCGGTGATCGGTGGACTGACCACCTCCACGATGCTGACGCTGTTCGTGGTGCCGTGCGTCTACACCATCTTCGATGACCTGGCCAACCTGTTCCATCGGCGGCGTCAGGCGGGTCGGGACGAGCCGTCCGGCAACGGCAAGAAGCCGGCGGAGCCGACCCCAGACGTGATGCCTGTAGGTGCAGGCCGGAGGGAGATCTAGCGGATGAGGCGTGTGGATGATGAGGCGGCCGCCGGGGAACTGGCTCCCGGGATCACGGTGCGCCACCGGCTCCGTTGCCCGTCGGTCAGATGCCGTGGGGGACAACCCAGGGGCACGGTGGGGGCAGTGGGGGCGCTGATGGTGATCCCGGTGATGGCGCTGACTCTGGTCTCGGCGGCCCGCGCACAGGATGTGCCGGCCAGCCAGGACGTAACGCCGCCCGTGGCGCCCAAGATCGTGGAGACGCCGCTCCCGCCCCCCGTGACCGTGGCTCCCCCGGAGCAGGTGCCGGCCGATGTGCCCAACACGCCGCTCTCCGCCGAGGAAGCGGTGCGCATCGCGCTGCGCCACCAACCGAACCTCACGGTGGCCGCCTCCAACGTGGAGGCCGCACGGGGCCGCGTTCAGCAGTCTAGGTCGGCGCTTCGCCCGTCTCTGGGGGTCTCCACCGGCTACACGCGGACCGAGACGCTGGCTTCGGCGGGAGGCGGCGGAGGCGGGACCAGCGGCTCGGGTGGCACCGGGGGCACGGTAGGCACCGGCGGAGCCTTCAGCTCCTCAGGCTTCACGGCCTCGGCCACCGTGCGCCAGCTCCTCTTCGACTTCTACCACACGCGGGAATCGGTGCGGCAGGCCTCGCAGCAAGAGGTCGCCGCCGGGCACAACCTGAGCCGGGTCCAGCTCGACACAGCCCTTCAGGTCAAGCAGGCCTTCTACGCCTACGTTCAGGCCAACCGGCTGATCGGGGCCAACGAATCTGACCTGCGGAGCAGGGAGTCTCAACGGGCGCTGGCCCAGGCCCGTCTGACCGCGGGCCTGGGCCTCCCCTCCGACGTGGTTCGCGCTCAGACAGCGGTCGCGGATGCCACGCTGAGCCTGAACCTGGCCCAGAACAGCGCGTCTCTGGCTCGCATGAACCTGGCGCTTCTGATGGGTCTGGACCCACGCACGCCGCTAGTTGCCGGCGAGGCTGGTGAGCCGGAGCCCGCGTCGCTGGAGCTGCCCGACCTGGTACGGACCGCGCTGAGGCAGCGCCCCGACGTGCTGCAGGCGCTGGCCCTGGTATCGGCCGCGGAGCATGGAGTGAAGGCGGCCTCCAGTACAGACGCCCCCGCCATCTCGTTCAGCGCGTCTCTGGGCAGCCGGGGCACCAGCTTCCTGCCCGGCAACGACACGGCCAGCCTTGGAGTCTCGGTGGCGTGGACGCCCTTCGACTCGGGCTTGACTGCGGGGCGCACCCGGGAGGCGCGCGCCGGCGCCACGGCCGCCCAGGCGCAGCTCGAGAGCACCCGCCTAGGGGTTACCAGCGACGTGTCGCAGGCGTACGTGAATCTGCGGACGGCGGAGCAGAGGGTGGTTACGGCGGACAGCGAGGTCGCGAACGCCCAGGAGGGCGCCCGCCTGGCGGAAGGTCGCTACCGGTCCGGCGTAGGCACGTTCCTGGACGTCATCGACGCCCAGGCCGCCCTGCTGACCGCGCAGACCAACCGCATCAACGCCCAGACCTCGGTGGACCAGGCGCGAGCCGCGCTCTCCCATGCCTTGGGCGCGCCGGTCCCTTAGGGAACACCAGGACTCAACGTGGCACGGGCGCCGAGGAAGTACCTCACGGTGGCGGCTGCGGGGGTGGGACACAAACAGAAACGCCCTGGCCTCCGTATGGAGACCAGGGCGCCTAAGGTAAGCCGCGTGGTTAGCGAGGCTGAACCTTCACAGCCTGGGGACCCTTGGGGCCCTGGGCAACTTCGAACTCCACGGCCTGGCCTTCAGCCAGAGTCTTGAAGCCGGAGCCCTGGATCTCGGAGAAGTGGACGAAGACATCGCCGCCACCCTCGGTCGAGATAAAGCCGAACCCCTTGGACTCGTTGAACCACTTGACGGTACCGGTGCTCATGTTCTTTCCTTTTCCTGAAGCCTCAATCTCACGCTGGTGTTGGAAAGCCCATGGACTCGGTCCGCAAGCACCCAAAACGTAACATTGCTGCCCTTTTGTGAAGTCCAGCAGCAGCTCGCCCCGAGGGGCCACCGCTCTGGTGAGGCACCACGTCCGCGTAGCGCCTAACCCATTCTACACGATCCATCAAGGAATGCAAGCCCGTCAACGATTCTTTTGCAGCCGGCCGCTTGTAGTTTCCGGGCCGGTCGCTGGTGACGTGCCCTGCCGTCCTCCGAGGGGCCGCTGCCGGGCCCCCCCCCACAAGCTGGGGTGCTCCGCGGCTCAGCAGGCCAGCCAGCGAGCCAGGTCGAACCCTGAAGCCGAGGCACAGCGGAGCTCCAACGGCCACAGCTTGTGGGGCCTCGCCGCGCCGGTTCGTCCCAGGACCGTCGTGTCCCGACACCTGTCAAGCTCCCACTGGTTCTGTCCACCCCAGGGGGACGCGGTGGTCGCATCGTCTGCGCGCACAATTCAGGAGGGTCCCCATGCCGAAGCCTGTGAACCAGGTCCCCGTTACCCCCTCTCTCCCCACACCCCCACCAGCGACCGTCTCTCGGCGAGATCTGCTGAGGGGCGCCGCCGCTTGGGCCAGCGTCAGCGTGCTGCCCGCCACCGTGCTCTCCTCGTCCGTGCGAGCCGCTCACAGCAGCAAACCGGCCCTCGCGGGCGTCGGGGTCGGGGGGGTCGGCTTTGGGCAGCTTCAGGACCTGGAGAAGGCGGGCTTCGAGATCGTCGCCCTCTGCGACGTTGACTTCGCCTACGCGAGGAAGGCCTTCGACAAGTGGCCGCAAGCCCGCCGGTACAAGGACTTCCGCGAGATGCTTCAGACCGAGGGAGACAAGGCGGACGCGGTCTACTGCGGGACCCCGGACCACACGCACACCATCGTGACCCTGGAGGCGCTCCGCCGCAGGAAGCACGTGTGCTGCGTGAAGCCGCTCACCCGAACCGTGGCGGAGAGCAGCGCGGTCCTCGAGGCCGTTCGCGCCGCAGGCACCAAGACCCAGATGACGGCCTCCCCAAACACCGGGGAGGACGGCTGCCGCATCACGGAGCTGATCCAGGGCGGCGCCATCGGCCCGGTGCGCGAGGTGCACATCTGGACCGCGCGGCCCTGGTGGCCTCAGGGGATGCTTCGCCCGGCGGGCGAGGACCCGGTTCCGGCGGACCTCGATTGGAAGCTGTGGCTTGGCCCCGCGCCTCAGCGGCCCTACAAGGGGGACTGGCCCGCGGGCTCTGCCCCGGTGGAGCAGGTGAACGCCTTCGGGGGAAAGTCGCCCTTTGGCAACGGCGTCTACCATCCCTTCAACTTCCGAGGCTGGTGGGACTTCGGCACGGGAGCCTTGGGAGACATGGGCTGCCACTACTTCAACACGCCCTTCCGTGCGCTGGGGCTGCGGTACCCCATCTCCGTGCAGGCAACGGGCACCCGGGTCTTCCCGGAGAGCGCTCCTCTGGCGGCGATGGTGACCTACGACTTCCCCGCCCGGGGCGAGATGCCGCCCGTCCGGGTCACCTGGTACGACGGTGGACTGAGGCCCCCGGCTCCCAAGGAGCTGGCAGGCAAGCCCTTGGATGAGGAAGGGATCCTCTACGTGGGCGATGCCGGCAAGATGCTGGGCTCACAGGTGCTGCCGGGCGCCAAGGGCAAGGACCCCGCGAGCATCGCGAAGACGCTGGAGCGCCGAGGCGGGACCTGGGCCGAGTGGTACGAGGCCGTCACGAAGGACACGCGCGCGGGCTGCGACTTCGAGTGGTCGGTTCCACTGACCGCGATGGTGCTTCTGGGAAACATCGCCCTGAGGACGGGGAAGCATCTCGCCTGGGATGCCCAGACGCTGAGGTTCACCAACAGCCCCGAGGCTAACCAGCTCCTCACCCCCAAGTACGAGAACGGGTGGAAGCTGGGGTAGCGGCTGAGAGGGTAGCCTGTCGGGCACGTTCCGGCAGGCTACCCGGTGGCCCATCTATCGCGGTGTAAGGCCCTCAGGGACAGGTCCGCGCCAGTGATCCCCTCCACCTCAGACCTCTACCCTCTCCAGTCCAAGGGCGGCGCGGCGGCCGATGAGAAGGGTGAAGGCGAGGAGCAGTAGGTTCAGCGCCATGGGGGCGGCGTAGAGGACCACATTTCCGAGTTGGCGCTGCATGCACTGGTAGAGCAGCAGCGCGTTCAACCCCGCGCCAAGGAAGGTGATGGCGACACCCAGCAGCACGTTCACGTTCTGCTTCACGGCATGCACCGTGTCCTGCCAGACGAGCTTGGGGCGCCGACAGTCGATGGAGAGGCCCGCCGCGCCGTTCCACCCCATAACCACGCAGGAGAGTAGCCAGGCATACAGAACCTCGGCTGGCTTCAGCGGCAGTAGGAAGGTAAGTCCCAGGAACACCACAAGGTTAAGACAGCAGGTGAGGAGCAGCCCCGCAAGCAGCTTGCCCCAGAAGACCGTCAGGGGTGAGATGGGCAGCGCCTTCTCGATCCACAGACGCTTCCCGTCCTTCGAGTAGCTAGCAGGAAACAGCGATGAGGCACTCCCAAGGGTAGCGATGAAGAGCGCGATACCCACCACGGTGATGGGGATGTAGGGGCTCAGCTCGTTACCCCTCATGCCCGCCAGCACCCGGCCGAGGAGGTCCGGCTGCCCCGGTTTCAAGCGCGCTCCTGCCAGCGAGGTCACCAGCATGATGGGGATCACCAGGTAGCCGCCCAGCGCGTTCAGCCCAACAGGAGGGTCCTTCAGGGTGCAGGCCAGCTCCTTGCGGATGTAGGACCACACAAAGGGCTGTTGAGCGAAGCGCCGGTTACGCGCGCCCTCTGCCTCGGACCGCCGAGGCAACCTCCTCGACCTCGTTCCGGTATCATCGCCCCGCAGCAGTGGGCCCAGGTACAGCCACTGCCCCACATAGAACACCGCGACCAGATACGCTCCGCAGATGAGAACGTTCAAGGACTGGCTGACCAGGCCAGCCCATCCGGAGGAGACCAGCGCCTCAAGCGCATAGGCGCTTCCAGGCAAGAACCGGCCCATCCGAGTGAGCTCCTGTACGCGGATCGCCGTGGGATCCACCGCCGCCGCCGTCGTGGACGCCATGGTGGTCGACAGCAGCATCGAGGCGCCGACGCCAGTTGCCATCATCACCGTGTAGGCAAACCACTTGTTCTTGCGGAGCCCGGGAATGCTGTTCACCACCAGGCAGAGGAGGGTGCTCTCCGCCAGGGGGATGATTGGCAGCAGGAGCATGCACAGCACGCCGTTCAGCAGGCCGGCAAGAGTGGAGTTGGTGTGCTTCAGGTAGAGCAGTAGTGAAGGGAGAAAGAAGACCGAGGCCGCGATCATCTCCAGGACGTAGGTTACGCTCAACTTGGCGATCAGGATCTGCGCCGGCCGATAGGGAAGCGGCAGCAGGATGGAGAGGTCCTTGGCCTGGAGCAGCGTCGAGAAGACGATGGGCACGCCGGCCAGCAGCACCACAAGCTGAGTCAGGGTGTAGGTGCCGGCCAGCAGCGCCCACTGGACCTGCAGCCCCCGGTCGGAGAGGTAGGAGTAGGCTCGCGAGAGCCCGTAGGTCCAGCCCAGCACGGTGGGGCTGAACGCCAGGACCATGAAGAGGATGGCCAGGATGGCCTTGCCCCGCTTGCCCTTCACTCGGAGGTAGTTGAGCGACAGCGAGGAAACGAGGTGAGCCCGCAGCAGAGCGACCATCAGCCGGACACCACCGACACGTCGGAGCCGCCTCTGGGCGCTTCCCCGTTCACTAGCTCCAGGAAGACGCTCTCCAGCGACTCCCCGCTCTCGCTCCGGAGCTGGTCCAGCGTGCCGCAGGCCACCAACTGGCCCTTCACGATGACGCCGACCCGGTCGCAGAGGCGTTCGGCCACCTCCAGCACGTGGGTCGAGAAGAACACGGTGTTGCCCGCGTCCGCGTGCTCCCGCATCATGCCCTTCAGAACGAAGGCGGCGCGAGGATCGAGGCCCACCAAGGGCTCATCCAGCACCCAGATCCGCGGCGCATGGACC
>DASXUI010000299.1:0-1763 GCA_036504955.1 Armatimonadota bacterium
AGACAGCGGCATATCTGGTATCCCATCTCCGCAGATACCGCCACCTGTCGATTGGACGAAGATGTGGGTACAAGACAGTCGTTCACCGGCCCGGCTCACCCTCGGTCCTCTCCACAGGGCCGTCGTGTTTCCGCGCTAGGCGCCAGGAGGAGACAGCGGGATCCAAGGCCGCTCCTCCCGCGCAAACACTCCCAGGTCCGCGCCGCTCTGAGCATGGGTGCGACTTGGGAAGGCAGTGGGCCAGCGACCCGAGGCCGGCTGCACTCCGGGGCGCTCCATACACTCTGACGGGTACGCACGGTTGTGAGTTCCGTCCAAGGGGTAGCCCAAGGTTTGGTCTGACCGCCTAGTTGGGAAGGAGATAGTAGGGAACTTGTGCCCGGACCGCAAACGTGGCCGGCTCAAGGGCCCGTGTGAAGCGAGACGAGCTGGCCTTCTGGCGCCCGCTTGCCGCAAGTGCCATTGCCACGCTACACCCGAAGTCGGAACCGCACCTTGCGGCTGCCATCGAAACAGGCCACGGCAAGAGGTGAAGATGCCCTCACTCCTGGATGCCCCCACTACGCCAAAGCACGTCGCCCTGGTGCTGAACCCCGCGTCCGGCTCTGAGGGTGCCAGCATCCGGCGTGCCAGGCTGGTGAAGGCTGCCAGGACCGCCAAGATTTCGGACATGGTGATCGAGACCCATCCTAAGGAAGGGGCCGCCCCAGCGGTCAGGGCAGCTCTTAGGGAGGGAGCCGAGCGGATCGTGGTCTCCGGTGGCGATGGGACGCTGGCGCAGGCCGCGGGCGAGCTGGCCGGCACCAAGGTGGTCCTGGGGGTATCCCCCAGCGGCACCGCCAACCTCTTCGCCCTGAACATGTCTCTCCCCTCAGATCCCGACGAAGCCTTGGCGCTGGCTCTGAACGCGCCCGCCAGGTCCGTGGATGTGGGCTGGGCCAACGGCCGGGCTTTCCTGGTCATGGCCGGGCTGGGCGCCGACGCGCAGGTGGTTCGAGACGCCAAGCGCCGAAAGAAGCGCTTCCTCGGCGTCCTGGCATACCTGCTGGGCGGCTGGCGCATGGTGATGGATGGGCAAGCGCGCTACACGGTCTCCATCGACGGTGTCACGCTGAGGCGCCGGGCGAAGACGGTTCTGGTGGCGAACCTCGGGCGCCTTCCCGCCGGCGCGGTGCTGGTGCCGGACACCAATGCCGAGGATGGGCTTCTGGAGGTGGCAATCATCCGCGCCTGGAGCGTGCCGCAGATGGTCCGTGTTGTGGCCAGAGCTCTGGCCGGCCGGCCTGCGAATGACAACCTGCTCGAGGTTCACCGCGGCCAGCAAATCACGGTCCGCTGCTCACGTCCCCGGCCCATGCACCTGGACGGCGAGGACGCGGGCTCCACCACCCTGTTGGAAGCCCATGTTGACCCCGGCGCTCTAGGGGTGGCTCTGCCACCGGCATCGGGCGGCCCGAGCGCCGCAAGCCCAACCTTCGGATCCCTGCGGTCCCTTCGAGCAACCACCCTCCCCTGGCTCCCCTTCCGCGAGAAGCGGCACCGACGTAGGGTTCTGGCCCGGGCCTAACTTCGCTGACCTTCGCCCTCCCCCCCTGCTCCGCCTCCCACCTCCCAAGGGTCGCACGCATTTGTGTCGCCCTGCAGGAGAAAGCATAGCCAACCCGAACAGTGCAGCCAATAGGTTCCGCGCTTCGTGTCGGATCCGGTGCCGCTGGCTGCCACTCCTCGGCACCCCGTATGAGAGAAGGAGCGTACCAATGAGC
>DASXUI010000300.1:0-4747 GCA_036504955.1 Armatimonadota bacterium
CCTCCCGGAGAGCTTCCTGGACGTCCTGCTCCGTGAGCTTGCCACGGCCCCGGAGGCGGTCGAACACCCCCTGCAGCTTCTGGGTGAGGCTGTCAAACATATCCCGTTGAGTATAACCCTCGCCAGAGCGCGGTGTCAACCACGACAGTCAGACACACGCTTGTATCTACCGGCCTTCTCCGGTGATGCGCCAGACCGTTGAGCGAAACCGCACGCGGCTACGGCGATCGGCTAGCCGATCGCCGTAGCCAGCAGTTGCCTCTTGTCAGATTAACATTCGTGCGCTAGTCATATCAGAGAGGCGGCGCGATGGGGGTACCAGCGGGCTCTAGGGGGTGCTGAGCCCGACCAAAGGCTGCCCCCGGGCCGAAGCCGCGGTTGGGCGAATCAGCATCTCCGTGACCGCCCAACCGGCCCCAGAAGAGCCCTTCCGGGGCTAGTGGCGAGACCCTCGGCCCCATCCAGGCGACACGCTCAGGGCCGGGCGTGGCTCCGCGCAGCCTGGGTCGTGCCTGCCAACAGGGAGGTATACCCATGCGAGTTCCGATGGTGGTGGTCGCCCTGGCACTGACGCTGTTGGTGCCAAACAGCGCGCCTTCGCAGACTCTCAGCCTGGAGACTAGCCATCTCATCTGCGCCCCAGGCGATTCCGTTACCTTCTATGGCACTCTGTCCGCCAGCGACGTTGACCTCTACCTCCTGGGGGCCCAGTCCACGTGCCCCTACCCTGTGTCTATCTCTCCGGCCTACTCCTTCAGCAACCCGCTTCCCGCGGGCACCTCGGAGTATGGTCCTGTGCTCACCGTAACCACCGAGGCCCTGGCTCCGGACACGCTCTATCCAATCGGCTTCGGCATTCACTTCGGCACGGACTGGGGCGCCTACGTCGGGACGATGTGGGTCGGTTGCACGGTCTACGCCCCTGGCGACCCGGCACCACGGCCGGGACCAGATCCGGTACCAGAGCCCGTGTCACAGTCGCTTAGCTTGCTGGCGCTGGTCGGACCGGCTGCGCTGCTAGCGCGCAGGTGCATCCCTTCCCGTAGTTAGCTACCCGGGGCAACGATCGGGGGCCTACCGGCCCAGGGGGCCCGGGTTGCCAAGCCCGGGCCCCCTCGCCCGCCGGAACGCCGTCGGCCCTTGCCGGGGTAGCGGAGCCTTCGGCGGTAAGGGTGTAGCTGCCATCGGCGGCCACCTTCAGGCGCTGGACCTTGCCGCGGAAGTGGAGGCCCTTGACCGTGAGCCCGTTCCACCCAGGCGGCAGCAGGGGCCGGACGCTCAGACGGGGTGTCCCCTCCTCGATCCCCTCCAGATGCACCCCCGCGAAGCCGTAGAGCACAGACATCAGCGTGCCGGCCTGTCCAGTGAGGAAGTTGGTGTTGTCCGTGGGGCGCTTCTCGGAGAAGAGGTGGAAGGGCGGCCGCAGGAAGTCCTTATAGCTTTCCTGGTAGTATCGGAAGGCCTCATCGCGCCGCCCCAGGTCCGCGGCGATCACCGAGTGGATGCTCGCGGTCATCGCGGGGCCCTTCTCGCTGGTAAGCGGGGCGTAGAAGTCCAGGAGCTGGGCGCGTGCCCTGGGATCCATCGGTAGGCGCATTGGGAAGGCCAAAAGCTGGGCGTCGGCCTGCTTCAGCTTACGGCGCCCGGGCCTGAACCCCTCATGCTCCGCGTAGCGCTGAGTCGCCGCGTCGAAGGGCAGCCACAGGCCGTCGGCAACCTTCCTCCACAGAGGCGGCGCTTGCTGCCCCAGGAGCTGAGCCGCCCTGAGCGCCACTCGCAGATTGCGCCGCGCCATCGCGTTCGTGTAGACGTCGTTGCTGACCACGCCCGCCGTCTCGTCCGGGGAGACGAGGTTGCGAACCTCGAAGCGCTTGGCCTGGGCGTTCCAGGTAGCGCGCGATGCCCAGAAGTCGGCCGTGGCGCGGAGGACCGGCCAGTACCGGGAGCGAAGCGCCGGCAGCCCCGCGCCCGTCGCCAGGAAGTGCTCCCATTGGGCCACCGCCACGTCGGCGGTGTTGTGATCCTCCATGGGGAACTCGGCCGGAGCGATCTCCCTGCCGGTCTCGGCGCTCTCCGTGGCGTAGTCCGCGCCGGGCAACTTCTCCGCTCGGGCGTTAGCGATCGCGCCGGGCAGCGTCCGCTGCCGGTACGCTACGATGGTGTCCGCCAGCTCGGGGTGCAGCAGCATCAGCACGGGAAGCATCCAACGGTCGGCGTCCCAGAAGATGTGCCCACCCCAGAAGGTGCCGGAGAGCCCCAGGGGCGGGATGCTGTGGGTGGAGCCCTCCCGAGCACTGGCGTAGAGGTAGAAGAGGAAGGCGTGAAGCACCTGCTGCTCCCGGGGGCTGCCGTCCACCAGGATGTCGCTCTGCCAGAGCCGCCCCCAAGCGCGAGCGTGCGCGGCGAGCGTGGCGTCGTACCCGGCGGCCACGCGCCGTGCCAAGCCCGGCATCAGCGTGTCGGCTCCGGGCCCCTTCGCTCCCACCACTCGCAGCGCGTCCCATCGCTGTAGCTCCAGGCGGCGCCCAGGCTCCGCGTCCCAGCGTCCCAGGATGGCGGGCAGAGCGCGCTGGGGCTTCTGAGGCGCCCCCTCCACGGGCTTCTCCGCCCGGCTCCACGGGTTGCCAGTGTTAGCGCCGGTCGCGGAGCCCGAAGGAGCCGCGGCGACCGGCCCGGCAACGAAGGCGGGCGACGGCAGCAGCCTCTGAGCCACGTGGACGCGATGCCGCCCGTCCGCCACAAGCCATTCGTGGCACTGACTGGCGGCGACTCCCGTGGTCGCCGTCCTTCCGTAGGGCGCGTCCGCCGGCACACCATAGGGGCAGGCGGCCCAAAGCTCCCCCTTGTACTGGGGGGTGATTCTGGCCCTCAGCACACAGGCCTCGGGAGCGGGAGCATCCCCAGGCCCCGGCCGAGGGACCAGAAGCTCAAGCTCCACGTCCACGGGTCGCCCATCGGCGTCCCACCGATACGACGTGGTCAGAACCGCGCGCCGGAGGTCCATCTTCTGTTGAAACTGCGAGATTCGGCCGTCCGAGGCCCGGAGCCACCGGACTCCGTTGTTCAGCGCCAGCGCGCCGAACAGGGGAGCCCGCACCACGTGCTCCGCGTTGTAGAGCCCGGAGACCATCGTGAGAAGCGGCTGGCCATCCTGCCACGCGCTCCCCTCGACCCCGGCGCGCAGACCCAGCACTCCATTCGCCAGATGGGCGTCCTTGTGCCCCGCCGTCCCCCGCGTCTCCAGCACCCACGGATCCTCGGAAGCCAGTGTAGCGGGCGTCTGCGGCAGCGCCGGCTGCTGACGCGAACACCCAGCCAGAAGCATCAGTAACCCAACTGCGGCGACACCAAACGGCCTTAGGGGGCTGAGGGGACTAAGGGGGGGAGCCTCAGACGGACGCCTCCGGCTCATGCCCCGCCCAACTTCAGTACCCCCTCCCCCCTCAGCCTCTTCGGCACCTCTGGGTCCCCTCAGTCCCTTCAGCCCCTTCAGCCCCTTCAGCCCCCTAAGTCCCCTAAGCACCCTAGCCCCTGGTCCATCCTGGAGTACCGGCGCAGTTTCCCCCGCACCAGTGGCCTGTTCGGGGTGGTGGGTGGAGAGGTATAAGTAACCTTGGGCGCGGCTCAGCCATCTAGGAGACATAGCTGGTCACCGCCGGCGCGAGTCCGTGGGGCCGCGGCCGTGGATGCTTGGAGGAGGGTATCGTGGTGCGCAGAATCGTAGTCCCTGTCGTCGCTTTGCTGCTCCTGTGCGCTGGCGCTACGCCGTCCTTTGCCCGAGGGAGCAGGATCTCGGTGGGCGGCTCTTTTGGAATCGGCTGGCGCTCCCCGCGGTCAGTGGGGGGCGTCTACGTGGGCCGGAACCACTGGGGCGGCTCCATCTCCGTGGGGTCTCCGTGGCGCGGGCGCTCGTCCTTCACCTTCGGCTACCAGAGCTGGGGATACCCTACCTACCTCTACTCGCCCTACAGCAACTGGCCCTTCTATGACAGCTACTCCTACTGGGGCGGCTGGCCGAGCTACTACCCTTACTACTCCAGCCCCATCGTGGTGCAGCAGCCGGTAGTGGTAGACCGTCCCGTGTACATTCCCAGCCAGCCCAGCGTGGTCGTCATCAACCGCAATCGAGATGATGACTACGTCTATGAGTGGCGAAGCGATGCCCGCAGGTCCCGCGACGCCGCGCGGCGTTCGACGGCTCCGCCCGCGTCCGTCAGGCCGTCCGACCAGCTCCGTTTCCAGACGCGGCCCGGTGGCGGTCTGCAGGTGACCTGGACCGGCGCCGAGGAGGGCCTCGAGGCCATCACCCTCGTGCTCCTAGACCGCGACAGCCGAACGTTGGATCGCGATGAGGTCACGGCGGCGCCCTTCACTGCCGTGTTCGCCCGGACCACGGGCGCCGTGGCGGTCCGCGCTACCCTGCGCTACTCCGATGGCGTGAGGCAGACGCTGGCCGTGCCGCTCTCTGCCCGCCCAGCCTCCCTTGATGGCGATCAACCCGCCCCAGCCCCCCGCGCCCTGGTATCGGCTGACCCCTACGCTCTCTATCGGTGACGGGTCCGGGCTGTAGGGCCCTTGGGGAAGGGCCTCAGTGGGTGTCGGGCCGCCTTCATGCCCTAGACCGGTGGTCACGATCGCCCACCCCGTAAAGGAGTGGGCTGGCTTGGCGCTCCGCGCGGAGCTGCCGCCGGACACCGTCGCAGCACTTTGCCGTTGGTCGGTGGACACGCAACGTATGGTCACGGTA
>DASXUI010000301.1:0-15537 GCA_036504955.1 Armatimonadota bacterium
GACGTTGTCCGGCGCCCCGTGGTCCCGATCACCCACCCCGTGAAGGGGTGGGCTGGTCTTGCGCTCCGCGCGGAGCTGCCGCCGGACAACGTCGCAGCACGTTACCGTCCACCGGAAGAGACACGACGTCTGGACCCAGGGCTTGGGGGTCACCCCCGCGCGGAACGGCAGGGCGGCTGGTCGGCCTGTCGCTAGGGCCATCAGCCCCACCGATCCCCGCCCTGTAGACCCATTCGCTGCGGGGCACCTCCGCGCGGAGCGCAGGGCCAGCCCGCCCCTTCACGGGGTGGGCGATCGGCCTCTACACCCTCGGCCAGATGGATGATCGGCCCCACCAGGCTGCCCCAGCGGAACCGTCCCCTTCGGGAGACCCCTGGAACCTCGCACTACCCACGGAGGAGACCAGCATGAACACCCAGCTTCACAACACCCTCGCCGAGGAGCTCGACGCGCTTCGGCAGGCAGGTACTTACAAGCACTTCAACACCCTCTGCTCCCCCATGGGTCCCGTGGTCCAGATGGAGGGGCGCGGCGAGGTGCTGGTTCTCTCCTCCAACAACTACCTGGGACTGGCCGCGCACCCGGAGGTGGTCGACGCCGGCATCCAGGGGCTGAAGGAGTACGGGGCGGGCACGGCCTCGGTCCGCTTCATCTGCGGCACCTTCGCGGCACACCACGCGCTGGAGGCGCGACTGGCCTCCTTCGTGGGCACGGAAGCGGCGCTGAGCTACGTCTCCTGCTGGAACGCCAATGAGGCGGCCATCCCCTCGCTAACGGACGCCGGCACCGTCATCCTCTCGGACGCGTTGAACCACGCCAGCATCATCGACGCGGTGCGCCAGTCGCGGCCGCAGCGCAAGGCGGTCTACAGGCACTCCGACATGGATGACCTGAAGGCCGGGCTGGAGGGCTGCGAGCGGAACCAGCGCAAGCTGATCCTCACGGACGGGGTCTTCAGCATGGAGGGCGACCTCGCCAAGCTGCCGGAGATCCTTGACCTGGCGCGCACCTACAACGCGGTTGTTGTCGTGGATGACAGCCACGGCACGGGCGTGATGGGCGCCACCGGGCGCGGCGTTCACGAGCACTTCGGCGTGATGGGCGAGGTGGACGTCATCACCTCCACGCTTGGCAAAGCGCTAGGCGGCGCGGCGGGAGGCTTCGTGGCCTCCAGCGCGGCGGTCTGCGATGTCCTCTCCCAGCGCTCCCGCCCGCAACTCTTCTCCAACGCCCTGCCCCCCACCGTCGCCTGCAGCGCTGATGCGGCGGTCCGGGTGCTGGACTCCAACCCCAGCCTGGTGCAGGCCCTACACCACAACACCCGCGCCTTCCGTGCGATGCTGTTGGAGGCCGGCTTCGCTCCCCTGGAAGGCGATTCCGCCATCATCCCCATCATCGTGGGAGAGACCGCGCGCGCCATCGCCGTCAGTCAGCGGCTGCTGGAGGAGGGCGTCTTCGTGACCGGCTTCGGCTACCCCGTGGTCCCAGAGGGCACAGCCCGCATCCGCGTCCAGATGTCCGCCGCCCTCACCCAGGAGCACCTGGACCGGGCACTGGAGGCCTTCAAGAAGGTCGGCAAGAAGATGGGGCTGATCGGATGACGAGCGGCTGAACCCGCTCGCTGTGCGGCCTTCGGCCGGGCACCCGCCTTCGCGGGCGCGGCGGGTGCCCTCAGAGTGTCGGTGGCACAACCTGCAGTTCGGCCCGCGCAGGCGGGGCGCCGGCACCGGACGGGGCCGCACAGCGAGCGGGTTCAGCCGCTCGTAACACACGGCGCGGCCCAGCCACCCCGCGCCCACCCGATCGAATGAACCACCGCACCGCATGCCGAAGTAGATCAGGCAAGGGGATCGTCCGGTCCCGTGGAGGCGGTGGTAGCCCAGACCCTGAGCACCGTCGCCGGCGGGCAGGGTGCCCGCAATCGGTGGTGTCAGCGAGGACGGTTGCCATGAGTCAGTCAGAGGATCGCGCCAACGCAGCGCTCCGTCACGAGCGGTGGAGGGTGTGGCGCGCCTGCCTGGCGGTGGCGGCGCCGCTAGTCGCCTTCGCCTGCTGGACGGGGGTCTATGGCTCGCAGCGTCACCGGCTCGTGCTTCACACCGTCAGCGCCACCGTGACCTTGGAATCGCACACCAACCCCTTCGTGGTTACGGTGCCAGGGAAGCCCCCAGCCCCCTCGAGAGGCCTTACACCCGGTCGTCCCCAGGAGGACCCAGACCCCTACTCCTCCTCAGACCACGTCGTTCCCAGGACCTACGCCAGCTCGGAGGCAACCTCCTCGCTCCAGGACGTCACCGTGCCCCGATACTTCACACAGGAGGTCTTCGTCGTGAACGGACGCAGCTTCGTCCTCACCCCAAGGGAGCTCCGCTCCGGCGCCCGCCGCTGGCCCCTGCCCGCTGGAGCGGACGTGTCGGTGGATGTGGACAGCCTGTAGCAGGAGACGGGGGTGTTGAGCGGCGGTGGTGGGTGACGAGCGGCTGAACCCGCTCGCTGCCCTGCTCTCCGCCCGCCTACGCGGGCGGCACTTCAGCCCTGCGGTCGTCGACGTGAGCGTACCCACGTCGGGGCAACTGAACCATGGACCGCATTGATGCGGTAATCCCAAGCAGGTGAGGCGCGAAGGGTACGCTGCGCCGCAACGGCAAGGGGCTCTACGGCCCTCCCGTTGTCCGGGAGCACCTGCGGGGCGGTCATATGAGGAAGTCAGAGCAGCGGGCCTTGGAGGAGTTTCGTATGCAACGCCCCAGGGCACTTCTGGCTTCGCTCGCCATAGTGGTGCCTATCTGCGCCCTCATGTCGTGGACGTATCTGCATGGGCCTGAGGACCATCGGCTCGTGCTCAGGACCGGCAAGGGCACAGTGGTCCTCGTCGGGCGCGGCGCCAGATTCGACGTTGAGGTGCCAGGCCGCCACGCAGGCCCCTCTGCTGGGCTCCCGGACCTCAGGGCGGCCGAGGCCACCACCACCCATGTCGAACCGAGGCGCTACCCTGCTTCAAGGGAGCGAGTCACCCTCGACGTAGTGGACCTGCCCTATGGCTTCGGCAAGGAGCTCTTCGTACTGAACGATCACGAGTTCGTTCTCACCCCAAGTGAACTCCGCTCCGGCCGCTACTGCTGGCCCCTGCGTGCTGGGGTGAGCGTGGTAGTGGATGTAGACCGGATGTAGCGGAGGCCCAGGGATGCGAGAGGGAATGGGCGACACATGGAGACGCGCAGCTTTGGCGAGCATATTAGGGCGGAGCTTCAGGACCCTGACTTCGCGCTTGGGTACGTGAGAGCTGCCTATAGCGACGGTGGGGTGGAGGAGCTGCTGCACGCGGTCCGTGACGTGGCAGCGTCGCGGGAGGGCGGCATCTCTGGGGTTGCTCGCGCTAGCGGCCGGGGGCGGGAGAACCTGTACAGGTCTCTCTCACGGCAGGGGAACCCCCGGGTGAAGACTTTGGAGAGCGTGCTGGGCTCCCTGGGCCTCAGACTGGACATCGTGCGCGCCGACATTCCCCGTCCCTGAGGGCCCTTGACTCTGACGCTGCGTCATAGTCTAGCATGGCTCGCGGGAGGATGCCGATGGGAACAGACGACAGGCCCCTGCGAGCGAAGGGGTTCGCGCGCCTCGCGGGGGTGACGGTGAGGACGCTACACCACTACGACCGGCTGGGGCTGCTATCGCCCAGCCGCCGAACGGAGGCGGGGTACCGGCTCTACGGCACCGCCGACCTCGCGCGCCTTCACCAGATCACCACGCTCAGCCTCCTCGGCATCCCCCTCAAGCGGATTGGGGACCTCCTCGACCGCCGCGCCCTCGACCTACCGGCCGCGCTCCGAATGCAGCGCACGCTGCTGCTGGAGCGACGCCGGCGGCTGGACGAGGCACTGCGGCTGCTGGACCGCGCGCAGACCCGTGTGGGCGAGGCGCGGGACCGGGAGGCCCTTCTGGAGGCTCTGGAGGCAGCGCGAATGGAGCGAGAGACGAACGTGGAATGGGTGAAGGGCTACTACACCGAGGAGCAGATGGCGGACCTCAGCAGCAGGTGGTCACCGGAGGTCCAGGCGAAGGCGGAGAAGGACTGGGCCGACCTAGCCCGTGACGTGGAGGCAGCGCTTGGCGAAGACCCAGCAGGCCCAGTGGCGCAGGCTCTGGCGGACCGACACCAGGACCTGATCGGGCAGTTCACCGGCGGCAACCCACAGATAGAGGAGAACCTCCAACGCCTCTACGCGGACCGCCAGAGCTGGCCGTCGGACCTGCCGGCAACACCCTGGACCGAGGCCCACGCGGAGTTCATCCGCCTAGCCCTGGCGGCGCGGTAGACTGCCTCACAAGAGGGAGTGAGGGGGCTTCGGAGGCGGGAGCTAAGTCCTCTGGGGCGAGGTGGGGTGCCCGGCGGCGGTCCGCCCGGCGGTGAATCGCCGGGCTCCGAGGCTCAATCCCGCTGAACCGGGGTTCTGAACCCAGGGCGCAACCTAGGGCCAGACCCTCGTATCAGTGCGGACCATGGATGGGGCGCTCAGGTGCACCTTGGGGCCAGAACCCTCCTTCCAGGAGGATTGAGCCCCTGAGCCCGGCGATTCACCGCCGGGCGGACCGCCGCCGGGCACCCCACCTCGCCCCAGAGGGCTTAGCTCCCAGCTCCGAGGCCCTCCAGCCCATTTGGCCATCAGCCTTGCCGCTTCTGTGCCTCTGTGGTGAGGCGGTCTGCTCCTAGTCCACGGGCACCAGGCCTTCGGCGGCTTTGAGGCGGTGGAGGCAGCGGTCTCTGCCAAGAACCTCCATGGCTTCGAAGAGGCCCGGGCCGGTGGTCCTGCCGGTTACCGCCATGCGGACGGGGTGGATTACCTTGCCGCCTGAGGCGCCCATTGACTCACCGGCGGAGCGTACGGCCGCCTCGATGCCATCGATGGTCCACGCGTCCAGGTCGCCCAGCGCGTCCGCCACGGAGCGCAGCAGCGCGGGGGTCTCCGCGGAGGAGAGCCACTTCTTGACGCCCTTGGGGTCGTAGTCCAACGAGTCGGCGTAGAAGAAGGCGACCTGCTCCGGGACCTCACTGAGCCGCTTCACGCGCTCCTGGATGAGTGGCACGATGCGCTTCAGGTAGGCGAGGTCCGCCTCGGAGGGATCGGCGGGGAGCAGCGCGGCAGAGACGAGGTGCGGGACCAGGAGCTCGGCGAGCCGGTCGATGGAACAGGACCGGATGTACTCGCCGTTCATCCATACCAGCTTCTCCACGTCGAAGAAGGCGGGGTGCTTGGTCAGGCCTTCGAGGCTGAAGGCTTGGAGGATCTCGTCGCGAGACATCAGCTCCCGATCGTCTCCGGGGGACCAGCCCAGCAGCGACAGGAAGTTGAACACGGCCTCCGGCAGCATCCCCTGGTCGCGGTACTCCAGCACGCCGACCGCGCCGTGGCGCTTGGCCAGCTTGGCGCCGCCGGGGCCGGTGAGCAAGGAGCAGTGGGCGAACTTAGGCGGCTCCCAGCCGAAGTGGTTGTACAGGTTGATGAAGCGTGGGGTGCTGCTGACGAACTCGTTGCCGCGAATGATGTGGGTGATCCCCATCAGGTGATCATCCACCACGTTCGCGAAGTTGTACAGACTTCCACCATCCGACTTGATGGCCACGAAGTCGTCCAGCAGCCGGTTCTCGAAGCTGATGTCGCCCAGCACCTCGTCGTGGAAGGTGGTCACGCCGTCCAGCGGCATCTTGATGCGGATGACGAAGGGGCTGCCCTTCGCCTCCTCCTCGGCGCGCTGCTCGGGCGTCAGGTCCCTGCACCGGCGGTCGTAGCCGGGAGGTAGGCCGGCGGCCGTCTGCTGCTCGCGCATGGAGGTGAGGCGATCCTGCGTGCAGTAGCAGCGGTAGGCTTTGCCCTCCGCGACAAGCTGGTCCGAGTACTCGCGGTACAGGCCCAGCCGCTCGCTCTGCACATAGGGGCCGTAGTCGCCGCCCTTGCCCGGGCCCTCGTCCCAATCGAGGCCGAGCCAGCGCAGGCCCTCCTCGATCATCTCCTGAGAGCCGGGGACGAAGCGCTCGCGATCGGTGTCCTCGATGCGCAGGACGAAGACACCCCCGTGCCCGCGCGCGAAGAGCCACGTGAAGAGCGCCGTGCGGGTGTTGCCGATGTGCGGGCTGCCGGTCGGGCTGGGCGCGTAGCGTACGCGGACGGGCTGGCTCATCGCTTGATGATGTACTTGCGCTTAGGCTTCTTGAACCCCTTGTCCGCGTCACGCTCGTTGAAGTGCCAGTTGCCGCCCTTCTCGTAGAAGCCGTAGTAAGAGCTGAGCAGTGAGGCGATGAGGCGCGCGGTGCTGTTCCTTACCACGATCACCTCAGCGTACAGCTCCGGGAACTTCACGCCCTTGCTGTAGGCGGACATGACGTCCTTCAGCACCTCCCAGGTGGACATCTCCTGGGTCATGGAGCGCTCCCGAATCGCCAGCAGGTCCTTCACACGGCTGGGCTCGATGAAAGTCTGCTTATCCTTCTCACCCTTATACTCCAGCGTGTAGGTTCCGGGACCGCCCTTGGCCACGAGGTGGAAGATGGCGCCGCTATGGGGTAGGGCCGCCGACTTGTAGAACTCTCCCAGGCCAAAGATGAGCTGCATCTGGTTGTTCAGCCAGAGCTCGAAGTGCTTGCCCTTGGCATCGGTGGCGTCCAGCCGAATGAACTCCGGCAGAGCGGGCATCGCCTTGCTGACGGCGGGTGAGGGCAGCGTGCCTGCCTCGCGGTGCCACCAGGTGAGGATCGCCCGGGCGCCGCCGTCCTCCGGCTGCAGGTCGCCCTGAAGCGCGGCGAGGGGCTTCTGGATCTCGGCGGCAAGGTCACCGTCCAGACCCTCGTCCTCGAGCTCCTGGTCCACCAACTGCCCCTGGGAGGTCTCAACGTCCAGGAAGATGGGCTGGAGCAGCTCAGGGAACTGGAGCGCCTTGGCCGGGGGCTGCTGCACGAGCTGCCAGCGGTCCCAGCCGGCCCACTCAAAGCGGCTGTCGCCGCGCAGCGCCTTCTCCAGGGACTCTCGGTTCTGGTTGTACCCGGGGTCGTCACGCGGGATCTCGAAGTGGGTCTCGAGGATGTCGACCACCCGCGAGGGGCCGCCGCTCAGGAGGTCCTTCACGGTCTCCAGGTCGGCCGCCTCGATGGAGATGGGTTTGGGCAGGTCCTCCTCGGACAGCTCCACGCCGATCTCCTGCTTGTCCACGGCCTGTAAAGCCTGCGAGAACTGGCTGACCATCGCGGGGCCGCACCACAGGCCGCCGGACAGGAACGCCGTGTCCTTGCGGGTGTACAGCGTCTTGAAGAGTGCCTCGGGGTTGAAATCGTCCCGCAGGTGGCTCCACACCACAAACTGGAGGGCGCGGCTGCCGATGGGGCGCTCCGCCTTGTCCATGATGGCGAGGGACGCTGCTTCGGCTCCAGCGCTCCAGTCGATGCCGGAGGCGAGGGCCTTGAGGGCGTCCACCTCGGACTCGTCCTCGAAGTTCTCCCAGAGGATGTCCTCCGGCGTGTCGCCCTTCAGCTCCAGCAGCCACTCAGTGAGGCCGACCTTCGCGCCTTCGTAGCGGAAGAACTCGGGCCGGGAGCGGACCATGCGCTCACTCACGTCCATGAGGGCGTGGGGGCCGCGGTTGAGGCTGTGGGACAGCTCGCGGCCGATGGTGGCAAGGTCCATGGGGTGACCGTAGGCGCGGATCACGTCGGCAATGAGGCGCTCGATGGCACGCCGCGGATCGAGGTCACGCGCGACCAAGTCCCATTCGCGGCCGACCATCAGGAACCGAGTATGGTCCATCAGAGCGAAGCGAACCACCTTCGCGCTCACGCCAATGTGCTTGGTCACGGCGGTGACGATGTCGCCCATTCGGATGGGCTCCGTCTGCTTCAGCAGAAACTCGTAACATAGGTCAGCCACCCGCCGTCGCGCGGCTTCCGCAACCACTTCCTGCCCTGACTTCTCTGCGATTGCCATATTTGTTTGCGTCATCCTCCGCTTATATATAGCCCACCAACCCGGCCGGCTCCTCCGCAGGGCAGGTAACGAGAGGCGCCGAGAGCCCCTAACGACTAGGCTGTAGCTCGCGCGCCAGCCTCATTCCCCGGAGGGTGGGCGGCTGAGCAGGCTCCTTGAAGACCTCTTTAATGATGTGCCACCAGTTGTACTCCTCAACCTGGCTCAGGTCGAAGATCCGCACCCCATTGGTCTCCCTGGACACGGTCTCCAGGGCGCGGCGGAACTCCTCGGGCCTGCCCTCGTACTGCTTCACCCACACGCCCCCGTAGACCCAGCACGCGTTAGCGACCGCCTGCCTGGCCATCTGCGCGCCGCCCTGAACGCTCCACACGGGCCCCCGCCCCTTCGCTTTGGCCTCCTCAAGGGTCACCACCGGGCTGAGGCACATGGGGGTGAGGTAGTCCAGTACGTCCGCGTAGCCGGTCTGTCGGTAGCTCTGGGTTGCCCATCCCCACTCCTTCGCGGGGTCGAAGCGCGGGCTGCCCCAGTTGGCGCCCTCGCTGGCGTACTCCGGGTACCAGGCCCCCACCACGCTCCCGAACTGGGCGCCCTTCCGCGCGCTCCGGACGGTGGCCGCGGCGCGGTGCATGAAGTCGGAGATGACCCCCGCCCTCCAGGCAATCCACTTTCGGTACAGCCTGCCGGGCACGACCGTCTTGGAGGGCCACCGGTAAGTGAGTATGTCCCCCGGAAACCGGGCCACCTTCAGGTGGGCCGCGCGCTCAAAAGCCTGGCGCGAGGCCTGGCTGAAGTCGGCCTGGGCGCCCGCGTACCGGCAGCGGTCCACCGCGACACCATCCACGTCGTAGTTGGCGGCTATCTCGCGCAAGACGGAGAGCTCGTAGTGCCGCGCCGCCGGCAGTGCCGGGTTGACGAAGATGAAGTGGCCGTTATCCAGCTCGGACTGCGGGCCGAGACGCCCCCCTTCGGCCGTAGGCACGTACACGGTGCTCTGCCAACCTGGGAAGCGGGTATAGGCCGGGCCGCTCCGGTCCACCCTCCGGCCCTCGGAGAAGACCATCACCAGGGCCACGACCCGAAGGCCCCGCTTGTGCCCCTCCTCCACAACGGTCCGAAGTAAGTCGTAGTCGGCCGGATAGGTGAAGCGGTCCAGGAAGCGCCCCATCCTGGGCGCGATGCGGCTCTTGTAGAGCACGAAGCCGCAGGGGCTCTTGACGCCCACGCCCACGGTGTTGATTCGGGCGTCCACGCACTTGTCCAGTACCCGGCAGACGCCTTCGCGCGTGCTCAGCCGCTCCAGGTTCGCGGTGGCGTCCAGCCACAGGGTCCGGTCCTCGAAGCCATGCTCCCTCGCCCAAGTGAACCGGGCAACGGAGTCCTGGTAGGGAGCGTCAGGAATCCTCGGAGGCGCGGCGATCAGTGGCGCGGCAAGAAGGCAGAGCCCTGCCAGCAGCAAGGAAGAACGGACCATGGAGCGGGGTACCTCGTCTCCTAGAAGGCCGGCAAGCCCTGGAAGTAGCGCGCCTGCCGATCACAGTACCCCTAAGTATACCGCCGCCGGTCCGGCCGTGTCGAGGAAGCAACCGAACGCGGACGCGCGCCGAGTGCCGCTGGCGCTGCCCGGCTTTGGGACGCACGGCGCCCCCCCGGGATGCCCATGCCCCAACCATCGGTTGGGGAGCATCGGCCGGGGGGGCGCCGGACGCCCAGCGCCAGCCCAGGGCAGCCGAGGAGGGCGAGGCGATGTTGCCAGCCGCGTCGCCTAAGCGCGTCTGCCGGGCGCGGCACCGCCTTCGGCTTTAGCGCCTCCGTACGCCCCCTCGATACAGGGTCGAGCAGTCACCGGCCAGAGGCCTTGCTTCTCCACCGACCGGTGGACCACTCCCTAACCTCATACGGAGGATACACGGCACTGAATAACCGAGACAAACGCGCCTTCGACGAGATGATGCTAGAGCTCAGTCCCGTGGACCGGCGCGCGCTGATGCAGCGGGCTGCTCAGAAGCGGAAGGTAGCCCTGTCGAGCGTCTCGCGGCGGGCGCCTTCTGCCGAGGGCGCGCCCGCCGAAAAGATACGACGAGGGGGATCGTGGTGCCTTGAGGAGTTCGCACTTGCCCTGCTCCGGGAGGAGCGGTCTCTGCCGGCTGGGCATACAAGGACGGCCGCCGCCGAGGCGTGCAAGGGACTGGTAACGGGTCTCGCGCCGGGGAGGTGCCGCGTGCGGCAAGCCGAGCTCGAAGGCGACGGCCAGGACCTTGAGTGCCACCTGCCCGCGGACATGACCGCCGCCCAGCAGACCAGCGTGGCGGTCGGGGACCGCATCGCCTTCGGGCCGGGGCCTAACGGGGAACCCACCCTCATGGCCGTGGAGCCCAGGACCTCGACTCTCTCCCGTCCCGATCCCATGTACCGCCACATCGAGCGCGTGGTGGCGGCCAACATGGACGTGGTGGTGATCGTGGTTTCCGCGAAGGCGCCGCCGCTGCACCCCAAGCTGATCGACCGATACCTGATCGCCGTCCAGCGCGGGGGAGCGGAGCCGCTGCTGTGCCTCAACAAGGTCGATCAGTTGGAGGACGAGAGGGATCGGGCCAAGACCTACGGCAAGCTGGAGCCCTACCGGCAGATCGGCCTTCGGGTCGTGCTCTGCTCCGCCGAGCAGGGGGATGGCGTGGATGACCTGCGCGCAGCCCTGGGCGGGAAGCGGTGCGTCTTCGTGGGCCACAGTGGTGTCGGGAAGTCGTCGCTGCTGAACGCGCTGCACCCGGAGCTGCGTATCCTCACGCGGGAGGTCAGCGAGGGGTACGGCAGGGGGCGACACACCACCACGGCTTCTCAGCTCTACGCGCTGCCGAACGGGACCGAGGTGATCGACACACCCGGCGTGCGTGAGTTCGGCCTCTGGAAACTGCGGCGCGAGGACGTCTGCTGGTACTTCCCGGAGTTCGTGGACGCCGCGGAGGACTGCCGGTACACCGACTGCTCGCACACGCACGAGCCGCAGTGCGGCGTGAAGCAGGCTCTCGCGAGCGGCCGCATCTCCCACACTCGCTACGACAGCTACCAGCGCATCTTGGGGTCTTTGTAGCCCGCGCCCCATCGCCCGGTGCCCTCCCTCGCAACCCACTACGTGGCCCCCGCGGCGGCCACGGGCGTCTCGTACCCCTCAGAACGGCCGAGGGCGCTTGGTGCCCCACCAAGCAGCCCAGCCGTCCCCAGGAACGCCCCCCAACCTGATAACATGGAATGGGAGGCGACATGACACATTGGCTGTGGATGGCCGCCGTGCTCTTGGCGGTTCTGGGTGCTGGCGCGGGAGGGGCTGAGGAGATGGACGCCAAGGAGGCCGCGAGGCGCGCCGATGAAGCCGTGGGCACGCTGGTGGCCCACTTCTGGGACGCGAAGGAAGGGAACTTCTACGACCACTACCCCTCGCCCCGGGGGCACACCGGGTACTGGACCTCCGCCCAGGCGATCGACGCGGTGCTTGACGCGGCGGAGCGGACCAAGGACCCACGATACCTGGAGGTCATCAGAGGCTTCTTCAAAGGTCGCGAGCGCAGAGGCTGGCTGGTCGACTTCTATGACGACGAGAACTGGATGGCCCTGGCGCTCCTCCGAGCGCACAAGCTCACGGGCGACGAAGCCTATCTGCGGCAGTCCGAGACGCTGATGGCCGACATTAGCAAGGAGTGGGATACCTCCTGCTGTGGCGAGGAGCCGGGCGGCATCTGGTGGGACCAGGCTCACACGCAGAAGGCGACGGCCTCCAACGCGGGCCCCGCCCTGCTGGCCGCGCGGCTGTACCAGGAGACCCAGAAGCAGGCGTACCTGGACTTCTCTCGTCAGGTCTATGCCTACTGGCGCAAGAACATGGTGGACCCGAAGACGTACCAGGTCCTCGACCACATAGAGCCCTCCGGCGCGAAGCTGGCCTGGCGGTTCACCTACAACGAGGGCTTGATGATCGGCGCGGCCGCCGAGCTCTACCGCACCACCCACGAGAAGGCCTACCTGGAGGACGCCCACCATATCGCGGCGTTCATGGTCGCCAAGGAGACCCACGAGACGCGCCTGGGGCCGGTCCTCCACGATGGCTCCAACGAGCAGTGCCGGGGCGATGGCCAGGCCTTCAAGGGAGTGGGCTGCCGGTATCTGGCCCTGCTCCAGCAGGTGTCTCCTCGGAAGGAGTACCTCACGGTGCTGAGAGCCGGCGCGGAGGCGGTCTGGGAGCTGGGCAGGGATCCGCAGACGGGTATCCTCGCGGTGAGCTGGGCGGGGCCACCCATGAAATCCGCCTCGACGGCACAGCAGGCCGCGGCCACCATGGCAGTCAGCATGTACGCGGACCTGCTATCGCGGCAGGAGCCAAAGCGTCCCCCAGAGCGCACTGGCGCCACCCGCAAGGGCAAGCAGAGCTGTGGGTAAGGCGGGTCGTAGGGTCGTGGGGTCGTAGGGGAAGGGCCTCGGAGGGTGGGGACCGGTCGGACTAGTCGGACCGGTCGGACGGTGAGGGCCTTGCGGACAGCTCGGTGGTGTAGCCACAGGCGGGTGCCCGGCGGTCGTCCGCCCGGCGGTGAATCGCCGGGCTCCGGGGCTCAATCCCGCTGAACCGGGGTTCTGAACCAATGGTGCCTCCTGGCGCAAGAACCCGCCTCTGGGAGGAAACCAAGGCCAGAGCACTCGGATGTACCCTCGGGTCAGAACCCTCCTTTAGGAGGATTGAGCCTCGGAGCCCGGCGATCCGCCGCCGGGCGGGCGGCCGCTGGACACACCCCCCCACTCTGGTGCCGCCGAGACGCACCCTTTGAGGCCCTTCCCCTACGACCCTACGACCCAGCGACCCTACGACCCGCCCTTACCGCCCGCCTTCAGGGGATCCGTCAGCCCTCGCGCAGAAGAGGGGGGTAGAACTCGCAAAGGGGAGGATGGCTCTTGGGGACTGATCTCGCGGAGCTTCGGCTGGGGGTTGTGGGATGCGGGTACATCGCCCGCACACTGAGCGGCCACGCGGCGACCATCGAGGGCGTGTGTGTCGCTGCTGTCTGCGACCCTAACAGGATGGCCGCCGAGGAGCTTGCTTCGCGACTGGGCGCCCGGGCGGTGCAGGACCTGGAGCAGCTTCTGGAGGACCCCGGCCTGCATGCGGTAGTCCTGGCGACGCCGAACCACCTCCACGCAGATCAGGCCGTGCGGGCAGCCCGCGCCGGCAAGCACATCTTCTGTGAGAAGCCGATGGCCCTGAACCTGGCCGACTGCGACCGCATGATCCGCGCGGCAGAGGAGGCCGGCGTGCGCCTTATGGTCGGCCACGTGGTCCGCTTCTTCCCCGTCTTTCGCCGGTGCCACGAGTTGGCGACCTCCGGTGAGCTGGGGCAGCCCCTGGCGGTCAGCATTCGCCGGGTCACCAGCGGCCTGCAGGGCTTCTCCGCCGGCTGGCGGTCCCGAATGGAGACCTCCGGCGGGGTGTTGCTTGAGGTCCACGCCCACGAGCTGGACTACCTCCGCTGCCTGTGCGGCGACGTCGAGACAGTCTACGCCCAAAGCGCCCGCATCGCCCTCGACGCCTCCTTGGGCTACGATGACACCTACTACCTCACCCTCCGCTTCCGAAACGGCGCCCTGGGCCGCCTGGAGGCCTCCATCGCATCCGCGATTGGGGAATACCGCATGATGGTGCAGGGATCTGAGGGTACGTTGACCAACGGTGGCTTTGGGGGACCCATTCAGTTCTGCCGTCTCGGTTCCGAAACACCTGCTTTGGAGGTGCCTGACGTGCCGATGGAGGACCCCTACCGTCGAGAGCTTCGGCTCTTCACGGAGGCCGTCCGGGAGGGCAAGGAGCCTCCGGTCACCGGGCGGGACGGCCGGGCAGCAGTTGAGCTGGCCCTGGCCGCCTATCGCTCCGCCCAACTGGGGACGCCAGTCCGGCTTCCGATGGCCGATACCACGTAACCGCTTCGCTTCTCAGTTAGCTCCAGCCCCTTCCCGCACGGACCCTCTCTTCGCGCCCTGACACGCATCGGGCCGCGACGAGTGGACGAGGGACGGCTCCGGAGGGAACCTGATGGCGGAGCCCAGGGCTTGCAGTAACTGGACGCAACAGGTGGGCTGTCGAAGAGACAAGCGCGGAGGTGTTCATCGCGCCCGAGTAAGGGCTGTCTGAATGAGACGCTTAGCCCACACCATGCGCCGCAGGTTGGTTGGGCCCGCGTGACGCACGAACCGCAGGGTCTCGTGAACAACGCGGGTTAGGCGCTTAGTGATGGTCCAGGCCGCAGAACGGGGCCACGGTCCCACGCCGAAACGCTCCGGCCTGTCTAGGTGTCAGGTCGGAGGGGAAAGGACTAGAGTTAGCTATCGTGGATAAGCTCAGAGTTGGCATCATCGGGACCGGTGGCATCGCCCAGTCGGTTCATATCCCCGGCTACCAGAAACTTGAGGACGTGGAGGTCGTGGCCTGCTGCGACATCCTTCCGGAGCGCGTTGAGGAAGGCAAGTCGAAGTTCGGTATCCCCACCGGCTACCTGGACTACACGGAGATGTTGGCGAAGGAGAAGCTGGACATCGTCAGCGTCTGCACGCCCAACTACCGCCACATGGCCCCCACCCTCGCGGCACTCGAGGCCGGCTGCAACGTGCTGACCGAGAAGCCCATCGCCGTGAACGCGGTTGAGGGCCAGAAGATGGTCGACACCGCGAAGAAGGTGGGCAAGAAGTTCTGCGTGGGACTCAACAACCGCCAGACCAGCGAGGCCCAGGCGCTGAAGCGCGCCATCGACGCGGGTGAGCTGGGCGAGATGTACTTCGCTCGCGCTCAGGCTCTGCGACGCCGCGGAATCCCCGGCTGGGGCGTCTTCGGCGAGAAGGACAAGCAGGGCGGTGGCCCGCTCATCGACATCGGCGTCCACATCCTGGATCTCACCCTGTGGCTGATGGGCCATCCCAAGCCGATCGCCGTCTCCGGGCAGACCTACCAGAAGTTCGGGAAGCGCGAGGGCATCGTCGGCCTCTTCGGCCAGTGGAACCGCGAGACCTTCACCGTGGAGGACTTCGCGGTCGGCCTCGTCCGCTTCGACAACGGCGCCACGCTGGTGCTGGAGTCTTCCTTCGCGGCGAACCTGGAGAACGACATCTTCTCCACCCAGATCATGGGCACCGAGGGCGGCTGCACCCTGGCTCCCTGCCGCATCTACACCGAGCGGAACATGACTCTGCTCGACACCTCCCCGGCGCACCTGCCCAACATCGGCACCCACGCGGAGAACATCCGGAAGTTCGTGGAAGCCGTGAAGACCGACGGCGAGGTCCCGGTCCCCGGCGAGCAGGCCCTGATGGTGACCAAGATCCTGGACGCCATCTACGCCTCCGCCGAAGCCGGCAAGGAAGTGCCCGTAGCTTAGGCCGCGGCAAGGAAGAGTCACCACCAAGACACGAAGGCACCAAGAAGAGCTTGAGGGGGTGAGGGGGTGAAAGAGCCCCAGCCTAGTGACTCTCACGAGCACAGGCCAGGGTCTGAGGCTCCTTCACCCCCTCACCCCCTCACCCTCTCACCCCCTCAAGCTCT
>DASXUI010000302.1:0-11488 GCA_036504955.1 Armatimonadota bacterium
ACGAGGTGCCCGGTCTCCGCGAAGTGGAGGGCTACCTCCATCACTTCCCGGTCCCGGATCTCTCCGACCAGCACCACGTCCGGCGCCTCGCGCAAGGCGTCCTTCAGCGCGTCCGCGAAGCTGTCACAGTCCGTCCCGACCTCCCGCTGGCTCACGATGGAGAGGTGGTCCGGCTGCAGGAACTCGATGGGGTCCTCGATGGTCACGATGTGGCCGGCGTGGTTTCGGCACCGGTGGTCCACCATCGCTGCCAGGGTCGTGGATTTGCCGCTGCCGGTGGCCCCAGTGACCAGCACCAATCCGGTCCGCTCCATGCACACCGACTTGAGGGTCTCCGGCATCCCCAGCCCGTCTAGGGTGGGAACCTGGGTGCTCACCTTTCGAAGCACCATCGCCATGGTGCCGCGCTGGGTGTAGACGTTGACGCGGAAGCGCCCGGCCGACTCCGACTGCCAGGCCAGGTTGCAGCTCAGGGTCTGGTCATACTTCCGACGGTCCTTTTCCCGGGTCATCAGGGAGAGGCACAGCTCCTCGGTGTCCTCCGGAGTGAGCGGCTCGTCGCCCACCGGATGTACGGTCCCCGAGACCTTCACCATGGGCGGAACCCCCACCTTGATGAAGATGTCGGAAGCCCCCTCCTGCGCGGCCGTCCGCGCCAGTTGCTGCATGTTGTACATCCGCCTCGCCTTCCTTGCGATCTCGCCCACAACGCCTGGCGTCCCTGCCCAAGTGGTCCAGCCGGCCCGGCCCCATGCGAGAGGTTATCCAGCCTTTGGGGTAGAAGGGCTTCAGGGCCGGAAACCTGACCGGGGCCTGGCCCCTGTCACCGGAGACCACCGCGCGCTCCGGCACTAACCAGAGCTGGGAGCCGCCAACCGAACACGCCACCACAGGAGGACTGCACGTCGCATGCCAGATCCAACCCATACCTTTGTCGCCTATCCTCTCATCTTCCAGGACACCTTCAAGGAGCGCGTCTGGGGAGGCCAGACCTTGCGGAAGCTCCTGGGTAAGGGCGTTCCACCCGGCCGGCCCATCGGTGAGTCCTGGGAGATCGTGGACCACCGCTCGGATTCCAGCGTGGTCGCGAACGGCCCTTACGCCGGCCGCACGCTCTCGGACCTGAGGGTCCAGTTCGGCCCGGAGTTGGTCGGGGAGGCGCCCTTGGCTCTGGGGCGCGGACAGCTTCCGCTGCTGCTGAAGTTCCTGGACGCCCGGGAGGACCTGTCCGTTCAGGTGCACCCCAAGGACGACTACGCCTTCAAGCACGAGAACGGGGAGCTGGGCAAGACGGAGATGTGGTACGTGGTCCACGCCGAGCCGGGAGCGCGGCTGATCACGGGGCTGCGTGCCGGCATCGACCGCCCAAAGCTGGAAGCCGCCATCAGTGAGGGCCGCGTCAAGGAGTGCCTCGAGGAGACTCCCGTCCAGGCAGGCGACATCTTCTTTACCCCTGCCGGGCGCGTCCACGCCGTGGGCAAGGGCCTGGTAATCTGGGAGTGCCAACAGAACTCCGACGTCACCTATCGCTTCTACGATTGGGACCGGGTGGGCCTCGACGGTAAGCCCCGGGAGCTCCACATTCAGAAGTCGCTGGACGTGATCGACTACCAGGCCACCGACAGCGCCCAGGTTCACCCCCAGGCACGCGATGAGGGCGGCAACACCGTCTACCCCATGGTCCAGTGCCCCTACTTCTGCGCGGACAAGGTGGAGCTGCGGGCCGCTCGTGACGAGGAGACACATGGCAGCTTCCGCATCCTGACAGTACTGGAAGGTGAAGTGGACGCCCGGGTAGGCGACGCGGAGCCGGTCCGTCTGGGCCGCGGTCGTTCCTGCCTGGTGCCCTGCGCCGCCGGCACTGTCCGACTGGAGCCCCATGGCGGCAGCGCCGTTCTGCTCGAGGCCTGGTGCCCGGTGGCCTGATGTGGGGCAGGGGCGTAGCCCAGGCCCCAGCTCAGGATTCGGCACCTCAGGGCTCCCGGTGCCCCATCCGCATCCTCTTGAGCAGCGGGAGCCCACCTCCCCTGGTCGCGACGGTCAGAAGGGGGGCGCCTCGCCGGCCTATGCCGGGCCTCTCGCCGCACCGCTGAGACGAGCGGCCGTGCCTGGCCCTGGCCGCCTCAGAACGGGGCTCAGCTCGCGAGGGAGGGACCGACGCACGCCGCCGCTCTCGGAGTAGCAGAACCAGAAACTTGCCCTGGGGCGCGCCATGGCATAGACTAGACCATAATCTAGTCTGCCTAGGACCAAGAGGTGCGAGATGGCACATCAGGAGGTTGAGCGTATCGGTATCTACCAGGCTAAGAGTCAGTTGTCGCGCCTGATCGCGGACGTCCTTCGAGGCCGAGAGATCACCATTACCCATCACGGCAAGGATGTGGTGAAGCTAGTGCCCGTCGAGGGTCCCAGCGAGAGCGTCGCGGAGCGGATGATCGCTCGGCGCAGAGCTGCGGGTGAGGGGCTTGACGGTCGCCTAGCTGAGTACAAGTCCGAGGGTCGCCTGTAGTGGTAGTCGATGCCTCAGTGGCGCTCGCCTGGGCCTTCGACTTGGAGGCCAACGAGTATACCGACCGCGTGTTGGTTCAAGCGGAGACCGAAGGGATGCTTGTCCCCTCGCTCTTTCACCTGGAGGTGGGCAACGTGCTGAACGTCGCTCTCAAGCACCGCCGAACCACCGAGGCCAGAGTGGCCGCTTTCCTGGGTGACCTCGCGAGGCTGCAGGTACGAGTGGACCTGCACACACATGAGCGGGCCCTGAGCGACACCCTGATGCTCGCCCGGGCCCATGGGCTTACGGTCTACGATGCGGCTTACCTGGAGCTGACACTAAGGGAGGGGCGACTGTTGGCCACGCAGGATGGCCCGCTCTCCGCAGCCGCCGACCATCTGGGATGCCGCTACCTCTGACATCCATGCTTCGCCGGAGCCTGCCGACCCCAAGGCAGGCAGCGCAGGGCCTCTCCCAGACGCTTCCTCGCCTCCAACCCGGGGCAATGACCCCGCCAGCCCTGCCCCTCTGCCCCCATGGGGCCGCTTACCGGCGGCAGCGCCATCTCGGCATGGGCCCGACGCGCCGAGAAGAGCGTGCCCGGACCTGCCGACGGCACGCGAGCGCTATAATGGGAGTGGAACGGGCCGTGTGAGTTCGCAAGGCGACCCCGCGATGAAAGTCTGGGACGGGCAAGGAGATCGATGCAGCAGCTAGAGCGGAAGCCGGAGTGGCTGAAGGTGAGGGCGCCGGGCGGCGCCAGCTACACACGCCTGGTGGGCTTGAGGCGGGACCTCAAGCTCCACACCGTGTGCGAGGAGGCCCACTGCCCCAACATGGGCGAGTGCTGGAATCAGGGCACCGCCACCTTCATGATCCTCGGCGACACCTGCACGCGAAGCTGCGGCTTCTGCGCGGTGAAGACCGGCCGCCCCACCTGGCTGGACGAGATGGAGCCTCAGCGCGTCGCCAAGGCCATCTCCCACCTGGGGCTGCGGCACGCGGTCATCACCTCCGTCAACCGGGACGAACTGCCCGATGGCGGCTCCAAGATTTTCGCCCGCACCATCGCCGAGACCCGCAAGCTCTGCCCCAAGACCAGCATCGAGGTCCTGATCCCCGACTTCAAGGGCGACGAAACCGCCCTCCGAACCGTCATGGAGGAGCGCCCGGACATCCTGAACCACAACCTGGAGACCGTGCCGCGCCTCTACACCACCGTGAGGCCTCAGGCCAAGTACCCCCGCTCCCTGGAAGTGCTGAAGCGAGCCAAGGCCATGGCGCCCGGCACGGTGACGAAGTCCGGCATCATGGTGGGTCTGGGCGAGGAGCTGGACGAGGTGGTGGAGCTGATGACGGACCTGCGTCAGGTGGACTGCGACGTGATGACCATCGGCCAGTACCTGCGCCCCTCCCTGGACCACCTCCCCGTCGCGCGTTTCGTGAAGCCCGAGGAGTTTCAGTGGCTAAAGGAGATCGGCGAATCCATGGGCTTCCGCCACGTGGAGAGCGGCCCTCTAGTCCGCAGCTCCTACCACGCCGCCGGGCAGGTGGAGCTCAAAGCCGAAGGGACTGAGGAGGTGAAGAGGTGAGGAGGTGAAGAGGTGAAAGAGCATCAGAACTTGGACTGTGCTCGTCCGAGTCTCTGGGCTGAGGCTCTTTCACCTCTTCACCCCCTCACCTCGTCACCCCCTCATTCCCTTTGAGCTGCTCGCTCTACTGCCCCAAAAACTGCCGGTACCAGGCGGAGACCTTGGCGATGTAGTTCCGCGTCTCGCGGTAGGGGGGAACGCCCCCGTACTTGCGGACGGCCCCGGAGCCGGCATTGTAGGAGGCTAGAGCCAGCGCGAGCTGCCGCTCAGGCCCCTTCCCGGCGTGGCTGTCCAGGTGCCCCCGGATGAGGCGTACCGCTCCCTTGAGGTTCTGGACGGGGTCGTAGGGGTTCGCGACGCCAAGCCCGCGCGCGGTGCCAGGCATGAGCTGCCCCAGACCCATGGCCCCCGTGCGAGAGGTGGCTCCCAAGCGGAAGCTGGACTCCGAAGCTACCACCGCCATCACCAGGCGGGCGTCCACGCCGTACTTCACGCTGTAGCCCAGAATGGCGCTGGTGATGGTGTTGAGCTGCTCCTCGGACAATCGGGAGTTGAAGTAGTGGATGGCGTTCTTGTAGGCGTCGAACACCCCCGCGCTGGTGACCACCTGGGCTGACGGCGCCCGCTGAGTGGTCATGCCGCGGCTGGCAAGCGGCGCTCGGCTCCGAGCGGCCGGCTTTCTGGCCGCTGTCGGCCTGGGGGCGGGACGCGGCGTCGCCGCCTCAACGTCGTTGTCCAGAGCAACGGCCACCACCTTGCAGCCCCCCTGCCCAGGGGCGCCCTCCGACGGGTCCGCAAGCAGCACGCGGATCCGGCTGCCCATCACCACCTCGGGCGTGGCCCCCGCCCCAGAGACGGAGTAGCTGCCGCCGTTATCCCCGTGAACCAGCAGCGTGTAGCCGGTCCCCTGCGACACGATGCCGTTGAGGCTCCCGCGGACTTCGTACGCATCCCCTGACTGCGATGCTACGATGGGCTCCGACAGCGTCGAGACGAGCGGCACGTGGTACTGCCTGAGCGCGCGGATGTACTCCTTGCCCCCATGGACCGAAGCCTGAGCTTCCTGCGACACGCAGACCAGGGCCAGTAGGCCGCAGAGAGGCGCCAGAGCCAAAGGGCGTAAGCGGCCCGAACGAATGGTGATGCTAGAGGTCAAAAGATACCTTCTCCTTGCCCTGCGCCGGACTGAACGGCCAGACCAGTCCAAAGTTCCGGCTCAGACCTGACCACTCGCCCGTGGGCGAGCCCGACACATATGCTTGCGGATGGAACCAAGCGCCCTTGGAGAGCGTGCATCCATCACCCAGTATCGACGGAACGGTTCGCGTCCTGTATCGAGGGCGGCGCAATAGAGCGCCGTGGGTGACGCGGGAACGCGCTGAAAGTCTGCCGGTACCAGGGCGCCATCGGACGCGCGCGGTGCCCGGCGTGGATGCGACAACCCAGCACCGGCAACTGCTCGGGGGAGCCGGACCTCGGCCCTCCACCAACGCGATCGCGGGACCGAACGTCCTGAGCCATAGCTTTAGACGCACGATCCCGCGAGTTGGCAACGGCAAACTGGTCGGGCCACCGCACGGAGTACCGCGACCATCCGGGCCCCACCCCGGGTCTAGCTTACATCCTTCGGCGACTCGCCCTGGATCCTGCGGCCCATCTTCCGAAGGGCCTCCTCGGCCGCCCACCGAACCTCGGGCCTGGGGTCCGACGCAAGCTGCTTCAGCATCGGCGTCGCCTTCTGGGAGTCTTCCTTCTGCTCCACGTCACCTAGCGTCAGGGCCGCCCACTTCTGCATGGACAGCGAGGGGCTCTTCAGCTCGGACACCAGAGCCGACACCACGTCCGAGCCGCCAATCTGGGACAGGGCCCTGTTGGCGTAGAACTGCGCTGCCGGCTGATCGGAGCGGCCCAGCAGAGCCACCAGCGGGCCCACTACGGCCTTCTTCACCTCAGGCGCTCCGGAGGTGCCCAGCTCCTTCAGTCCCGCGACGGAGGAAGTGGAGACTCCTGCGCTGGGATCGCTGAAGCCCGCGACCAGAGTGGGGATCACCCTCAGGGCGTCGCCCTCCAGGAACTTGGACATCCCAGCCACTGCCGCCTCCCGGATCTTGGGGTCGGAGTCTTTGGCGGCGGCCAAGAGCGGCGCTACCACGGTCGGGCCGCTGAGCGATGCCAGTCCCCTGGTGGCGTATAGGCGGATCTCCGGGTCGGGGTTCTTGGCCTCCCGAAGCAGGCGCGGCAGGGAGCTGGGCCCGATCTTGGTCAGGGCCGCGATGGCGGCGGTGGGAACCTCCAGGTCGTAGCCCTTGAACAGGTCCACCAGGGGATCCACGCCGCGGGGATCGCCAATCTCACCCAGGGCGGTGATGGCCTCCATCCGCACCTGCGGGTCCTCGCGCATCACCCGAGCGATCTCCAGGGTGGCACGGGAGTCTGTGATCTGCCCGAGGGAGCGGATCACGTTGCGGCGGATGTTGGGGGCCGTGTCGTTCAGGTGAGCCAGGAGGGCGGGCACGGCGCGCGTATCGTCCAGGCGGCCCAGGAGCTCGGCGATGGCCGCCCGAATCTCCTCGTCCCGATCGTCGATCATCGGGATCACCAGGTCAACGGCCGCACGGTTAGCTCTGAACAGGACCTCAACAGCCTTGCCCCGCGTGTCCTTGACCTTAACCCAGGGCAGCACCTTCACCGCTGCGGGATAGCCCAGCACGCCGAGGCCGTCCACGGCCTGGTCGCGGACGCCGCCGGAGGGGTCCTTCAAGGCGGCGATGAGGCGGTCGATGGGGGCATCGCCGTAGCGGCGCAGAATCTTCCAGCACATCTGCCGCTGGGCCGTCTCCTCGTCCCGGACCTTCGCGATCACGTCCTGCTGCTCGCGGTCCACGCCCTTCATCAGGCCAACCAACGCGTCGATGGCCTTGTCCTTCAGCTCGGGGTACCGCAGACCAACGCCCGCCAGGGCGTCCACGGCATCCTTGCGGGCGCTGGCGTCCGACCACAGCACCTCGCGCGCGCCGAACTGCTTCTGGCGCTCCTCGATGTCCGCGGGCTGGGCCAGCACCAGGTCCACCAGCCGCCCGGACTCCAGCAGCGACTTGGCTGCGGCCACTCGCTGGTCCGGGCTGGGGGCGTCGGCCTTGGCGATCTCCGTGGGGAACACCGCCTCAAGCACGTACCGGTTGAGCCATTCCGACTCGCGGTCCATCAGGTCCGCGCGAGCCAGTAGCTCCTTGGCCTCCGCGGGGAGGGCGACCCCCTGGAAGTCCGCCACCTGGTACAGGCCGCGGTTGCGCTGCACCTCCACCAGGCCGCGAACCACGTCCGGCCGCTTCTCCGTGGGGATGCTGCCCGACTTCTTGGCGTCCGAGAGGATCTGCTTCACGTCGCCGGCCAGGACCTCCGCGATGCGGCGAGTGGGGCTCGGCTTGCCCGCCACGTCCACGTCGGCCAGCTTCTTCACGAGGCCCTGCCAGTCACGGATCTCATCAACCCTCAGCAGCCCGGGTCCTCGCATCCGCACCAACAGGCTCTGGTCGCGCTGGCCCCGTAGAACGGAGAAGAGGACGAGCAGCACCACGATCAGAGCCAGCCCGGCAAGGGTCAGGTTCCGCGACTTCTTATCCATAGATTTCGCTCCGCAGCTCCCTGCCGTGTGATGGCGGTCAGCACGGCACAACGCCCAAGCTCAGTTCGGCCCGCGAACTCGCGCCGAGCGGCGCGAGACTGGAGGGGCAGCGCGGCCCACTGGACTCTGGAACCCGTGAGCGGCGCGAGCTGGGGCCAAGACCAACAGGCCAACGAGTAGCTCAACTTCCCAATACGAGCCCGAACGGGGCCGCACCTGCCAGCCGGCGGGCCCGGGTTCTCGTCCGCTCGAGGCCCCCTGAACGTATCGGAGCCCATCAGAAGCTAATGGAGGCCCGGAGACAGAGAAGGAGTTAACACGGCCGTAACGTATAGGGGCCTAAGCTGTGAAGGCCATCTTCACCGAAGCGCGCGCCCACTCCGTGTTTAGGGGCCGGGGGGCCTGTGCCAGCGGTCTTTGGTCAACTGCCGTAGTCATAGGGCTATCGCAGAGGAAGGGAGCTTGTATGAAGGGTAGAGCCATTCTTCGGGTGCTGCTGCCACTCGCGTTAGTGGCATGCGTCACCAGCGGCGCTTGGGCCAAGTTCGAGCGCGCGGTCTACTATGATACGCGCGTCGACACCAACTGGTGGAACGCGGACGCGGCCAAGGCCACCCGCGACTTCTTTGTCTCCAAGGGTTACACCGAGGTCAACGGCGAGACCAGCGTCCAGTGGATCAAGGACCGAATCGCTGACCACGCCCGCTCCGTCCTGGTGATGGCCATGGACGTCATCACCAACCAGATGGGCGCCACGGCGGACCAGAAGCCTGATCCCAACGCGGTAATGCGCCAGTACCTCAACGCGGGCGGCAAGATCGTCTGGGTTGGTGACTGGCCCTTCTACGGGCACCGAGACCTGACCGCTGCTGCCCGCTCTACCGACGGCTGGGGCGGCACCGGCGCCAACGTCATCCTTGGCATCAACGGCTCCGATAAGGGCGACATCAACAAGGACGTCGTCATCACGGACGCGGGTAAAGCCTGGGGCCTCGTTGAGCCATGGCAGGCCAAGCGCTCCATCAACAACGCCAACGCCCACGTCATCCTGGCGCAGGGCGACGCGAACACCGCTTCCGGCTGGCATCGCTACTACAGCTTCGCGGGCGCCGCTTCCGGCTTCACGCGCATCTACGACATCCCCTCCGGCAATCTGCCCAAGACGGCCGTTACCGACGCCGTTCTCTCCAACATCTTCAACGTCTCTGAGTACCCCACGGACGCTCCGGACACCCTGGCCGTCGGCGGCCTCAACGGCACCGTAAAGAATAACAAGGGCGCTCCCGTCGGCGGCGTGAACCTCGACTTCAAGAACGCTGCTGGCCTCGTGGTCCGTGTCAAGGCTGACGCGAACGGCGTCTTCGGCGTTGCGGCCGCCCCCGGCGACTACACCGCCGTTCTCACCGGCGAGGAGCTCAACCCCGCCAGCCAGACCATCAAGGTCACCGTGCCGGGCGTCGGCCAGTCTGCCAACGCCAACATCACCGTGGGCGTCACCGACGCCTTCGTGGTGGATGCCACCAACACGACGCTTGCCATCAGACCTGGCGCCAGCGCACAGGAGACGGCCCCAATCGCTCCGGCCTTTGACGACAGCGCCTGGACCGCCTTCACCTTCGCCAAGAAGAACACCCCGGCTCAGCCGAAGATCCAGGGCTTCTGGATCCGCGCCAAGTTCACCGCTCCGACGGACTATCCGCTGAACAAGGCCTCCGTGCTGACCGGCCTGGCCGTTGACGATAACACCCATGGCGTCTGGCTCAACGGCGTCGCCTTGGGCAACAACCGCAGCGGCAACAGCCCCGGCAACCTGGTCATCCCTGCCGGCACGCTGAAGGCTAACAACGTCCTGGCCATCCTCGTCTGGAACACCGGCGGCGACATCGGCCTGAACAGCACCATGCGCGTCCACACCCTCCAAAGCGCGGGTACCGGCGCGGTTCGCCTGGTTGCCACCGGCCTGCCCTTCAGCCAGAGTGGCGTTGCCACCAGCGTGCGCATCGGTCTGGCCGGCGCGGATGGCAAGGAGATCGCCAACGCCTCCACCAACACCCAGGGCGTGGTCGCCATCAACAACATCCCCTCGGGCGCCTACAAGGCCACCATCTCCGGCGTCCAGCTTGACGCTCCGATCACGCAGGACGTGACCGTGGCCGACGGCACCGTGTCCGAGATTCCCGTGACCGTGCTCCCCGCCATGGCCCTGAGCACCCTCTACCAGCCCGTCGGCAACCCCTGGAAGATCAAGGCCGCCATCGACGGCACCGACAACAGCTTCTACGCGCCCGGCTACGACTCCAGCGCCTGGGAGTCCATCTCCGTGCCTATGGACCTGAAGTCCGGCGACCGCGGCACCGCGACGGTCTTCGGCGACAACGAGTGGGACGTCTACCGCGTCACCTTCAAGGTTCCCGCCGACTGGCAGGCCCTCAACCGCTACATGATCCTGGAGAGCTTCAACGACGACGACCAGGACCGCACCTACCTGAACGGCGTGCTTCTGGGCACCACCAACCAGTGGGACGCGGACCGCGCCTACCCCGTGCCGGCCGAGTTGGTGAAGTTCGGCGCTGACAACCAGCTCACCATCTACTCCTTCAACGGCAGCGGCGGCAGCGGCATCAGCATCGGCGACAAGCTCGTCCGGCTGCGCGTGGCCAACAACTCCAAGGGCCTCGTCTACGGCTACGTGGTCGGCGCGGACACCAAGCCTCTGGCGGGCGGCCTTACCGTCTCCGGCCTTGCCGCTGACGGCACCGTCACCAGCACCTCCACCCTGGCTCAGGGCGACTTCGCCCTGCAGGTCGCCCCCGGCAACTACACCGTCGGTACCGCTGGCGCCAGCCAGGCTAAGGCCGTCACCGTGGTAGGAGCACAGGGCGCCCGCGCCGACCTCATGGTCGACGCCGCCAAGTCCGTGCTCAACCTGACCAAAGAGAACGGCTTCGAGTGGAAGATCTGGGCTGGCCCTCAGGTCACCGGCAATGAGCCCTTCTGGGCCACGCAGGCTGACGAGAGCGCCTTCAAGAACTTCGACGTCAGCGACGACACCAGCAAGGCCGGCAACTGGGACGTAGTCAGCAGCACCGACAACATCTACGGCTGGCTGCGACTCACCATCACCCCTGCCCAGCTCCCGGCGGAGTGGAAGGACAAGTTCACGGGCAAGTCCCTGAGCCTGGCCTTCGCCTTCGACGATGTTGACGAGACCTACGTCAACGGCGTCAAGGTCGGCAAAACCGGCAACTGGCCGTTCGAGAAGAACGGCGACCTGGGCGGTGCCTGGAATGTTCAGCGCGGCTACGTGATCCCGGCCAAGCTCTGGAACATGGGCGGCACCAACGTCATCGCCATCAAGGGCTTTGACGGCACCGGCGGCGGCGCTTTCAACGGCGCCCCTCCTCGCATCTCGCCGCTCAGCATCGCCACCGGCCCCGCCACCCTCACTAAGGGTGACGCGGACTTCAGTGGCAAGGCGGACATCGCTGACCTTCGGTACGCGCTGCGTGCCTTCGTCTACGGCGTCAAGCTGACCCCGGACCAGGTCGCTGCCCTCGACATGAACGGCAACGGCGTCATCGACCTGGGCGACCTCATCCTCCTGCTCCGGCAGGTGGTGGTAGCCGCTCCCTAGTCGCCAACCCAGCGGGACCTCCTCGGAGGCCCGACTGCCTCATAGCTAACAGAAAGGGCCCCCCAGCCACAAGCCGGGGGGCCCTTCTGGTTGTGCGAAGACACAGAGGGCATAGAGAAGGCAGAAGAGGGTGCGGGGGGGGGGGG
>DASXUI010000303.1:0-1731 GCA_036504955.1 Armatimonadota bacterium
ACGGACCAGGACAACCGCGCCACCGTCGCCCGCCACGCGGCGCCCATCGTGGAGCACGAGGTGGGCCAGTGGGCCGTGTACCCACGCATGGCGGAGATTCCCAAGTACGATGGCGTCCTGAGGGCCCGCAACTTCGAGCGCATCCGCGAGGACCTGCGCGCCAAGGGGCTCCTTGGCCAAGCCGAGGAGTTCACCCAGGCCTCCGGCAAGCTCTCCGCACTCTTGTACAAAGAGGAGATCGAGCGGCTCCTTCGCACGCCGGGACAGGCTGGCTTCGCGCTGCTGGACCTCCATGACTTCCCCGGCCAGGGCACTGCCCTGGTGGGTGTGCTGGACCCCTTCTGGGATAGCAAGGGCTTCATCACCCCAGAGCAGTGGCGACGCTTCTGCGCGCCAACGGTCCCGTTGCTGCGGCTTCCCAAACGCGCCTACACCACCGCCGAGACCCTGTCGGCGTCAGCCGACATCGCCCACTATGGCCCTCAAGACCTGACCGACGCGCGGCCGGAGTGGAGCGTTCGGGACCAGCGGGGCCGCGTGGTCGCCAGCGGCTCCTGGCCGGCGCTCCAACTGAAGACAGGCGAGCTCACCCATCTGGGCTCCCTTCAGGTGCCCTTCCAGGGACTGGATGCGCCAGTCAAACTAACGGTCACGATCGGCCTGGCCGGCACCACGGTCGCCAACGATTGGGAGGCCTGGGTTTACCCGGTGACCTCCGAGGAGGAGCCTAAGGGCATCACCATCAGCCAGTCGTGGGACGAGGCCACCCGCAAGACGCTGGCCTCGGGCGGACGAGTGCTGCTGCAGGTCACTCGCCCGTCGGGCAACATCCGGGGCCGCTTCACCCCTCTCTTCTGGAGCCCGGTCTGGTTTCGCGACCAGCCCCTGACGATGGGGATGCTCTGCCAGCCGTCCCACCCCGCCTTCGGGCTGTTCCCCACGGAGGCGCAGACCAACTGGCAGTGGTACGACCTGCTGAACGACGCGCGCTGCCTGGTGGTTGACGACCTGCCGCGCGGGCTTCGCCCCATCTCCCAGGCGGTGGACGCCTTCACGCGCAACCACAAGCTGGCGTACCTCTTTGAAGCCCGAGTAGGCAGTGGCCGCCTTCTGGTGTCCTCCCTGGATCTGTCCAGGGACCTGGACCAGCGCCCGGCGGCCAGACAGCTCCGCCGAAGCCTGTTGGCCTACATGGCGTCCGATGCCTTCCGTCCCCAGCAGGCCCTGTCGGAGACCGAGCTGGAGCCGGCCCTGAGCTCGGGACCAGCCTCCCAGATGAGCCGGCTTGGCGCGAAGGTGGTCTCCGTGGACAGCGAGGCGCCGGGATTCGGGGCCTCTCGCCTTCTCGATGACAACCCGGACACCCTCTGGCACACGGACTGGGAGGGCCCACGCCCGCCCTTCCCGCATCAGGTCACCGTTGACCTCGGCGCCCCCCGCGTGCTCAAGGCGGTCCTTTGTCTACCCAGGCAAGACCAATCCAACGGCTGGGTGCGCGACTACGCCATCTACCTGAGCTCCGACGGCGTTACCTGGGGCCCTCCCATCGCTCGCGGCTCCTTCGCGAGGGACGCCGACCTCAAACGGATCCCGCTTCCGACGCCCACCAGCGCCCGTTACCTTCGCTTCGAAGCCCTAAGCGGCTTCGATTCCCAGCCCTTCGCCTCCATGGCGGAGCTTGATGTGGTTGTTCAGTAGCGTCCTTGGGTTGACGGGTCGTAAGGTCGTAAG
>DASXUI010000304.1:0-15093 GCA_036504955.1 Armatimonadota bacterium
CCCCTTCCTCTCTCTCTAACAGCTCTCCCTGTCTCCCACTCTGCCTCTTCCACTCCCCGCTTCTTCCGCGGCGCGACTGCTGGTTGGGGTGACCGAGCCCGAAGGTTGGCGCTCCGTCACCCAAGGACTTCCGGACGTTGCCTAAGTCCGACGGACGGACCGGATGCCGTCCACTAAGCCCCTATTCGCAGTCCCCGAAGGGACTCCTCGGAAGCCGGACTGGTACAACCAGCAGTCCACCGCCTATGCCTGAGCACTCACATCCAAGCGCCGTGCCTCGGACCTCTAGGCATCCACGGCGCCAGCCCTGCCGCGCCACTCAAGGAGCCCAGCGCGGTTGGGGACGGAGAGGGGGGCTGTGAGGGGCGGATGCCCCCCTTCCGTCCTTTTTGAGGGCGCAGTAGGATTGTATCAGTCGCCGGTCGGGGTCCCCGGCGGCCGGGACAAGCCGCGCGCCCGGGGTGTTAGGCTGTCCCTGGGGCCTGACGGAATGCTCTTCGCTAGCTCCTCGAGGCCGCGCGGTGCGCGGGCGCTCCCATTTGCCCCGGTTCCTCCTCCCGAGACGTGAAGAGGAGGGTCGCGGTGACGACCGTGAGGCAAGGGTTCACTAGCGGTGCCGCCTGGTTGTTCGTGGAGGCTGAAGGTGAGCCATCGCCAGCACGGAATCCCCTCCCCATCTCGGGAAAAGGGCTGGGAGATCGGAACCCTTGCCGGCAGGTCTGGTAGAATGGTCGTATAGAGCGAAGGAACCTTAGTAGCGAGGAGCGGCGGAACCTGCCTCCAGTCGGCTGGACAGGGCCCGCCCGATGGGGCGGGGAGACCCGGCGTCTCAACTAGGGCAGGCTGGCGTGGGGGTAGCAATGGACGAAGAGCAAGGTGCGGGTGTGGGCGGCCTGGGCAGTGAGGGACCAGACGAGGCCGGAGGCAGTGGCCCGGCGGGACCGGCGCGCGAGGAGCGTAGAGAGGCCCCTCCCAGGCGCAGACTCGCTGAGCCTTTCGTACCACGGCTCGCGGAGGTGGAAAGGGCAGAGACTCCCGTACCTGAGGCGGACCCCAAGCCAGACGCGCTGCACCGTCCCCTTCGGATCCGATGGAAGGCGGTGGCGGGGCTCGCGCTCCTCGCGCTGATAGCCATCGGTACCTGGCAGTGGCGGAGGTATGTTGAGCCCCGTCGTGCCGCCATGTTGAGCCAGGGGAGGTTGCTTTGGGAGAGCCAACAGCCGATCGCCGTCCGCCTGGGCTCATCGGGCCTGCAGGTTCTGGCCGTACAGGTGCGGGAGCCGGGGTCCAGGTTGCCGGAGCAGTTCACCAAGGGGAGGTTCTACGTCGCCATTCGTGGTCGGTTCACCGTGCCTCCGGGCCAAGGGTGGAACTTGTGGATGCGCGTGGCAGACACCAAGCCCGTCCGCATGATGACGCATCTTCCCTTCCGCCGCCGCTCGGGGGATAGCCAGACGGAACGGGAGATGCGGGCCGACGTGATGCTGCCCAGGGCAGTGCTTCAGGGGGGCCAGCTTGGCCTCAGCTTCGACTGGCAGCATACAGAGGGGGCAGCGACGTGCCGCATCCACATCAGCCCCCAAGACATGGATCAGAATGGGCAGTGGCCCATCTACGAGGGCAGAGCGGCGGGCGATACCTTCAGGGTGAACCCCATCGCGATAGGCCCTGGTGGATATGGGCCGCCGCCGGTGCAGGGCGGGCAGCTCATGGCCCTGGTGATGCTGGAAGAGACAACCCGCGACCCCCGACAGAGTCCGGGCCTTCTGCTGCCTGCGTCCTCGGCCTGGACCACTAACCAGATGGGCGGTGGGCCTCCCATCCCTGATCTGATCCCCGGCCGTTCGGCCGGGGTTCCGGCCTCCAGCGTGTTCACCTTCTCTGGTGATTCGGAGGCCCGTATCACGGCGGGGGCTAGCCAGGGCGTAAGCTCTGGGCTCCAAACCCCGCCTGCGCTGCCGCTCACCCGGACCTGGCCGGCCGCGCCCATCATGAGGCGAGCCCGGACTCTCGGTAGGCTCCGCGGTGACGGAGCAAGAGGCACGCCGCCGGGGCCGCCGATGAGCCCTCCAATGGGGCCGCCGATGCGCCTGCGTCCCGGCATCCCACTCGACCGGCCCGTCAACGTGCCGGACCTTGATCTGATCTACGTGTCCGGCAAGCTCCTCAAGTCCGAGAAGTGCACGGTTCGGGTGCCGCTCCGGTCCATCCCCTTCGTCACCTACTGGCTGTCGCACTTCCTTGGCTCTGAGCAGAAGCCCCTGTAACGTTCCGTGGCCCCCAGGTGTAGAGACAGCGGAGGCAGCGGGACCATGCAGATGCCCACGGACGAGCAGCTCACATACCGGATGGTTGAGGGGGAACGGGAGGCCCTGGGTCTCCTGTTCGACCGGCACCACCCGGCGCTCTACTCCTTCCTCTGGCACCTGGTGGGCGATCCCACCGCGGCCGAGGACCTGGTTCAGGAGAGCTTTGCCCGCCTGTGGCACTCACGCCGCCGAGTCGATCCCCGCCGTAGTCTTCGCGCCTGGCTCTTCACCCTCGCCCGCAACGCCGCTCTCAACCATCTGAAGCGCCGGGGTAGGGAGACCCCCTTCACCAGCCTGTCAGAGGGCGAGCTGCGGAGGGTGTCGGAGGTGCCGGACACCACGCTCTCAGGGAGCCCCGAGGCCGCCCTTGTCTCCGGATGCCTGCGAGACGTGGTCCGGCAGGCCCTTCAGGTGCTTCCGGAGGAGCAGCGGGTCGCGGTACTCCTTCGGGAGGCCGAGGGCTGCTCCTACCGGGAGGTCGGCGAGGTGCTTGGCTGCAGCGAGGGCAACGCCCGGGTGATCACTTGTAGGGCTCGCCAGGCTCTGCGGTCGACTCTGCTGCCCCGGCTGAGGGAAGAGGAGGAGCCATGTCCCAGCAGATGAGTTGCCCCTTCCAGGACCAGCTCTGGGCACTCTGGGATGGTGAGCTGGCGTCGGAGGAAGCCCGCGGCGTGGAGCGTCACCGAGACGGCTGCGGCATCTGTCAGTCGCGGTGGTCAGACCTGGCGCTGGCGTCGGATGCGCTGTTGTCCAGCCGGTCTCAGACGGTACTGCCTGGGGGGCGCGCTGGCGTTCTGAGGGCGAACCTGATGGACCGAGCCGCTCTGGACGCGGACGAGCGATGGTCGTGGTGGCGCCGGCTCCTCGCGCGGCTCCCGGGCCGGTGGGCGGCGACCGCCGCCAGGCTTCGAGAAGACCCTCTCTGCCTCAGCTTCGATGACTCGCGCAAGGGAAGGCTGGAGGCGGAGATGAGTGAAGTGGTGGTTGACTACGGGCACACCGCACGGGGCGCCAGGAGGAGGCGCTGGGGCCTAGGCCTTGCGGGGGCGGTGGCCCTGGGGAGCCTGGCTGGTGTCTGGGTGAGCAAGGGGTTCCAGAGAAGCGGCAAGGCGTTGCAAACGGACAAGCGCCCGCAGACTAGCCTCGTGGTGCCGGCTCCCGTTACCCAGCCTGGCAACGGGATGAGCCTCGGGCCCATACAGGTGCTCTGGGAGAACAGGACACCTCGGGTTATGTCCCTGGGACCTGCGGAGGTGACGATCAGCCGTATCCGGGTGGCGCGCGCCAAACGCAGCGGCGCGGGGTGGAGTGCGGACCACCCCTTCCAGGTCTTTCTTGACGGCCGGCTGAGGGCGCCGAGGGGGTACGTCTACCGGTTCGCCTTCGGCGCTCCCGATAGCCCAGTGAACGGTTGGAGTATGAGCGGCCCTGATGCCGAGGGTCTGGGCCGGGGGCTGACCACGGGAGCGCCCTTCACCGGTTTCCTGCTGGCCTCTGAAGCCGACCTCCAGGGGTACCGACTACACCTGAAGGTGGCCGTGCTGTCCGCCCCCCGTGCCGCCATTCAGAGCCTGAGCCTCGGACCGGAGAAGGTGGGAAGCGCTCTATCCGGCCGCACCCGTGGCGGAGGAGGGGACTACCCTTGGTCGGTCCGTCTACTGGATCTGTCAGCTCCTGGGGCCTCGCCAGCCGAAGCTAGCCTGCTGGTAGAAGAGCAGACCCGGTACCCGGAGATGACGCAGGGCGATCTCCAAGGCACGAATGGCTGGGAGAGACGCGAGGCACGTTCCGAGGGCCATCTCGTACGCGACGCCTCAGAACCGAGTACTAGCACCCTGACCTACGGCTTCCGTCTCAGGTCCCCCGCGAGGCCGCACGGCCGGGTGCGCTTCAACGCCACGTACGTGCCGGCCGGCGCCTACACGCGGTATGTGGGCGTGCTGGAGGGCATTCCGCTCACTCCCCCTGCCCGCTGACCGCGTCTCTCCGGGGGTGGCCCCCCCACGTCTGCCAAGCTGACCCTCGCGCCGAGGGCAACCGCTGTCGCGCCCTCCGAAGGTGACTTCGGGGGGCGTGCTTGGTGCTTGTGGAGGATCTGCTGGCCTGGGGAGCGGAGCCACGGAACGGGCTCCTGATCTGGGCAAGGAGTAGGTAAGTGCTGCAATCAGGTATATGAGGGAGGAGAGGCGGTCCGGGAGGCGTAGTGAATCCTACGTGGGGTCGGGTTGGCGCCCCCCTCCGATTGCCCCTGGTCATGTGGGTCCTCCACTAGTTAGGTAGGTGCCGTGCCCTCACAGCAGCGCCGCGCCCTGACCCATCCCTTGGTCGTGTTCCTCCTGTTCGAGGCGGCACTGCTCGCCCTTGGTGCCTGGTACTACGCCGCACAGCGCGCCCAGATCCGGATGGACTCGGTGTCGCAGCTCAGGTCTACCGCTCGGCTCAAGGTGGGCCAGATCGTGGCCTGGCGCGAGGAGCGCCTTCGCACGGCGGCGACGCTGCAGGATGACCCTCTGCTCTGTTCCAGCGTAGCCCTTCTGGCACGCGGCCAGCTCGCGCCGGAGGGACGCCGGGCGCTCTGGGGGATGCTGGACGCCCTGAGGCGGCATGGTGGCTACGAGAGCGCGCTCGTGCTCGATACTAAGAGGCGTGTGCTCGTCGCGTCGCCCTCCCGCGATGCATCTGTGGGCCCCTTCGGCGCGGCGACGGCCGCGCGCGCGCTCCGAACGCGGCAGATCATCCTCTCCGACCTCCACGTGAGAGCGGGAAGCGACATCCACCTCGACCTCCACATTCCGCTCTTCGCGCCGAGCGCTTCAGGGGCGGCGGTCGGAAGCGTCCTCCTGCGCATCGACCCCCGAGGGATCCTCTACCCCCTCATCCAGTCCTGGCCCGTGCCCTCGCGCACGGGTGAGACGCTGCTGGTCCGGCGCGAGGGGGATCGCGTCCTCTTCCTCAACGAGCTGCGGTTCCGGCATGGCACTGCCCTTCGTCTCTCGATCCCCCTTGCCAGAGGCGGCCTTCCCGCGGCGCGGGCCGTGCTGGGCGAGCTGGCACCCATCGAGGGTGTGGACTACCGCGGGGTGCGCGTTCTGGCGCAGACGGAGCCGGTGCCGGGGTCGCCCTGGCGGCTGGTTTCCAAGCTGGATGAGTCGGAGGTCTACGGATCCCTGCCAAATCGGGCGCTGGCGATGGCGCTGTTGCTGGCCGTGCTCACGCTGGCGGCGGGAGCCATGGTCTGGCAGTCCTGGCGGCGGCGAGCACTGGAGATGGAGGCACAGCGGCTCGAAGCCGAGCTCCGTCGGCGCCTGGCCGAGCGCCGGTACGGCCACCTGATCGGTCAGGCCAACGACATCGTACTGGTGATGGACGAGGCCTGGCGAGTGGTGGAGGCCAACGACCGCGCCGTGGAGGCCTACGGGTACCCGGCGGACGAGCTGATAGGCCTCCCGGCTCAGATGCTGGCGGGGACCCCCGGCAACGCCGGCTTCGACGGGCTGCTGGAACAGGTCCGCGCCGAGGGGATGGTGCGTCGAGAGGACATGCACCGCCGCAAGGACGGAAGCGTCTTTCCGGTGGAGCTGAGCGTTCGGCGCGCCGCCGAGGACGGACAGGTCTCCTATCTGGCCGTGGTGCGCGACGTCTCAGAGAGGCATCAGGCGGAGGCCCAGCTTCGGGGGAGTGAGGAGCGCTTCCGCGTGCTCTACGAGCACGCCCCCCTGGGCTACCAGAGCCTCAGCGCCGAAGGTCGCCTACTCGAGGTCAACCAGGCCTGGCTGGATATGCTGGGCTACTCCCGGGAGGAGGTCCTGGGCCGCGAGTTCGGTGACTTCATGGCGGCGCAGGACTCGGAACGCTTCCGCGCTGCCCTGGCCCAGGCCAGCCGCCAGGAAGGGGGCCACGGTTTCTTGGCGACCCTGATCCACCGCGACGGAGCCGAGCTTCAGGTCTCCATCAACTGCCGGACGACGCTGGAGCCCCGGGACGGCTCACCTCGGCTGTTCTGCATCCTCCAGGACATCACGGAGAGCCTGCGGGCGTCGGAGGCCGTTCGTGAGGCGAAGGAGCGGCTGAGCACCCTCGTGGATGCCTGCCCCCTCCCCATCTTGACTCTTGGGCAGCACGGCGTGGTCACCGGGTGGAGTCGAGCGGCCACGCGGGTGTTGGGCTGGCGCGAGGACGAGGTGATCGGCCGGGTGCCCCGGACGCTCCCTCCGGACTTTGAGGAGGGGTTCAACCAGCTCGTTCTGCGCGTAAGGCGGGGGGAGGAGCTCACGGGCCTGGAGGTTCCCCAGGTCCGTCGCGACGGCACTCGCCTCACCGTGCGTGCCTTCGCGGCGCCGCTCTGGGGGGCCCTCGGCGAGGTGGTAGGCGCGGTCGCCGTGCTGGAGGACGTGACGGAGCGGATCAGCGCCGAGGAGCTGCGCGCTCGCCTGACTCTGGCGGTCGAACACTCCACCGAGGGCTTCGTCATCTCCGACTCGGACCGCATTATCCGCTACGTCAACCGCGCCTTCGAGGAGCTCATGGGATGGAGCGCTGAGGAGCTGGTGGGGCAGCATACCTCGTGTCTCGACCGCCTGATGCTGGATCCCGTCGTCGGCCCGTCTCTGCGAGAGGCTTCCGAGAGGGGCGAGACGTGGACCCGGCGCGTCCCCATGCGACGGAAGGACGGCACGCGGTTCATCGACAGCATCACGGTGACTCCCATTCTGGATGAGGCGGGGGCACCCACGTACTTCGTAGGGGTGAACCGCGACATCACCGACCAGGTGAGCATGGAAGAGCAGCTTCTCCAGTCCCAGAAGATGGAGGCAGTCGGTCGTCTAGCGGGTGGCGTAGCGCACGACTTCAACAACCTGCTCACGGCGATTCTGGGCTACTGCCACCTACTGGAGGACTTCGCGGGCGTCTCGCCCCGGCTCGGAAGGGGCCTGGGGGAGATCCGCAAGGCGGGCGAGCGCGCTGCCTCGCTCACCCACCAGCTTCTGGCCTTCAGCCGCAAGCAGGTGCTGGACCCCAAGGTGACCGACCTGAACGAGGTCGTTGCCGAGACCGAGAAGCTGCTTCGCCGGCTGATCGGCGAGGACATCGAGCTCCGCGCGCACCTGGATCCTGGCCTGGGCCGCGTGCTGGTGGACCCGGGGCAGGTCACTCAAGTGCTGGTGAACCTGGCCGTGAACGCCCGGGACGCGATGCCTGGCGGCGGCAAGCTGACGCTGGAGACTCAGAACACGGATGTCGCCCCGGAGCAGGTGCGCCGGCACCGGGAGATCAGCCCGGGGCCCTACGTGATGCTGGCCGTCAGCGACACGGGGATCGGGATGTCCGAGGAGACACTGACCCACATCTTCGAGCCCTTCTTCACCACGAAGGAGATGGGCAAGGGCACCGGCCTGGGCCTGGCCACTGTGTACGGGATCGTGAAGCAGAGCGGCGGAGACGTGTGGGTCTACAGCGAGCCGGGCAGGGGGAGCACCTTCCGGATCTACCTGCCTCGCGTCTCGGTGGGGCAGGAGGGTTTGGGCCATGCCAGGGATGCCACGCCGAGGCCGGTGGGCGGTACCGAAACGATCCTGGTAGTGGAGGATGATGACGCGGTGCGAACACTTGCCTCTGATGTGCTTGCTTCCCATGGATACCAGGTAACCGCCTGCCCCGATCCAACCCAGGCCCTCGAGATGTTGGAGCCGCCCAATCCGGCGCCTCACCTGCTGGTTACGGACGTGGTGATGCCGGGGATGGATGGCCGCCAGCTCGCGGAGCGGGCCCGCCAGATCCTACCGGGGCTGCGCGTGCTGTACATCTCCGGCTACACCCAGAACTCCATCGTCCACCACGGCGTGCTGGACGAGGGGCTCGCCTTCCTCCAGAAACCCTTCACCCCCGAGGCCCTAGCCCGCAAAGTCCGCGCCGTCCTCGACGCCTGAGCCGGTCAGCGGAGGTGGATCGCCCCACCCGCTCATGTCCCTCACCCCCTCAGCGGTGTAGGGGCAGAGAGACAGGCGGAAGCCTGGGGCTGCCGCCTGTCTCTTTACCTTTGCCGGACGCCGCGATATAATAGCGATACTTTCCGTGAGGTCTGGTCCTCCCCTACTCGCCATCGGGCCGTGGTGGACTGACCTCCCTTGTAGAGAGGCGAAGGTAAGCAGAAGGGAGCTGGGACGGGCGATCCCGAGCTCCACGCATGGAGATGGGCGGCCGAGGCCGCCGAGGCGCTCAACTTAAGATCAGCCACGGAACGCGGCAATGTCGCCGCAAGGCGTGGTCCCATCGATGGGGAGGACTGCCAGGTCTCACTGGGCAGTGCCGCCCCTTATTTGTCTGTGTCACCCGAAGCCGGCTTCGGGTTCAGGAACCTCGTGGACTGCCCCGCGGTTCGTCCTCCTTGCTGCTTTCGCCATGGTACGCCGCATCGCCATCCTAGCCTGCGTGCCATACGAGCTCCCGGCCACTCGCTGACGAGTCGGCTTTGCTGGGATGCTCGTGTATAACACAGGTTGGGGGTGCCCCTTGCCACGGGGCGTGATGGCCCCCTTGGGTGGATGCATTCGGTCACTAGCTCCTCCCCCGTACGGGATCCCAAACGAGAGGTCATTTGGCATGAGCATCGGTCTCCCTGGTAAGCAGGGCCTATACGATCCAGCTTTCGAACGCGACGCCTGTGGTGTGGGGTTCCTGGTCCACCTGAAAGGCAAGCGCTCGCACAAACTGGTGCGCGATGCCATCACGGCCCTCAACAACCTGAGCCACCGCGGCGCGTGCGGCTGCGAGGAGAACACCGGAGACGGCGCCGGCATCCTGATCCAGATCCCGCACCGGTTCCTGGCCGACGAAGCGCGGAGCCATGGCTTCGAGCTGCCGGAGCCGGGCCACTACGGCGTCGGCTGCCTCTTCCTGCCCCCGGATGCTGCCCTGCAGGCCCAGGGCCAGCGGATGTTCCAGGCAGTCGTGGAGGAGGAGGGCCAGGTCTTTCTGGGCTGGCGTCCCATAGTCACGGACAACAGCTCTCTGGGCGCCACCGCCCTGGCCGCGGAGCCCGCCATGGCCCACGCCTTCGTGGGTTGGGGCCCCGCCATCGAGGACGCGGATCAGTTCGAGCGCAAGCTCTACGTCATCCGCAAGCTCTTCGAGGAGCGCGTGAAGCAGGCGTGCGAGCTGAGCAGCAAGTACTGCTACTTCCCCAGCCTCTCCTGCTACACGCTGGTCTACAAGGGCATGCTGATCCCGGAGCAGCTCGACCAGTACTTCGCCCGGGACCTGCGGGACGAGCGGCTGGAGAGCGCCCTGTGCATGTTCCACTCCCGCTTCAGCACCAACACCTTCCCGAGCTGGGAGCTGGCGCACCCGTATCGCGTGCTGGCGCACAACGGCGAGATCAACACGAAGCGCGGGAACATCAACTGGATGCGCGCCCGCCAGCACCTGCTGAAGTCCACCCTCTTTGATCCTGGCGACGTGGAGAAGCTGCTGCCCATCATCCGTGACGAGGACGGCAGCGACACGGCCGTGCTGGACAACGTGGTGGAGTTGCTGATCAAGGCTGGCCGCGCCCCCGCCCACGTGATGATGATGCTCATCCCGGAGGCCTGGGAGAACCACGCCACCATGTCGCAGGAGAAGCGGGACTTCTACGCTTACCATGCTGGTTTCATGGAGCCCTGGGACGGCCCCGCCTCCATCGCCTTCACCAATGGCCGGACCATCGGCGCCACCCTGGACCGCAACGGCCTGCGCCCCTCCCGCTACTGGGTGACCAAGGATGACCTGGTCATCATGGCGTCGGAGGTGGGCGTGCTCGAGATCGCGCCGGAGGACATCCTCACCAAGGGTCGCCTGGAGCCGGGCCGCATGTTCCTGGTGGACATGGAGCAGGGCCGGATCGTGGGAGACGAGGAGCTGAAGCACGAGCTCGCCTCCGCGCACCCCTACGGCGAGTGGCTGAAGGAGTTCCAGACCAGCATCGACGAGGTCCCCACCGCGCCGCACGTGCCAGAGCCGGACCACGAGACGCTGATGACGCGTCAGATCGCCTTCGGCTACTCCGTGGAGGACCAGAAGTACATCCTGGGCCCGATGGCGGACAATGGGCTCTGGGCTATCGGCTCCATGGGCAACGATGCCCCCCTGGCGGTGCTCTCCGACAAGCCGCAGCCTATCTACAACTACTTCAAGCAGCTCTTCGCGCAGGTCAGCAACCCCCCGCTGGACTGCATCCGCGAGGAGATCATCACCTCCGTCCTCACCAACCTGGGGCCCGAGGTCAACCTGCTGGAGCCGGGGCCTGATGCCGCCTCCCAGATCCGCCTGGACAGCCCGATTCTGGACAACGACCAACTCGCCAAGCTGAAGCAGCTCCGGGGATGGCGCGGCTACACCTCGGTGGTGCTGCCGATGCTCTTCAGCCCGGCCGAGGGCGCGGAGGGAATGGAGCGCGCGCTGGAATCGCTGTTCCAGCAGGCCAACAAGGCCATCGAGGGGGGTGCCAAGGTACTGGTGCTCTCCGACCGCGGGGTGGATGAGACGCACGCGCCCATCCCCTCGCTGCTCGCCTGCGCGGGCCTGCACCATCACCTGGTGCGCGAGGGCACCCGCACTCAGGTCGGGCTCGTGGTGGAGACGGGCGACGCTCGGGAGGTGCATCACTTCTGCCTGCTCCTGGGCTACGGCGTCGGGGCGGTGAACCCCTATGTCGCCTTCGAGAGCCTGGACGACATGGTGCGACAGGGGATGCTGAAGCCCGGCATCGATCATGAGAAGGCCGTTCACAACTACACGAAGGCCGTTTACAAGGGCGTGGTGAAGGTGATGGCCAAGATGGGCATCAGCACCATCCAGGCCTACCGAGGTGCCCAGATCTTTGAGGCCATCGGTCTGAACCAGGCCTTCGTGGACAAGTACTTCACCAAGACGCCCTCCCAGGTCAGCGGCATCGGCCTGCCGGAGGTGACCCGTGACGTCCTCTTCCACCACCACCGCGCCTACACGAAGCGCGACGCCGGTCCCAAGCACCTTGCCTGGGGCGGGCAGTACCAGTGGCGGCGCGACGGCGAGCACCACCTCTTCAACCCGGAGACCATCTTCCGCCTTCAGCACGCCTGCCGCTCCGGCAGCTACGAGGTTTTCAAGACCTACTCCCAGCGGGTCAACGACCAGAGCGAGCGGCTCTCCACCCTTCGCGGCCTCTTTGAGCTGAAGTTCGGCTCCCGGCCTCCCGTGCCGCTGGAGGATGTGGAGTCCATCGAGTCCATCGCCAAGCGCTTCTTCACCGGCGCCATGTCCTACGGTTCCATCAGCGCGGAGGCGCACGAGACGCTGGCCATCGCCATGAACCGGCTGGGCGGGTGGAGCAACACGGGGGAGGGTGGCGAGGATCCCCAGCGCTTCATCCCGGACGCAAATGGCGATAGCCGGCGCAGCAAGATCAAGCAGGTGGCCTCCGGCCGCTTCGGCGTCACCAGTGAGTACCTGGTGAACGCCGACGAGCTGCAGATCAAGATGGCTCAGGGCGCCAAGCCGGGCGAGGGCGGTGAGCTGCCGGCCCACAAGGTCTACCCCTGGATCGCCAAGACCCGGCACACCACGCCCTTCGTCGGACTGATCAGCCCGCCGCCCCACCACGACATCTACTCCATCGAGGACCTGGCGCAGCTCATCTACGACCTGAAGAACTCCAATCCTCAGGCACGCATCGCCGTGAAGCTGGTGGCGGAGATCGGCGTCGGCGTGATCGCGGCCGGAGTGGCCAAGGCGCACAGCGACGTGGTGCTCATCAGCGGCCACGACGGCGGCACCGGCGCCAGCCCCATCACCTCCATCAAGCACGCCGGCACTCCCTGGGAGCTGGGTTTGGCGGAAACGCAGCAGGTTCTGGTGATGAATAGGCTGCGGGGCCGCATCCGGGTCCAGACCGACGGCCAGCTTAAGACCGGGCGCGACGTGGTGGTGGCCGCCCTGCTGGGCGCCGAGGAGTTCGGCTTCGCGACCACGGCCCTGGTGACCCTGGGCTGCATCATGATGCGCGTCTGCCACCTGGACACCTGCCCGGTCGGCATCGCCACTCAGAACCCCGAGCTGCGCGAGCGGTTCCAGGGTAAGCCGGAGCACGTGGTGAACTTCTTCCGTTTCATCGCGGAGGAGGTACGCGAGCTGATGGCGTCCCTGGGCTTCCGGACCCTCGAAGAGATGGTGGGCCACAGCGAGCTGCTGGACACCCGCAAGGCCATCAGCCACTACAAGGCGCAGGGCCTAGACTTCAGCCGCATCTTCTACAAGCCGGAAGTCGGCCCGGACGAGCCGCTGCACCAGGTCTCCCCTCAGAACCATGGGATCGACGAAGCCCTGGATCAGGAGCTGCTCAAGCTGGCCGCGCCCGCCCTCGAGAGGGCCGAGCCCGTAGCCGTGGACCTGCCCATCCGAAACGTGCACCGCGCCGTGGGCACCATCCTCGGGAGCGAGGTCACGCGCAAGTACGGGGCGGAGGGGCTTTCGGAGGATACGATCCGGCTGGGCTTCAAGGGCTCTGCCGGCCAGAGCTTCGGGGCCTTCGTGCCCAGGGGCATGACTCTTACCCTGGAGGGTGACGCCAACGACTACGTGGGCAAGGGCCTTTCGGGCGGAAAGATCGTTGTCTACCCGCCGCGGCAGTCCACCTTCGTCCCGGCGGAGCAGATCCTGATTGGCAACGTGGCGCTCTATGGAGCCACCAGCGGCAAGGCCTTCTTCCGCGGCAAGGCGGGCGAGCGCTTCTGCGTGCGCAACAGCGGTGTGCATACCGTGGTGGAGGGCACCGGCGACCACTGCTGCGAGTACATGACCGGCGGCATCACCGTGGTCATCGGCCCCACCGGGCGCAACTTCGGCGCCGGCATGAGCGGTGGCATGGCCTTCGTCTACGATGAGGCCGGCGACTTCGAGGTCCGCGCGAATAAGGAGATGGTCCTGCTGGAGCCCTTCGAGGACCCCGAGGACATTGAGCTGGTCAAGGACCTGATCCTGGAGCACCAGCAGACGACCGGCAGCGCGGTGGCGCAGCGTCTGCTACAGAGCTGGGACCAGGCCAAGTCCCGGTTTGTGAAGGTGATGCCCGCCGACTACAAGCGGGTTCTGGAAGAGCAGAGGAAGGCGGTGGCCCAGCAGGAGGCCGCCATGGCACAGGCGGCCTCCGAGGTTTCCTCGGAGCTGCCCTCGGAGGTGGGAGTGGAGGTCACCCGTGGGTAAGCTGCGTGGATTCCTAGAGTTCCCCCGGGAGACTCCCAGCCGGCGGCCGGTGGAGGAGCGGGTTCAGGACTGGCAGGAGGTCTATGCCCCCTTCGCCGTCCAGAAGATCGAGGAGCAGGGCGCCCGCTGCATGGACTGCGGCATCCCCTTCTGCCATCAGGGCTGCCCGCTGGGCAACCTGATTCCGGACTGGAACGATCTAGTCTACAGGGATCGCTGGCATGACGCCATCGATCGCCTGCACGCCACCAACAACTTCCCGGAGTTCACCGGCCGCCTGTGTCCCGCGCCCTGTGAGACCTCCTGCGTGCTGGGCATCAATGCCGACCCGGTGACCATCAAGCTCTTGGAGGTCTCCATCATCGACCGTGCCTGGGAGGAGGGATGGGTCCGCCCCGAGCCGCCCCGTGTGCTGACCGGCAAGAAGGTGGGCATCATCGGCTCCGGCCCGGCGGCTCTGGCCGCCGCTCAGCAGCTTCGCCGCGCCGGCCACGAGGTCACCGTCTTCGAGCGAGCCGACAAGATCGGCGGTCTGCTTCGCTTCGGCATCCCTGAGTTCAAGATGGAGAAGCGCCATCTGGATCGCCGGATCGCTCAGATGGAGGCCGAGGGCGTCGTGTTCCGTCCCAGCGCTAACGTGGGCGTGGACGTGGATGCTCAGGAGCTCCGCAAGGAGTTCGATGCCCTGGTGCTCTCCGGCGGTGCTACCGCCGCACGGGACCTGCCGATCCCCGGCCGGAACCTGGAGGGCATCTTCCAGGCGATGTACTTCCTGCCCCAGAACAACCGCTTCGCCCACGGCGACCTGGCCGGCGCGGGCGACGGACTTCGGGCGGCGCTCATTCCGCCCTACGGCTCGCCCAAGGAGCCGGTGCCCTTCATCAGCGCCAAGGGGAAGAAGGTCATCATCATCGGCGGCGGCGACACGGGAGCGGACTGCCTCGGCACCGTGCTTCGCCAGGGCTGCGCCTCCGTGGCCCAGTTCGAGATCGTGCCTCGGCCGCCCGATACCCGCTCCAACCACAACCCCTGGCCGCAGTGGAGCAACATCTTCCGCGTGTCCAGCGCCCATGAGGAGGGCGGGGAGCGGGAGTACCAGATCAACACCAAGGAGTTCCTGGGCAACGAGCAGGGCTGGGTGCGCGGCCTGAGCACCGTCCGGGTCAACATGGAGTTCCAGAACGGCCGCCCGAGCTTCGCGGAGGTCCCCGGCTCCGAGGAGGTCCATGAGGCCGACCTGGTGCTGCTGGCGATGGGCTTCTTGGGACCGGAGAAGGCCGGCCTGCTGGAGCAGTTGGGCGTGGAGCTGACCCCGCAGGGCAACGTGAAGTCCGACGACAACCGGATGACCAGCGTGGAGGGCGTCTTCACCGCGGGCGACATGACCCGCGGCCAGAGCCTCATCGTGTGGGCCATCGCCGAAGGCCGTCAAGCCGCCCATGGCGTAGACCAGTACCTCATGGGCCAGTCCGACCTCCCCGCCCCGCTGGAGTTGGGCCAAAGCCAGCGCCCCTTCGGCTAGCAGCGAAAGGCCTCACCACAGAGCAGCGAAAGGCCTCACCACAGA
>DASXUI010000305.1:0-4862 GCA_036504955.1 Armatimonadota bacterium
CCTACGACCCCACGACCTTACGACCCAACGACCCTCCCCCCACTGCACGCACGAGACTCCCCCAGGCAACTACCTTGTGGGCCAGTCTGCACTCCGATGCGACGGTCCGCGCCAGCCCTTTCGCTGGGCTGCTGTGTAGAGGCCTGAAGGCGCCGCCACCTCCACCATCCGTGGAATGCGGGCGGCCGGGGAGACTTGAAGCTATGCTGACACTGCGGGAGCCCGAGGCGCTGCTTGCCTCCCTGGGTGAGAAGGAGTCGATCCAGCAGCGGCTCCGCGACGCGCTGCACACGCGGACGGCGCGCGTGGCGGTGGTGGGGCTGGGGTACGTGGGCCTGCCGATGGCTCGGGAGTTCGTCCGCGCCGGCTTCTCCGTGCTGGGCCTGGAGAACGACCCCGACCGCTGTGAGGCCTTGCACCAGGGTCGCTCCTACCTTGTGGACCTCTCCGACCAGGAGCTCTCCGACACCCTCGCCACCGGCCGCCTGCGCGCCACCACCGACGCCGCCGCCCTCGCCGAGGCCGACGTCCTGCTCATCTGCGTGCCCACCCCCCTCCGCAAGAGCAAGGACCCGGACCTCACCGCCATCCTCTCCGCCACCGACGCCGTCGCCCAGCATTTGCGGCCCGGTCAGCTCGTGGTCCTCGAGAGCACCACCTACCCCGGCACCACCGAGGAGGTCCTGCTGCCTCGCCTGGAGCAGAGCGGGCTCAAGGTCGGCGTGGACTTCTTCCTGGCCTTCTCCCCGGAGCGGGTGGACCCCGGCAACAAGCACTACGGCGTGGCGGATATCACCAAGCTGGTGGGCGGCATCACCCCCACCTGCACCGACCTGGCCGCGGAGCTCTACCGGCAGGTGGTTACGCAGGTGGTGCCGGTCAGCAACTGCCGGGTGGCGGAGGCCGCCAAGCTGCTGGAGAACACCTTCCGCAGCATCAACATCGGGCTGGCCAACGAGATGGCGATCATCTGCAAGCACCTGGGGGTGGACGTCTGGGAGGTCATTGACGCGGCGGCGACCAAGCCCTTCAGCTTCCTGGCCCACTACCCGGGCCCGGGCATCGGCGGGCACTGCATCCCGCTGGACCCCCACTACCTGAGCTGGAAGGCGCGACTGAGCGGCTACGAGCCGCGCTTCATCAGCCTGGCCAGCGAGATCAACGGGAGCATGCCGAGGCACGTGGTGGAGCTCATCGTGGAGGGGCTGAACCAGCAGGAGCGCAGCGTGAAGGGCAGCCGGATTCTGGTGCTGGGCGTGGCCTACAAGCCCAACGTGGGAGATGCCCGCGAGAGCCCGGCCTACGAGATCCTGAGTCTGCTGGGGGATCGGGGCGCGCTGCTGAGCTACAGTGACCCCTTCGTCCCCAGCTACGCGGTGGGAGAGCGCCTGCTGAAGCACGAGGCGCTGACGGCGGAGCGGCTGCGCGAGGCGGACTGCGTGGTAGTGGTGACCCACCACGAGGCCTTCGATTGGGAGCTGATCTCCCGGGAGTCGCGCCTGTTGGTGGACACCCGAAACGTGACCCGTCACTACGCCCACGGCGGAGACGTGCTCTACCTTTGAGGGGTCGTAGGGTCGTTGGGTCGTAAGGTCGTAGGGGAGGGGCCTCAGACGGTACGCCTTAGGTCCCTTGGGTCCCTTTGGTCTCTTACGTCGCTTCGCTGAAGGGACCAAAGCCCACCCTCTGAGGCCTTTCCCCTACGACCTTACGACCCTACGACCCTACGACCCCCTGCGATTGGACAGACACTCAATGGACATTTCCACGAACAGGAGCCAGGCGCCGTCCGAGGGCGTGATAGCGGAGCCCAGTGAGGCGCGGGTGCGCGCGCTGCTGCTGGGCCTCCTCATGGTGGCCGGGCCGCCGTTGCTGCTGATCCTCTACGCCAGAACGATGTTCCCGGGCCTCACCAACAGCGACGCTCTGGACTTCGCTCAGTTGGGGCGCAACTTGGCCAGCGGGCATGGGTTCGTCACCAACATCTTGCGCCCTCTCGCGATCACCAGCAGTGCCAACGTTCAGCACCTGCCGGACGTGACCCACGGGCCGCTGTACCCGCTGATGCTCGCCCTCGCCTTTGGGGCTCTGGGGGCGAAGGACGCGGTGGCCGCGGGCGTCTCGTCCCTCTTCTATCTGCTGACGATCCCTGTCGTCTACAGGCTGGGGCTGCGGGCCTTCGGCCGCACCGTCGGCATCGTGGCGGCGCTCATCTTCACGGTCAACGCCCTGATGTTGGAGTACGCGCTCTCAGGTCTGCACGCCACGCTCTATATCTTTCTGACCACCTGCCTGTTCCTGGCGCTGTACGACCTGGGGAGCCACTGGCTTCGGGTCGGAGCCGAAGCACCCGCGCCACGCGGCAAGCTGCTCAAGGTGGGCGCCTTGTCGGCGCTGCTCTACCTCACGGAGCCGGTGTTCTTCTGGGCCCTTCCGGTGGTGGCTGCGGCGGTCGTGTACCTAAGCCCACGCCGCAAGGGGTTGGCGCTGCTCTGGTTCGGCGTCGCGCTGGTTGTGCTGGCGGCTCCCTGGATGCTTCGTAACGCGGCGCTGACGGGCAACCCGATCTTCGGCGTAAAAGGCAAGGAGCTGTGGATGTACACCTCCGTGTATCCGCTCAACCAGGGATACCGGATGTCGCCGCAGGACTTGGTGCCCAGCCTGGCGCTGTTCAAGTCCGTCATCCGCAAGGTGCTGCAGGGGGTGGGGGAGGTCCTCATGGCCTTCCCTCAGACCTCCACTGTGTGGGTGCTGGCCTTCTTCCTTCCAAGCCTCTTCTTCCGCTTCCGAGACCCCGTAGCGAATGGGCTTCGCCGGACGATCGTCGGCTTCTTCGCGGCGCTTGCCCTGGGAGGCACGCTCTTCACGATCAAGATGCCGCTCTTCGTCTCGCTGATACCGGCGATCCTGGTCTTCTCGGTGGCGTACTTGCTCTACCTTGTGGGGCAGGCCCAGCTCAACCGCGGCGCCGTCACCGCGACAGCCCTGTTGGTGGCCTTCGCCGTGGTGTATCCCTTGGCTCAGGACACGATGCTGACCGACAAGACCCCACCCATCCGTGAGGCGGAAGCCGCCAAGGCCCTGGGGCGCAGAGCGGCCGCGAGCGACGTAGTCCTGTCGGACCAGCCCTGGATCGTGGCGTGGTATGCCAACCGGCCTGCCCTGTGGCTGCCGGTTCGTGAGGACCGGTTGGAGCAGCTCCGCGGAAAACTGCCCGAAACGAGGTGGGTCTTCCTGACCCAGATGGCTCAGAGCTACTCGCCCAACTGGGCGGCCGTCTTCGGACAGCTAGTGGGCATGAATCAGCGGGCCGTGATGGCGCGGAACAGTGGCCAGCCCATCGGCGGGTGGCGCTTCGACGCCGCCTCGCAGGCCCGTCCCACGCCCCTCGCGCGCGCTCTGAACGGCCTTACCTGGGTGCCCCCGGACGACCCCAGCCAGCTCCCCGCCGGTGTGGCCAGCCTGCCCAAGCTGACGTCCAGGGTGGCAGCCGTGTCCGAGCAGCTGGCGGCGCAGTAGCTGGGCAACCCACCCCCCGTTCTAGGATTCGAGCTTGGATTCCGAACGTAGAGGCGGGCGAGGGATCCCTTGTGACGGGCCTCCACGGCCCCCAGGCACGACGCCGGGGGGCCGTTGCTTTTGTGCGGGGCCGAGGGCCGGGTCTGCTTCCGAGCCACGCAAGGGCCGGTGCTCGAGGCGCACGGTCGGCCTTCCGGGACACGCGGTCCTAGTGCCAGGTATGTTTCCAGGCCGCTGCCCTGCAAGGCGTCGCCGCGGAGTGCCCCCGGCTTGCACACCCCGTGCGGGCTAGGCATCTGCTCAGTGCAGGGAACACCCTGCACGAAGAAGGAGGTGAACGGTATGAAGAGGTTGTTCGGTGCTCTGGCCGTGGCGGGCCTCATGGTGACCGCCGGCATGGCGCAGGCTGCCACCGTCGTCGACCTCAACGTCACCAAGTCGCTGACGCCTCCCGCTGACATTGCCAGTGGATCCTACCACGTGGTGATCAGCAACGTGGGAGGCAGCAACTACCAGGTGACTGTTCAGGGAAACCCCGACGGTCTAGTTCCTCCGCCCGGTCCCGGCAACACGCCGAAGTCCGGCGTGGGGACAGTTGGCATCGATTTCTTTGATGTCAGCATGGCGCACATCGGCAGCGTGACCGGTGCCGGCAGTAACACCGCCTATTCGGGACCTCCCGGAGGCAACGTGGGCGGCCCCGCCAGCATTGCGTACGGTGGATTGCCGGGCGTATGGAGTGTGGCCGACCCCAGCAGTCTGACGTGGGGGGCTCCCACCACTGACAACTGGGTGGCTCCTCATGGCGGCAACGCCTTCACGGGGAACTTCACCCTGGCGAGCGGCAACATCGGCCTCGTGCAGATCTCACTGCAGGATGGCGTTCAGCAGTGGACCAAGCAGGTTGCGTTGGTCCCCGAGCCTGGCGCTCTGGCCATGCTCCTCCCCGGGCTTGCCCCCGTTGGGATGATGCTGCGCCGCCGCCGTCGAGCGTCCAAGTCTTAGGGCTCGGTTGATCCCTGTCCGGAGGCATCTCCAGCGCGTCTGGAGGCCGGATGGCAGGGGGCATAGCCGCACCGAGGCTGGGACCTCTGAACTCCAAACGGCGGCGCCAGCAGCAGCAAGGCTGTCGGCGGGGCATGCGCCTCAAGGGCGCCCGGTGTTGGCGCCGCCACTCCTTTCCGTCAGGGTCAGGATGCACCACAGGGTGGGTATGGGCCCATAGATCGACCCCGGCGGATGGCTTCAGGAGATCGTGTCGGGGTGGTACCGCCCCGACAAGCGACGGCCCGGAGGTTCGCGGCCCACTGCGGACCTTCGGGCCCTTTCACATCTGCGCCGCC
>DASXUI010000306.1:0-1919 GCA_036504955.1 Armatimonadota bacterium
TCCGGTGGGATGGGGAAGCCCGAAACCATCAGCCCGTTCACCGGCTTGGGGGGCCACGTCAGGGGTACCCCAAGCGTGATGACGCGCGCGCCCTCCTCGCCGAGAAGGTCGTAGACGGTGGGCTCCTTGACCATCAGGGAGCTGGCGAAGCCGAGGCCCGTGTAGCTGTGGTCCTTGCGGTTTCGGAACCCGTAGATTCCCAGCGTGCCAGGGTCGCGCGAGGTCATCATGCACATCCACGCGGGGACGGTGATGGGTGGAATCGTGCTCTCCAGCTTTCCGTACAGCCCACGCCGCGTAAGGGCGCGCAGGTTAGGCAGGTCCTCTAGCCAGGCGTCAAAGACCAGCTCCGGCGGGGCGCAGTCCAGACCGATCACTGCGATGGGTGGGTAGGTCTTCTGAGGCATGGCTCTCCCTATGGACGCTGATTCTGGAGGCGAGGCTGTATAGTTCTGTAGAGGATTAGGGCGGAGACCTGGGCAGGCGGCTCTGGTGCCTGGAGGTTAGGTGCTCCTAGGCTGCTTCCTGGCTCCCCCTGGCGCCGTCGCCCGGCGAAGCCGTGCTCGTGTAGCGGCGCCCGGCGGAGCTCGCCCTTCACCCTATCTGGCGCATGGAGAGCTCAGACGTCTCAAGGGGGTCCGGCTGGCCGGTCTCGGCGCTTCTGACGCGAAGGTGCTCGTCCAGGAGGGCCGTTAGCTCCGCTACCTTGTCGGGGTACCGATTCGCAAGGTTGTTCAGCTCTCTGGGGTCGTCCTTGAGGCTGAAGAGCTCCACCGGCGGTTTGCCAAACGGGTCCTCCAGGGCGCGGATCAGCTTCCACTCCTCGGTCCGCACTCCGCGCTTGCGCTCCCAGGTGGATTCCGTGAGAAACGCCGGCCGCGACCGATGCGGGCGACCGCCACGCAGGGCTGGGGCCAGGCTCTGTCCCACCATTCCTGCTTCGTCAGCGACCTCGGCCAGGCCGATCAGATCGAGGAGGGTTGGGGCCAGGTCAGGCATCTGGACCTGCCCGCCCAGCCGCGTGCCGGGCGGGATCAGGGCCGGGCAGCGCAGGATAAGCGGGATCCGCAGGTTGGTGTCGTACAGCCCGTGGTGGTCGAACCAGAGCTGGTGCTCGTCCAGCTCCTCGCCGTGGTCCGCGGTGATGGCCAGCACGGTGTCATCGACGAGGCCGTGCCGCTGCAGCGCGGCGAACAGCTCCCCGAGACAGGAGTCCATGTAGGCGATCTCGGCATCGTACTGGGCCTTGGGGAACTCCACGTCGGTCACGCCGGGCATCCACTGCTGGAAGTAGGCGCGGAACGCCGGCTCGCTCATCGCGGCGTCCATGGAATGGTTCGCCGGGTCTTTCCCGTCTCCACTGTAGAAGCGCGTGTCAAAGGGGGGCGGCGGCAGGTAAGGAGTGTGCGGGTCCCAGTAGTGGAGGAAGAGGAAGAAGGGATGGGACTGCCTGGCGCAGCGCTCGACCTGCTGGAGGGCCGTGGCGTTCACCGCCTCGGCCTTGCGCCAGGGCTTGCCCGGCTCCATGGGCCACGAGTAGCCCTCGTAGCTGTCGAACCCTCGCGCGAACCAGCGGCCGAGGTTGTCCGCCGCCGCGGTGTAGTAGCCGCGATCCCGCAGCAACTCCGTGAGTGTCGGTACCGACGGGTCCAGCTCAGTTCCCGCTCCCTGCTGGAGGATGCGGTGGCGCCAGACGTCCTGGCCGGTGAAGAGGGTCGTATGCGCCGGATGGGTGGGGATGTGCGGGCTGATGCACCACTCCGCCAGCGCCCCCTGGGCGGCGATGGCATCCAGGTTCGGGCTAGTATCCCGCGCATAGCCGTAGCAGCCCAAGTGGTCCGCACGCGTGGTGTCCAGGCTGATGAGGATGACGTTCAAGGGCTCGCCTCTAGAGCAGGGGACAGAGGGGACGGAAGGGG
>DASXUI010000307.1:0-1975 GCA_036504955.1 Armatimonadota bacterium
TGCACCCTGGGGTCAGAACCCTCCTTCCAGGAGGATTGAGCCTCGGAGCCCGGCGATTCACCGCCGGGCGGACGGCCGCCGGGCACACCCCCAACTTGCCAGGACCAAGCCCCATCTTCTGAGGCCCGTTCACCCCCTCGGTTTCTTCACCCCCTCAGTCAACGCCGACCACCGGGGGCGCCACAGTCGTCCTGGATGGACCACTGGCAGGGTTGGGAGGAGCCGTAGACGATGGACTTCACGTGGCCGTCACCGAAGAGGGCGTTGAAGTAGCGCCCGTGGCGGCCCTCGACGCCATAGTCGGCGTGGGCGCGGCCCTTCTTGTCGGCGTAGTCCACCCACTTCTCGTCCCAGAGTTCCACGAAGGTGGAGTCCGCCACCCAGATAGTGTTGGAGGGGTCCTTCACGTCGTTCTCGTGGACGCTGGCACCTATGTCATCGCTCTGAGCAGCGGTGGGGCCGCCTCCGCCGATGGGGTCGCGGTAGCCGTAGTGCTCCAGCCCCTTGTCGTACCAGGCCCGTGTGACGCTCCAGTACGCCACGGTGTTGACGCCGTAGCTGGAGACCATGGGCGGGTAGCCCGGGGGCCGGAGGTCATTGTAGGTGTACGGTTCGGAGTCGGTGGGGCACTTGAAGGTCTCGCGGCTCTTGTAGTAGGGCTGGAGAAGGTCCTGCCACCAGTAGAGGCGGGTCCGGTTGTTGGTGTACTTGTAGGGCGGGCACTCCAGGCCCTCTTCGTTCTGGGAGTACATCTTCATAGCCTGGAGCACCTGGCGGAGGTTGCTGAGGCAGGAGGCGCTTCGGCCGCGCTCCCGGGCGGAGGCAAAGACGGGGAAGAGGATCGCTGCCAGGATGGCGATAATGGCGATGACCACCAGCAGCTCGATGAGGGTGAAGGCCCTGCGTCTCATGGCTCTGCTCCCTTCGGCGCCTCCCGGTCCTCTCGGCACGCTGGCACGCTTGGGGACCTTGGGAACCGCCTACACAGTTGCTTCGACCTCCCGCCCATGCCTCCTTCGACCGCGGGTAGGCGTCCGTGTCCGGCGACGGTGCGGTGTGAGCCGCCACCCGACGGATGCGCGGTTTGACCAGGGGCGAGGCTGCTTGATATACTGCCCCTGGCTGCCTCGCGTCTCCCCCACGGCAGCTGGCGTAACGCCGCGCCCTCGTAGCTCAGCGGATAGAGCAACTGCCTTCTAAGCAGTGGGCCACAGGTTCGAGTCCTGTCGAGGGCGTGCCTCTCCCCAGTTCCACCCTCAGAGTCGCTCACCGTTACGTCGCTGAGGAAGGGCCTCGAGGGGGGCGGGGTGGCTTCTGCCTTCAGTCATTGGCCCGGCGGCAGGGAGTGACCCAGGAACCGGCACAACTTTGGTCGCTGCCTGCACCGGCATGGCAGGAGCGGGCCGCGGCTTGGGTCCCCTTCGCGAGACCCGGCGGGGCTTAACCGGGCCCGTCCCCGGAGCAGGTCGCGCGTGAGTGGATGCCAGTGGTTCGCCACAAAACCACTGACAGACTGCTGGTGTACGGGTGACGAATCACAGTTGCGGCCTCCCTCCGGGAGACTCGGCGAGGCCAGAACTGTCACTGACCGCCCTAGACTGTACCAGTAGGAGTCGGGTGGATCTGTACCACCCAGAGTCGCCCGATCTGTACCACCCAGAGTCGGGCGGTCTGTACCACCCGTCGGGCGGAAGTCGTTGCCTTCGACCGGCCTCTTCAGGCTTCCTAGAGCTGAGGAGGCCCGATGGAGCGACTACGCATGCAGCTCATCCAAGACATCGTCTACCGCCTGCGACAGGGGCAATCCGAGCGGGCCATCGCCCGCGACCTGGGGCACTCCCGGATGACCGTCCGCCGCTACCATGAGTTGGCTCGGGAGAAGGGCTTCCTGGAGCCCGAGACTCCCTTGCCGGCCCCAGACCTGCTGCTGGCCCAACTGGGGCCGCCCGCTCCTCCGCCGCGCTGCCCCTCCAGC
>DASXUI010000308.1:0-11314 GCA_036504955.1 Armatimonadota bacterium
GGGCTTCTTGATGACGGGCTTCCTGACCGCGGGCCTCTTCACCGCCGCCTGCGCCAGGGGCGCGGCGACGACGACCGCCGTCAGGGCCAGGGCCGCTGCTCTGCCGTGTCTCATGGGACCTCCTTCTCGGGCCGGGACCGCTGATCCGTCTGTTGTTACCTTGTCAGTTCTTGCGAGCGATTCCATACTGACCTTCGCGCGACGCGGCCCGTGTCCTGCGCGGAGGGGTCCCGGGAGCTCGGGGGACGGGCGGGCTAAGCCAGTAGCCAGGGGGGCGTCACCACGGGCGCGGACAGCAGGTCGCCGGGCGGATGGGAGCGAACCACGCCCTATGCCAAGCAGCAGGAGAGCTGGGTCTGGGGAGAGGGGAGGGGGCGGATCGGCCGCGTGGGGGCGGCGCCGGCTGCTCCTCCTCGGGGTGCTCTGGGCCCTGCTGGCCACGCTCCTCGGCGGATGCTCGAGGGCTCCGGCCGGCGACCAGGGGCGCGTGAGGGTCGAGATCTGGTCGGGCTGGACCGGCAACGAGGCTCGAGCTTTCCAGCGCCAGGTGGATCGCTTCAATGCCACGCACCCGCGCGTTCTGGTGGAGAACCTGGGCGGCGTTCAGGACGACACCAAGACCATCCGCGCCATCACCGCCGGCGTGCCTCCCGACCTCTTCTTCCTCTGGAATCCAACCAACCTGGGGCCGCTGGTCTCCAACGACGCGTTGCTGCGGCTGGATAGCCTCTTCGGGCCGGGGAAGCTGCGCGAGGGCCAGTTCCTGCCCGCGGCGCTGCAGATGGGGCGCGCGGACGGCCACCTCTACTGCCTGCCCTACCTGGTGGATTGCACCGCGCTCTTCTGGAACCGGGACGCCTTCCGGTTGGTGGGCCTTGACCCGGATCGGCCTCCCCAGACCCTCGAGGAGCTGCTGGACGCGGCACAGCGGCTGACGAAGAGAGGCGCCTCCGGCAGCATCCAGCGGCTGGGGCTCGACCTGCCGGACGTCCAGCTGATCATCGTGCTCTTTGGCGGCCGCCTGGTGGACGCCCAGGGCCGCCCCACCGCCAACGACCCCCACAACGTGGCCGCCTACCGCTGGTACCAGGAGCTGGTGAAGCGCCTCGGCGGCATCTCCCAGGTGGACTCCTTCTCCGCCGGGTTCGGCCAGGGGCAGGGGCCCAACCACCCCTTCTTCGTGGGCAAGACCGCCATGATGCTGAGCGGCGAGTGGATCCCCTGGTGGGTGGAGCGCTACGCCCCTCGCCTGAGCTACGGCGTGGCGCCCGTTCCCTATCCGGCGGCGCGGCCCGACCTGCGATTGTCCAACCTGGTGGGCGGCAACCCGCTCTGCATCTCCAAGGAGAGCCGCCACCCCAAGGAGGCCCTGGAGTTCCTGCGCTGGGTGCAGACCCCGGAGGCTCAGGAGTCCTTCGCGCTGGCGATGAACAACGTGCCCAACATCCGCTCCGTGCTCCACTCCCCCACGCTGACCCAGGGCAGCCAGAGGAAGCGGAACTACGCCCAGTTCCTGCGCCTCGCCAACAGCCCCAACGCCCAGGCGGCCCCGGTCTCCCCCATCATGGGCTACTACATCAACGAGATGCAGAACGCGCGGGACTTCGTGATCCACGGCCACAAGACCCCGGAGGTCGCTCTGGCCGACGTGCAGCGGAAGGTGCTGGCGGAGCTGTCGCGCGCCAACCAGGGTGCCGGCCAGTGACGCGCCCGGAGCGCCGGAAGGTGGCGCAGGGCCTGGGCTTCATCTCCCCGTGGCTCATCGGTTTCCTCATCTTCACGGCCTACCCTGTGGCCGCGTCCCTCTACTACAGCCTCACGGACTACCGCATCCTCCGGCCGCCGCACTGGGTGGGCCTGGCGAACTACGCCACGCTGCTGACCGGCGACGAGTACTTCTGGCGCTACGCCGTGGCGAACACCGCCTTCATGTTCCTGGAGCTGCCCGCCAGCGTGGTGATGGGCGTGAGCCTGGCGATGCTGCTGAACCGCAAGCTGCGGGGCATGAGCCTCTACCGCACGCTCTTCTACCTCCCCTCCGTGGTGCCCACCGTGGCCGCCAGCATGCTGTGGCTGTGGGTGCTGAACCCCCAGTACGGCCTTGCGAATGGAATGCTTGAGAAGCTGCACGCCGCCCCTCTGGGCTGGCTGACCGACCCCCGGTGGTCGAAGCCCAGCTTCATCATCATGGACCTGTGGGGCGTGGGCGGGGGGATGGTGATCTACCTGGCGGCGCTGCAGGGCGTGCCGGAGCACCTGTACGAGGCGGCGCTGCTGGACGGCGCCTCGCCCTGGGCGCGCTTCCGCAACGTGACGCTGCCGATGATCTCGCCGGTCGTCTTCTACAACGTGGTGCTGGGCGTGATCGGCACCTTCCAGTACTTCACCCAAACTTACATCATGACGCGCGGCGGCCCGGAGCTCTCCACCCTGTTCTACGCCCTCTACCTCTTCCAGAACGCCTTCGAGTACTTCCGCATGGGCTACGCCTGCGCCATGGCCTGGGTGCTCTTCGTCATCACGCTCGGGGCCACGCTGGTGGTGTTCCGCAGTTCCGCGAAGTGGGTCTACTACGAGTCGGGGGAGCGCGGATGATCGCGACCAAGAAGCAGGGGAAGGGCGCCTCTTCGGCGGCCCGCGCGGCGCTGTGGCACCTGCTGATGGTAGCGCTGGCCATCGTGCCGCTGCTGCCGTTCATCTGGATGGTGTCCACCTCGCTCAAGGTGGAGTCTCAGGTCTTCACCGTGCCGCCTCAGTGGATCCCCCGCCCGGCGCGCTGGGCCAACTATCCGGACGCGCTCTCCTCCTTCCCCTTCCTGCGCTACACCGCCAACACGCTGGTCATCTGCCTCATCAGCGTGGTAGGCACCACGCTTTCGTGCTCGCTGGTGGCTTACGGCTTCTCGCGGATCCAGTGGAGGGGGCGGGATACCTTCTTCATCGTGATGCTGGCGACGCTGATGCTGCCCGCGCAGGCGACCATGCTGCCGGTCTTCCTGCTCTTCCGCTGGCTGCACTGGATCGGCACCATCAAGCCCCTCACGGTGCCGGCCTTCTTCGGCAGCGCCTTCTTCATCTTCCTGCTGCGGCAGTTCTTCCTCACCATTCCGCAGGAGCTCTCCGACGCGGCCCGCATCGACGGCTGCTCGGAGCTGGGCATCTTCTCCCGCGTCATCCTCCCCCTGGCCCGCCCCGCGCTGGCCACGGTCGCCCTCTTCACCTTCATCGGCGGCTGGCTGGACTACCTGGGTCCCCTCATCTACCTGCACGACGAGTCGCAGTACACCCTGGCTCTGGGCCTGCAGGCGTTCCTGGGGCGCCACGGCGCGGAGTGGAACCTCCTGATGGCCGCCTCCACGGTGGTCACGGTTCCGCTGCTGGTGGTCTTCTTCCTAGCCCAAGGCACCTTCGTCAAAGGCATCGCCCTGACCGGCATCAAGGGGTGAGGGGAGAGCGGTTACCACGAGCGGCTGAACCCGCTAGCTGGCCTATGGTGCGCCCGCCTTCGCGGGCGCGGTCTGTGGATACCCGGCAGCCTGCGTCAACGGACGGCATTACCGCCCGCGTAGGCGGGGGGAGAGCAGGCCAGCGAGCGGGTTCAGCCGCTCGTGCCGGCGCCACAACGACGCTCGTGCTGGAGGCTCACATGCATCAGAGCTCTATCCGCGTCTACGTGCACTTCGTCTGGGCTACCTGGGACCGGCTTCCCCTTCTTGGTGCGGAGGTGGCTCCCGAGCTCTACCGCCACATCGAACTCCTTTGCCGCCGGATGGAATGCGATGTCCTGGCGGTCGGAGGGATGCCTGACCACGTCCACCTGCTGGTGGCCATGGGACCCCGAGCTTCCACCTCAGACCTGATGGAAGCGGTGAAGGGTGCCTCATCACGCTTCGCAACCGACTCCCTTCTGCCTGGCAGGTGGTTCCAGTGGCAACGAGGGTACGGCGCACACAGTGTGTGCCCCTCGCATCGACGCAGAGTTCAGATGTACATAGAGCGCCAGCAGCAGCACCACTCAGGCGGGACTGTCTGGGCAGCGGCGGAGCGGTGTAGCGAGGAGTCTATTGGGGGAGCGGTCCAAGAGAGCAGAGGCTGTCCCAGTGGCAAGGTCACGAGCGGCTGAACCCGCTCGCTGGCCTGCTCTCCGCCCGCCTACGCGGGCGGTACTACCGTCTGTGAGCACAGGCTGCCGGATGTCCACAGACCGCGCCCGCGAAGGCGGGCGCACCGTAGGCCAGCGAGCGGGTTCAGCCGCTCGTGACCCCGCCGCGACGCCGCTCGTGCACCCCACGACCCCACGACCCGCCCAAGATCAGCCCGACGCGCGCCTCCTCACGCCCCCCTCACAAGCGCCGGGAAGAGCTCCCGCATGCCGCCGGCGATGAACTCCACGGCGATGGCGGCCAGGATGAGGCCCATCAGCCGCGTCATGATGTTGATGCCCGTTCGGCCCATCCGCGCGCCCGCCGGCACTGCCAGCCTCATCGCCACCCAGGAGCAGAGCCCCACCGCCAGGATCACCGCCGCCAGCTCCCAGCGGCCCACCGCGTCCGGCATGCCCTGGGAGTAGAGGATGACCGCGCTGATGGCGCCGGGACCTGCCAGAAGGGGCGTAGCCAGCGGCACCACGGCGATGTCGTCCTTCATCTCGGCCTCGATGTCCTCCTCCGCCGTGTGCTGGCTGCCGCTCTGGCGCGCGTGCCACATGTCGACCGCCACCAGCATCAGCAGGATGCCGCCGCCCACCCGAAAGCTGGGCACGCCGATGCCGAAGCCGCGCAGGATCGTCTCGCCGGCCACTGACGACAGAAGCAGGATGAACGTCATGGCGGCGGCGCTCCGAAAGGCGAGGGTCTTGCGTTCGGCCATGGTCTGGTGAGGGCTGAGGCTGAGGATGACCGGCACGGCGCTGAGGGGGTTCACGATGGCGAAGAGGGAGATGAAGGCCTTGACGAGAGGGGTCATACGCGGGCTCCTTGGGCGGCCGCCTCCAGGCGGGGCCAGGTGGGACGCACTGTCCCCGGATGCTTGGCGCGGCGGACCGGCTCTGCGCGGCCAGGGAGCGAGGGTGCGAGCTACTCCCTGATAGGGGGAGAAGACGAAGGCTGGAGGGGCCTCCTCCAGTGTGTCACGGAAGGAGGCACGTGTCGATAGGCCTAATGGGGACGAGGATTGGCTGCCTCCGTGGCGCCCATCGGGCCAACTCCATGGAGTTGACGAGTATCGACGGGTGGCTTGTTCCCAGTCGGTGATGGGTGGAGGCGCCACGCCGCCGCATCCCTTGGGCCGGCGGGTGTCACGGCCCCCCTCAGCGACGGCGTCTATCATCGACGAAGTCTCTCGGCCACGCCGGGTACCCGGGAAGCGGCGCGAGATCCCGGTCTCCCCAGGGCTCCCAGAAGCCCATCAGTAGTAATAAGGATAAGCCCATGGTGAGTTGGAGGAGTGTTGTCGCGCGCGCCGCGTGCCTGGCGGTCGGACTGGGCGCAGCCGCCCTGGCCGCCCAGACGTCGGGTGCCGCGCAGAGCCAGGAGCGTGTATCGATGAAGCTGAAGCCCGTCCCCTTCACCCAGGTGAAGATCCAGGACTCCTTCTGGGCGCCCCGCCGGGAGGTCAACCGCAAGGTCTCCCTCTCGCACAGCCTCGATATGCTGGAGAAGGCAGGCAACCTGCGGAACCTGGACCGCGCGGCCCGGGGCGAGCACTCCGGCTACGAGGGTCCCGTCTTCATGGACTCCGACCTCTACAAGGTCCTGGAGGCCGTCTCCTACTCCCTCGCCACCGACCCCGACCCCGTCCTGGAGAAGCGCATTGACGCGGTCATCGCCAAGATCGCCGCCGCTCAGATGAAGGACGGGTACCTGGATACCTACTACCAGGTCGTGGAGCCGGACCGCCGCTGGACCAACCTGCGCGACAATCACGAGCTGTACTGCGCCGGACACCTCATCGAGGCCGCCGTCGCCCACTACCAGGCCACCGGCAAGAAGACGCTGCTGGACGTCGCCACCAAGCTGGCGGACCACATCGCGCACCTCTTCGGTGATGGGCCCGGTCAGCGTATGGGCTACCCCGGCCATCCTGAGCTGGAGCTCGCCCTGGTGAAGCTCTGGAAGGCCACGGGGCAGCAGCGCTACTTCGACCTCGCCCGCTTCTTCGTGGAGCACCGCGGCAGCCACTTCTTCGCGACCGAGCACAGCACCCCCGCCGACCAGTACGACGGAAGCTACTGGCAGGACAACGTGCCCATCCGCGAGCACCGCCGCATCGTGGGGCACGCGGTCCGCGCAGCCTACCTCTTCTCCGGCGTGGTGGACGTGGCCGGCGAGACGGGCGACCAGGGCCTGCTGAAGATGATCGACCGCGTCTGGCGCAACACAACCGAGCGCAACCTGTACGTGACGGGCGGCATCGGTCCCTCCGCCAGCAACGAGGGCTTCACCACGGACTACGACCTCCCCAACCTCACCGCTTACCAGGAGACCTGCGCCTCCGTGGCGATGGTCCTCTGGAATCATCGCCTCAACCTGCTCTACGGCGACAGCAAGTACGCGGACCTGGTGGAGCAGTCGCTCTACAACGGCTTTCTCTCCGGCGTCTCCCTGGACGGCAAGCTCTTCTTCTACGTGAATCCGCTTGCCAGCATGGGCAACCACCACCGCAGCGAGTGGTTCGGCTGCGCCTGCTGCCCGCCGAACGTCGCCCGCACGCTGGCGGCCCTCGGCGGCTACGCCTACGCCACCACGGAGGACGCCCTGTGGGTCAACCTCTACATCCAGGGCGCCGCCCAGGCCCAGGTGGGGCAGCGGAAGGTGGACCTGAAGGTGACCACCCAGTACCCCTGGAGCGGCAAGGTGGCCCTGGCTCTGAGCCCGGACAAGCCCGGTCACTTCGCCATGCGCCTAAGGATCCCCGGCTGGTGCCAGGGCGCCAGCGCCAAGGTCAACGGCCAGGCCGTGAAGGCCTCTGCCGACTGCGGCTACCTGGTGCTCTCCCGTGACTGGAAGGCCGGCGACAAGGTGGAACTGGACCTGCCGATGCCCGTGAGGCGCATCCAGGCCAACCCGCGGGTGAAGGACAACGTCGGGCGTCTGGCGATCGCCCGCGGCCCGCTGGTCTACTGCCTGGAGGCGGTGGACCAGAGCGTGCCCGTTAGCTCCCTGGCCCTCCCGCCCTCCGCGAAGCTCGGCGTGGAGAAGCGGCCCGACCTCCTGGGCGGGGTGACCGTGATCAAGGGAGAGGCCCTGACCTCCGACTCCTCGCGGTGGGCCGGCGGGCTTTACCAGACCGCCGAGGCGCCCGCCGCCGTGCCGGTGGTCGCCATCCCCTACTACGCCTGGGACAACCGCAAGCCGGGCGCCATGGAGGTCTGGGTCCCCACCACGCCGGCTCCACCGGCCGGCGGCGGCCCGGAGCGGGGCGCGAAGGTCTCCCTCTCCTTCACCAGCGGCAACGCCGTGCCCGAAGGTATCCACGACGGCAAGGAACCCAAGTCCTCCGGCGAGCAGCCCGACCAGCTCTGCCACTTCTGGCCTCACAAGGGCACGGAGGAGTGGGTCCAGTACACCTGGCAGAAGCCCCTCACGCTGGGTTCCTCCCGCGTCTACTGGTTCGATGACACCGGCCGAGGCGAGTGCCGCCTGCCGGATGCCTGGCACCTGGAGTACCTGGACGGCGCGGACTGGAAGCCTGTGGCCGCCGAGGGCGCCTACGGCATCGGCCTGGACAAGTGGTTCGAGGTCCGCTTCGCGCCCGTCACCACCACCGCCCTCCGCCTGGTGCTGAAGCTGAAGCCCGGCTGGGCCGCCGGCCTCCACGAGTGGCAGGTTGGCCTGGCGGAGGACTGAGGGGACCGGGGCTCAGGGATAGGGGATCGGAGGGGCCGGCAGGTGGCGCCCCTCGGCGCCGCGAGACGCCGTGGATGATATCCGCGGCTGACGTAGAGTCGCCCCTCCGGGGCTTTGGGCCGGCCGCGCTACCGGCGAGTCTGGGCGCCCAACAAACCACTTGGCGTCCCGAAGGAGCAGCACTAGACCAACCTGGAGCGCAGTGAGGGTTGCTCCACCACCAAACCCCCGTCGGGTCAACCGGTACCCCACCTAAGGGGCCAACCAAGCCGCAAGGGCTGAAGCGGCATGGGTCCCTCGGCCTGCTTGCAGCCCCAAAGGGGCGCCTCTACGTCAGCCGTGGATATCATCCACGGCGCTCGGCGGCGTCGGCCTCATGGATGGCCACCAGTAGCCAGAGCTCCCATGGATGCCATCTCCGGCGCCTCCCGGTTGAGTCTGTTTGCCTCTTCTGGGCACTAAGCGGCCGCACACCCCCACCCACACAGGCCCCTCGGCTCGCCAGTGCGCCTGGGCCGGGAGGTGTCTGGCGTTACCAAGGAAAGGGACGGAGCGCGCCAAGCCATGAGGTACCCCCACGCAACCCAGGCCAGGTGGCCGCGCCGACCTCTGGCCGCCGCCGCCGTCCTCGCCGCTCTGATTGTCTTTCCGGTGTCCGCCGGACAGGCCAAGGCCGACATGGTCGTATCCAACCTGAAGTGTGAGTCTCTCACCAACCCTCTGGGCCTGGACGAGCTTCATCCGCGTCTGAGCTGGTGGCTCAGCTCTCGTCAGCGAGGGCAGGTGCAGACGGCCTATCGCGTGCAGGTCGCCGGCAGCTCCGAGGCCCTGGCGAAGGGCAAGCCGGACCTGTGGGACTCCGGGCGGGTGGCGTCGGACCAGTCCATCCACGTGGTGTACCGCGGCAAGCCCCTCACCTCCCGGCTGCGGTGTTGGTGGCGCGTGCGTGCCTGGGACCGCGATGGCAAGCCCTCCGCCTGGAGCCAGCCGGCCACCTGGGAGATGGCGCTGCTGAAGCCCGCGGACTGGCGCGCGAAGTGGATTGGCGCGGTGGCCTCCCAGCCCGACGACGAGGGCGGCGGCCCGGCGCCCTACCTGCGCCGCGAGTTCACGCTTCGCGGGTCGATCCGGTCGGCGCGCGCCTACGTCTGCGGCCTCGGCTACTACGAGCTCTCCCTCAACGGGTCGCGGGTCGGCGACCACGTTCTGGCGCCCAACCAGACCGACTATGACGAGCGCGGCCTGCGGAAGCTGCTCTACCCGGTGGGCAACAGGACCCGGAAGCGCGTGCTCTACAACGTGCTGGACGTCACGTCGCTGCTACGTCCGGGCCGCAACGCGGTGGGTCTGGTGCTGGGCAACGGCTGGTACAACCAGCGCGAGCGCCGCGTGGAGGGGTGGCTGTGGTACGGCCCGCCGAGGGCGGTCCTGCGGATTGAGGTCAGCTACACCGATGGTGGCCGCCAGACCCTCGTGACGGACGAGACCTGGCAGGTCGCCGCCGGCCCCATCACCGCCAACAGCCTCTTCGTGGGCGAGGACTACGACGCGCGCCTGGAGCTGAGAGCGTGGGACCGCGCGGGTGGGGCCCTCGGAGCGGCAGACGCCGGCGCCGCGTGGCGACCTGCTCTGGTGCTAGCGCCGCCCTCGGGTGTGCTGAGGGCACAGGTGTCGCCACCGGACCGGGTGGTCCGCACGCTGAAGCCTATCTCCGTGGCTCACCCCAAGCCCGATGTGGCCGTGTATGACCTGGGAGAGAACACCGCCGGATGGGCTCGCATCCGCGTTCGTGGCCCTCGCGGAAGCCGCCTGACGCTCCGCTTCAGCGAGGAGCAGGGCGGCGACTACGGGCAGGTCGACCACTACACGCTGAAGGGTGGGGGCGTGGAAGCGTGGGAGCCGCGCTTCACCTGGCACGGCTTCCGGACGGTGGAGGTCTCCGGCCTCGAGCCGGGGGTGGAGCTCCTGAGTCTGGAAGGCCGCGTCGTCCACTCGGACGTGGCCTCGGCGGGCGCCTTCTCCTGCTCCAACCCGATGCTCAACCGCCTTCAGTCCGCCTACCTGCGCACCCAGCTCGCCAACCTGCACGGAAGCGTTCCCAGCGACTGCCCCCACCGAGAGCGGTTGGGCTACACCGGCGACGGTCAGGTGACCGCGGAGTCCGCGCTGTGGAGCCTGGAGATGGCGCCCCTGCTCGCCAAGTGGATCGGAGACGTGGGCGACGCGCAGGACCTGACCTCCGGCTTCGTGCCCCACACGGCGCCCTTCGAGGGCGGAGGCGGCGGTCCGGCGTGGGGCTCCGCCCTGGCGATCGTCCCCTGGACCCTCTACCAGCTCACCGGCGACCGCCGCGTGCTGGAGACCCACTTCGAGGGCATGAAGCGCTGGGTCCGCTACCTGGGCACCCGCACGGATGCTGACGGCATCATCACTCACGAGGAGCCCGGCGGCTGGTGCCTGGGCGATTGGTGTACGCCCGAGCCCATCAAGCTCTCACCGGAGCTGGTCAACACCTGCTACTACGCCCGCGTCGCCCAGCTCACCTCGCAGGTCGCCTCGGTCCTTGGACACGCCCCGGAGGCCCGGCAGTACCGCGCCCTGGCCACCCGCGGGGCTCAGGCGGTGAACCGCCGATTCCTGGATACCCGCGCCGGCCGCTACGCCGATGGCCGCCAGGGAGCCGACCTCTTCCCCCTCGCCTTCGGTCTTGTGCCGCCGGAGCACAGGAAAGCCATCCTTGCGGACGTCCTCCGCAACCTCGAATCACGGGGAGGCCACCTCGATACCGGCATCCTTGGCACTCCCCTGCTGCTGGACGTGCTCACGGAATCAGGCCACACAGACCGCGCCTACCAGTCGATGACCCAGACCACGTTCCCCGGCTACGGCTTCCCCCTCAGCAAGGGCGCCACCACCCTCTGGGAGGACTGGAACGGCGGCTCCTCGCACAATCACCCGATGTTCGGGAGCTTCTCCGCCTGGCTCTATCGGTCGCTGGCGGGGATCCGGCCGGACCCAGCCCACCCCGGCCTGAAGCGCGTCATCCTACGTCCGGAGACCGCCCCCGGTCTCGCCTCAGCAGGCGCCCACCACGACGGCCCCTACGGTCGCGTCTCCTGCCGATGGCGCCGCACGGCCTCCGGCCTGAGCGTCAGCCTGACGGTCCCCACCAACACCACCGCCACGCTCTACCTCCCAGCGTCCGACCCCTCTGCCGTGACTGAGGGTGGAATCCCCGCGCCCAAGGCAGGGGGAGTCCGCTGCCTCTCACGCGAAGGGGATCGACAGGTATACCTCGTCGGCTCCGGCCACTACGAGTTTCGGGCCCCACAACTGCCCCACCACTGAGATAGTGAGGGAGTGAAAGCGGGTCGTAGGGTCGTAAGGTCGTAGGGGAAGGGCCTCAAAGGGCGTTCTTTGGTCCCTTGGGTCCCTTATGTCCCTGAGGTCCCTTCAGCCAAGGGACG
>DASXUI010000309.1:0-37762 GCA_036504955.1 Armatimonadota bacterium
CCCGTTCCCATCCCGAACACGGCCGTGAAACCTGGGTGCGCCGACAATACTTGGGGTGTAAACCCCTGGGAACTTAGGGCGCCGCCTGAGCTTTCTTGCTAAGGCCCCGACTCCTCACCGAGTCGGGGCCTTTTGGCGTCTGTCCCCTCCAGGCTACGCGCCGGCCCGCGCCGGGCACCCCGTGACGGGGGGCCGCGGCCGTGCGCCATCGACGGCGCCCCAAGGTGCCGTACTGAAGCGCGCCGTCGAGGGCGAAGCAAGCCCCCCTCCAGAGCTTTCAGCGGGTCTACCCCTGTCCGTGCTCTGCCTCAGCCTCCGCCCCAGAGCCTCAAACGCGAGCTCCTCAGCGCCAAGGGCCTCCGTCAGGGCCCTCCCTTGCCGGGTCGGGGATCTCCGGGTGCTCGTGGGCCCCTCCAGGGAAGTGGGTGAGGCAAGCCAGAATGGGGGAGTGGCCTTGGCTGTGCCGGCGGAAGGAAGGGCCTTGCGGCTCTAGCTGGCGGCCGGCTCTTTCAGCGACGAGACGCTGGGTCAGCAAGCCAGAGTACGGGTGGTCGCCTGGGTCAGTCGCAGGGCTGAGTGGGGCATTGGTTTCGGGCCCCTCGGTGGGTGGTGTGTCGTGGGAGGTGTGGCGTGCTCCTTGGGCTAGAGTGGGCTGGCGCCGCTGGTCTTCTGCTGGGGGCTTACTGGCTTGGCACACGTCGGGCGGGCGCTGCCGCGCGAAGGCCCGCTTCCGCGGCCTCGGAACTGGAGGCGGTTGTTCCCCGCGACCAGCTTCTGAGGGCAGCCATCGACGGCCTGCCCTACGCCATCTACGCGAAGGACACCCAGGGCCGGATCGTGCTGGGCAACAACGCGACCTTCTCCCAGTACGGTATGCCCGAGCAACAGGTGATCGGCATGACCGACTTCGATCTTGGGTCGAAGGATGCCGAGCACTATCGCCAGCAGGAGCAAGAGATCCTGACGACCGGCCTGGCGCTAGCCGAGGAGCTGGTCGCGAGCAAGGACGAGGACGGGACGCCCAAGTTCATGGTCGTCTCCAAGCACCCGGTTCGCGGCCCGGACGGGCGTATCGTTGGGCTGGTGGGGGCCAACCGAGACGTTACAGACCTCATGCTTGCCCAGCAGGCGCTTGAGGAGCAGCATCGGCTCCTGAGATCCCTCGTAGATGCTCTGCCGCAGGAGGTCTACGTCAAGGACCTGGACGGGCACTTCCTGATGGTCAACTTGGCAAGCGCGAAGGGGCTGGGTCTGGCCGCTCCGGAGGACGCGGTCGGCAGGACCGACTTCGACTGTCTGCCCCTCGATATGGCGGAGCGATATCGCCTTGAGGACCGCCAGGTGATGGAGACAGGAGAGCCCCTGCTCCGGCGTAGCGAGTTCGTGGTGACCCCGCAGGGGGACCGAGGGTGGTGGAGCAGTCATCGGGTCCCGCTTCGCGACAACGAAGGTCGGGTTATCGGCCTGGTTGGGATCGGTTGGGACGCCTCCGAGCTGGAGCTCACCGCCGAAGCTCTGGCCCGCCGCGAGCGCTACCTATCCGCCATCGTGGATATCCAGCAGCACCTCCTCACAGCCATGCCGGAAGGGGAGATGTACCAGAAGGTTCTTGAGGTGCTGGGTACGGCAACCGGGGCCAGTCGAGCCTATGTGTATCTGCCAACTCAAGACGTGGCTGGCCGCGGGATAGGAAGCCGGTTTGTTACGTGGACTGAGCCGCGGCGGGCGGACGACGCGAATCCGATGGGCGCGGGGCTTCCCGAGGATGTCCTGCTGCGTTGGATGCGTGAGACGGGGCATCAGACGTGTATCGCGCGGGCGGCTCAGGACTTCCCGGAGCCTGACCGTGAGGTGCTGAGCGAGCGTGGGATCCTGTCGGCCCTGGTGATTCCGCTGGTGGTGGGCGGGCGGGTGGAGGGACTGATCGGCTTCGACTACTGCTCCCGCCCACGCGTGCCTGAGCCCGCTGAGACGGATCTGCTTCGCTCGGCGGCCGCGTCGCTGGGCGTCGCACTGGAGCGGCTACGCGCCGTGAACCACCTGAAGAGGGTGGTCGGCCGGGCGCTCTGCCGCCTCTGGTACGCGCGAGTGAAGCAAGCCGACGATGGCACCTATCTGTGGAGCATCCAGGAGGCAGACTCAGCGGCCTCCCAGCGGTTCCTGACCCTCGAGGTGCCGCCGGGGTCGAGCTACCATGACGCCTGGCAGAGGAGCATCCACCCGGCGGATTCGGAGCGCGTTGGCCGCCAGGAGGAGGACGCATTATCTCGGGGGGTGGCCGAGTTCACCAGCGAGTTCCGCTGCGTGCGGGCCGATGGCGACATCCGATGGATACAGGAGCACGTGACCCTGCAGTCCGTAGGGCCCGGCCAGTGGGATGTGGTCGGCGTATGCATCGATGCCACCGAGCTAGAGCGCGCCAAGGCGGCTATCCTAGAGCAGCGAAACCTCCTCCGCGCGGTTATCGACGCGCTGCCGGAGGAAGTGTTCGTCAAGGACATCAAGGGCCGCTTCGTCATCGCGAACGAGGCCGTGGTGAGAGCCCGCGGCGCCGCCTCGTCGGACGACCTGATCGGGAAGACGGACTTCGACTTGTTTGACCGTGAGAGGGCTGAGATCTACTGGCAGGAGGAGCAGCTCATACTGGGTTCCGGAACGCCGGCTATTAAGCGCGAGGACTCGGTGCGGGACTCGAAGGGGGGCCACTGGTGGGTGGTCACCAAGATCCCCCTCCGAGATGCAGAGGGAAACGTCGTCGGGCTGGTCGGCATCAATGAGGGCATCACGGAGCGCAAGCGGGCCGAGGAGGAAAGGTTGAGTCTGGAGGCTCAGGTCCGCCACGCCCAGAAGCTGGAGAGCCTGGGGGTGCTGGCGGGCGGCATCGCCCATGACTTCAACAACCTACTGATGGGCGTCCTGGCCAACGCCAGCCTGGCGCTGTCCCAGGTCGCGGCCGACTCGCCGCTGAGGGTCCGGCTGCGAGCGATTGAGACCGCGGGCCAGCGGGCCGCCGAGCTCACCAATCAGATGCTGGCCTACTCCGGGCGCGGACGTTTCGTCAGCGAGAGGCTTGACCTGTCCGAGATCGCCCGAGAGATGGTCCACCTGATGGGGGCTGCCATCCCCAAGAAAGCTGAGCTCAGGCTCCGACTGGTGGAGGGGCTGCCGCCTGTCGAGGTGGACGTCGCACAGGTCCGGCAGGTCGCCATGAACCTGATCACTAACGCGTCCGAGGCTCTACCCGAGGAGGGGGGAGTGGTTGAGCTTCGAACGGGGCTCTGCTACGTGGATGACGCCTACCTGGCGACCACTGTGCCGGGCACGAACGCCCTTCCCGGCGAGTACGTGTACCTGGAGGTCGAGGACACGGGCTGCGGGATGGATGAGGCTACCCTGAGTAGGCTGTTCGACCCCTTCTTCACCACCAAGTTCACGGGCCGGGGCCTGGGGATGGCCGCCGTGCTGGGCATCGTGCGCGGCCACGAGGGCGCGATCCGCGTGACGACGGAGGTGGGGCGGGGCACTACCTTCACGATGCTTCTTCCTCGCTCCCAGAGCGAGGACGTGGGGACGGCAAGCGTCCCCCGAGGGGCCGACCGGGAGTGGTTGGCGCAGGGCGTGGTACTGGTGGTGGACGACGAGGACTACGTGCGGGATGTGGTCTGCGAGATGCTGTCGGCCAGCGGCTTCACGCCAATCCCCGCCGCCGATGGGATGGAGGGGGTAGAGGCCTTCCGACAGCACGCCAAGGACGTGGTCGCGGTGCTGCTGGACATGGAGATGCCCCGCCTCGGTGGTTTCGGCGCCTTGCAGCAGATCAAGCGTATCCGCCCGGACGTTCCCGTGCTGCTCTGCAGCGGCTACAGTGAGGAAGAGGCGACCCGTCAGTTCGCGGGCTACGGCCTGGCCGGTTTCCTTCAGAAGCCCTACGGTCACGAGAGCCTCCGCGGGGCTCTTCGCCAGGCTCTCGCCGGCCGGGGCGACGCCTCCTGAGGCTGGGGTGTGTCGCAGAAATGCGGGAGCAAGCGAGGCCATGGCAAGAAGCATCGGCAGGGCTCAACCTCCGCCGAAGAGCGGACGCAGTGCGACTTCGGTAACTTCATACGGACGTGGCCTCATTCGCTACCACAATGTTGCGACGCACCCTGAGGCTGGCCGACGGCAGGAGATCTAGGCCCGCATCCTGAAGATTGATGGGGTCTGAGGCCCCGTTCAGCTTGGCCTGCGAGTCCCATCGGGGCATGGTTGGCAAGGGGAGAGGTGCCCGAGCGGTCGAAGGGAGCGGTCTTGAAAACCGTCGTGGTGCAAGCCACCGTGGGTTCGAATCCCACCCTCTCCGTGCCCAGATCATCACCAGCCCTCTGAAGCCCGGGCCAGCTTCGGCCTGGGCTTCGCGTTACGTGCGGGCCGTGGTTCCACTCCGGATGGGTTCGACCCGTGAGTGTCCAGGAACCATGCCCTTCCTCAAGACGGTTCAATGGGTGATGGCGCCGGGGGCAGGCCGGCCAGCCGCCAACCCTGACTTCTCCTCGCCCTGCCATTGGAAGTGGACTGCCGCATGAGCTCCGTCACCGACCCCAGAGCTGAGTCGCGCCTGGAGGGCGTGCCCAACCCCGAAGGCCCCATGGAGGAGCTTGGGCCCGAGGTTCAGTGGCTGTTGGAGCGTCAGACGCCGGAGGGGTACTGGGAGGGCGTGCTGGAGTCCAACTCCTGCATGGAGGCTCAGGGGCTGCTGGCGCTGCACTTCCTGGGGCTGGGCGACAGCCCGCAGGTGGACGGACTCGTTCGAGCCATCCTCCGCGAGCAGCGGGAGGACGGAGCTTGGGAGACCTACCACGACGCGCCGGACGGGGACATCAACACCACCGTGGAGTGCTACGCCGCGCTGCGCGCCGCTGGCTACCCGCCGGACTACGAGCCGCTGTCTCGCGCGCGGGAGTGGATCCTGGCCCGTGGGGGCCTCGGCAAGACCCGAGTCTTCACGCGCTACTGGCTGGCGCTGCTGGGTGAGTGGCCGTGGGAGTGCACTCCTGCTCTGCCGCCGGAGATCATCTTTCTGCCCTCGTGGTTCCCCTTTAGCATCTACCAGTTCGCGTCCTGGGCGCGCGCGACCCTGATCCCTCTGTGCGTTCTCTCCGCCCGCCGCCCGGTGAGGCCCTTGCCGCCGGAGTCGCGACTGGACGAGCTTTTCCCCGAGGGACGGGAGCAGATGAGCTTCCGGGCGGGCGTCTCCGCGCGCACGCTCTCCACCGAGGGTCTGTTCCTGCTGGCAGACCGCCTGTTGAGCCACTACGTGCGGCTGCCCTGGAACCCTGGGCGCGAGACGGCGATCCGGCTCTGCCTGGAGTGGTTCATCCGAAGGCAGGACGCTGATGGGGGCTGGGGCGGCATCCAACCACCCTCGGTCTACGCCCTGATGGCGCTGCATACCGAAGGGTACGCGCTCTATCACCCCGTCATGGCCAGCGGCCTCAAGGCGTTCCAGGAGCTGTGGACCTACGAGAAGGGCGGCGCCATCTACATCCAGGCCAGCAACTCGCCGGTGTGGGACACGATGCTGGCCCTCATGGCGCTACTGGACTGCGGCATCACGCCGGCCAACTCGAAGGAGATGCAGCGGGCACTCGACTGGCTGCTGGCGAAGCAGGTCACCGTGACCGGAGACTGGCAGGTTCGCGTGCCGGAGGGGCGACCTGGCGGCTGGGCCTTCGAGCGCGCCAATGACTTCTACCCTGACATCGACGACACCGCAGTTGCCATCACCGTTCTCGCGCGGATCCTGCCGCACGTGGCGGACCCCGCGCCGGTGCAGTTGGCCCTCGACCGCGCCGAGCAGTGGCTCCGATCCATGCAGTGCGAGAACGGTGGGTGGGCGGCCTTCGACCGCGATAACACGCAGGCGCTTGTGGCCCGGATCCCCTTCTGCGACTTCGGTGAGGCGCTGGATCCGCCCAGCGTAGACGTAACCGCCCACGTGGTGGAGGCGCTTGCCTACCGGGGCCACGGCCCCGAGGACCCGGCGGTGAGCCGGGCACTGCACTACCTGAAGGCCGAGCAGGAGCCTGAGGGGAGCTGGTTCGGTCGCTGGGGAGTCAACCACATCTACGGCACGGCGGCCGTCCTTCCCGCCCTCAAGGTAGTGGGGGAAGACATGGGCTCGCCCTACATCCGGCGCGCCGCGGAGTGGGTCGCCGCCCACCAGAACGCGGACGGCGGCTGGGGGGAGAGCTGCGCGTCGTACCAGGACCCCGCGCAGCGTGGCGTGGGGCCAAGCACCGCGTCTCAGACGGCCTGGGCGATGATGGCGCTTCTGGCAGCGGATCCCGAGGCCTACCGAGACGTGCTGCTGCGGGGTGAGGCGTACCTCCACGACACTCGGGAGCAGGGCACCTGGCACGAGCCGCAGTACACCGGCACCGGTTTTCCGGGCTACGGCTTCGGCGCGCAGACCGGCTCCAACGCCTCCAAGGGCTTCATCCGGCAGGGCACGGAGCTCTCTCGCGGCTTCATGATCAACTACAACCTCTACCGCCACTACTTCCCCGTGATGGCTCTCGGCCGTCTGCACAAGGCGCTGGGCTCTCGACAAGGGTAGGCGCCGCTCGGACCATGGCCCGAGCACCCACCGGGCTGCCGCTCGACGCTGGGTGTTCCCCTTACTTGCCGCTAGCCGCCGAGGCTCCCACAGGCTGCCGCTCGTGCCCGGCGTTCTGACCCCGCGACTACCCGCCCGGTCGCCCTCGCCGCACGCGCCCTGGCCGAGGGGAAGGATGGCCTTCGGCGACGAAAGATTCACCAGGTATGGCTGTGCAGGCCCTCAGTTCATCCGGTCCGCCGACCCTCCAGGATTCGGGTCCGGGCGATCCCTCCTCGCCGATTCTAGGCCGAGCCCCCCACGGCAGGTCGCACATCGCGTCCTCGGTCGCCGTACGTTCGCCCGCCAATAGGGGGCGGATTCGTGTCCGGCCACCCGGTCGCGCCCTTTGAGGGGAGTGTCAGTGAGCTCTCTGCTGGAAGCTGTTGGTGTTGAGAAGCGGTATGACGGGGTGTACGCGCTTCAGGGGGTGAGCTTCTCGGTGGAGGCCGGGGAGGTCCATGCTCTGATGGGTGAGAACGGCGCCGGGAAGAGCACACTCTCCAAGATCATCGCCGGCGTGGTTCGGCCCGACGCGGGGGAGATCCGACTTCGGGGCGAGCCCATCGCGCTTCGGGGGCCCCTGGACGCTCAGAAGCTCGGTATTGGGATCATCTTCCAGGAGCTGGACCTGTTCCCAAACCTCACCGTGGGTGAGAACCTCGCCATCGGCAACCTGAAGATGGAGCGCCGCCGCGTCGTCGACTTCAGGGAGTTGGAGCGCTTCTGCCGCCCGTTCCTGGAGATGGTGGGGCTGGACTGCACCATCAATACGCTCCTAGAGGACCTGTCCATGGGGCAGATGCAGTTGGTGGCCATCGCCCGCGCGCTGAGCCTCGACGCTCGACTGCTGCTGATGGACGAGCCCACCAGTTCGCTGGGCGACGATGGGGTGGAGCGGCTCTTCCAGCTCATCCGGTCACTCACGCAGCGCGTCGTGGCGGTAGTCTACGTCTCCCACAAAATGCAGGAGATCTTTGCCATCTCGGACCGGGTGACAGTGCTTCGCGACGGCCACTACATCGGCACGCGGAAGACCTCGGAGACCTCGGTGGACGAGGTGATCTCGATGATGGTGGGGCGCGAGTTCGAACGAAGCACTCGGTCCGCCAGCCACGCCTCGAAGCAGGTTCTGCTCTCCGTGCGGGACCTCAGTACTCGGAGCCTCTCCGGCATCTCCTTCGACCTTCACTCCGGCGAGGTCCTTGGCATCGCGGGGCTAGTCGGCGCGGGCAGGAGCGAGTTAGGACAGGCTCTCTTCGGCCTGGATGCCTGGCAGTCCGGATCCGCGACACTCGGCGGCAGCGATCTGCACATCAGGTCGCCCAGGTCCGCCATCTCGTCAGGGGTGGGCCTGGTCCCGGAGGACCGGAAGCTGCAAGGGCTGATGATGCAGATGTCCGTTCGAGAGAACAGCACGATGGCGGTACTGCCGAAGCTGGCTACTGGCGGCGTTCTAAGGAGTCGTGAGGAGACTGCGCAGGCGGATCAGGTCCTCCGGCGTACCCGGCTGAAGGCCGCGTCTCTGGAGGCAGCGGTCAGCAGCCTCAGCGGGGGGAACCAGCAGAAGGTTCTGCTGGCCCGGTGGCTGATGAGTGACCCCCGAGTTCTGTTTCTTGACGACCCGACGCGTGGGATCGACGTTGGAGCGAAGCACGACATCTACGGCATGATCGAGGATCTGGCAGGGCAGGGGAAGGGCATCCTACTCGTAAGCTCCGAGCTGCCGGAGCTTCTGCGCTGTTCCGACCGGATTCTGGTGCTCCACGAAGGTCGTTGCACCGGAGTGGTGGACGCGTCCACGGCCACCCAGGAGCACATCATGGGCATGGCGACGGGCACCGCCTGAGGGGTGTGTCAGGAGCCCGTCGACCGCGCGCGGGTCTGGGATGCCGGTAACGGACAGGAGAGGATGAGGAGGGGCATGACAGGTGGCTAAGGCGCTACTCTACTTGCGACGGCTGCAAAGTGGCATCGGTCTGCTCGCCATCATCGCGCTGGCGGTGATCATCAGCCCAAAGGCCCAGGACGGCTCCATCGTGTTCCTGCAGGCGGGCAACCTTACCGACATCATGCGCCAGGTGTCTGAGATCGGCATCATCGCCCTGGCGATGACCTTCGTCATTCTGACTGGCGGCATTGACCTCTCCGTGGGCAGCATCCTAGCCCTCTCCGCCTCCGTCACCGCCCTGATGCTGACACGGTGGGGTGGGGGCATGGCTTACGGACCCCACATCCTGGTAGCCGTGATGGCGGCGCTGGCGGCCTCTGCCGCCGTGGGCGCTTGCAGCGGCGTGGTCATCTCCCGGCTGTCTCTCCAGCCCTTTATCGCGACACTGGCGGCGATGATTGGCGTACGAGGCTTCGCCCGGTGGTTAACGGCGAACACCAACATCGACTTCGGCTTCGGCCAGGATGTATCAGCGGTCTTCTGCCAGATAGGTGCCGCGAAGGCCCTGGTGATCGGCACGCTGGTGGTCCTCGCCCTGACCTTCGGGTTCCTGCTCAAGAAGACCGTGTTCGGGCGCTACGTGCGGGCCATCGGCGACAACGACACTGCCGCCAGATACGCGGGCATCCCCATCGCCAAGGTCCAGGTCTGGGTCTACGCGCTGTCCGGCCTGCTCGCGGGGCTGGCGGGCGTGCTGCATGCCGCGCAGTGCCATCAGGGAAACCCCAATGACGGGGTAGCCTACGAGCTGGACGCCATCGCGGCGGTAGTGCTGGGTGGAACCAGTCTCTCGGGCGGCAAGGGCAGCATCGCGGGCACCATCGTCGGTACCCTCATCATCGGTGTCTTAACGAACATACTTCGGCTCAAGATGGTGGACAGCAACGTGGAGCTGATGATCAAGGCCGTGATCATCGTCCTTGCGGTCTGGGCACAGCAGGGCAAGCGTCGGGTGTAGACGGGCCTCGTCCTTAAGACGATCGGGCCAGGCCGGCCGCCTGTAGGGGGCGGGCGGGTCCGTGGCGCCGAAGCCCAGGCCGGTATCGGAAGCAGTGGTTCAACATGGTTAGTCGGCGCGCTGCCGGGCGTGCCCCTCACAGGGCCCTACGGGGCTCCTAACACTTCGCCTCACCAAGGGAGATGAGTATGACGAGACGACGTAGCTGTGCGGCGTTGGCGGGTCTGGCGGTGGCGCTGCTGGCAGGTTGCCAGCCAGGGGCCAAGAAGGAGTCGGGCACCGCGAGCGGCCCGGCGGCCGAGGGCAAGAAGCTGCTGGTGGTCTTCAGCCAGTGCAACAACGCGGAGCCTTACCGCGCGGCACAGAACGCCCTGATGCAGAAGATGTGGGGGCAGTACAAGGACGTTGAGCTGACGATCACCGACGCTCAGCAGGACAACGCGAAGCAGATCTCCCAGATCGAGACCTCCATCCGCCAGAAGCCGGACCTGCTCATCGTTGCCCCCAACGAGGCAGCCCCCCTGACCGCCGTCATGAAGAAGGCGATGGACGCCGGTATCCCAACGCTCTGCCTGGAGCGGAGCATCCTGGAGCCCAACTACACCTCCTACATCAAGTGCGACAACAAGGCCATCGGCCGGATGGCGGGCGAGTTCATCGTGAAGAAGCTGACGGAGCTCAAGGGTAAGCCCGCGGGCAACGTAGTCGAGATTTGCGGACTCAAGGGCGTTCTGCCGGAGCGTGAGAGACAGGACGGCGCCCACGAGGCGTTCGCCAAGTACCCAGGTATCAAGATCGTTGGTGATCCCGTGGCGGATTGGCTGCAGGGCAAGGCCAAGGACCGCATGACCGAGGTCCTGAGCGCCGTTCCCAACATCGACTGCGTGTACGGCCATAACGACCCCATGGCGGTGGGTGCCTACCTTGCCGCCAAGGAGAAGGGCCGCGACAAAGAGATGTTCTTCGTCGGCGTCGATGGCCTGGGTGGCGAGGCCGGCGGCGTGAAGAAGGTTGTGGACGGCGTGCTGGCGGCCACTTTCGTCTACCCGCTCTGCGTGGACAAGGCCGTGGAGATCGGCAACAAGATCCTTCACGACAAGAGCTTCAAGCCGGAGAAGGAGTACGTCATGCCCTCGAAGGAGGTCACTCCGGCCAATGCCGCGGAGCTTCTGAAGACCCTCTAGCCTCCCAATCTCGGACTGCCCCTCACTGAGCTGAGGGGCAGTCCCTGCCGGCCCCCGCGTCCCTCCACTACGCCTCGTTCCTTGCCCAGCACAGCCCCCGCCGACCGACAAGCGTTCGTCTGTTGAAACGGCCTGCCTCTACCGCCTACACCTTAGTCGATTCCTCCGGTCTGTTGAGTCTATTACGTGATAGGAGCGTGGGTATGAGCAAGGTACTTGATGAGGTCTTGGCCGCGAACCGAGCCTACGCGGATGCCTTCGGCAGCAAGGGCGACCTGCCGATGCCGCCGGGACGGCATTTCGCCATTCTCACCTGCATGGACGCCCGCCTGGACCCGGCGAAGTACGCCGGCCTCAGCGAGGGTGACGCGCACGTCGTTCGCAACGCGGGCGGCCGTGCCAGCGACGATGCCGTGCGGTCGCTAGTCATCTCCTACAAGCTGCTGGGCACCCGAGAGTGGTTCGTTATCCACCACACGGACTGCGGCATGCTTACCTTCACGGACGACGTGATGCGCTCACTCCTCGCCAGCAGCCTCAAGCCCGCCACAGTAGATGCCTCGGGCTGGCACGATACCGGCGAGGGGCCTGGCTCCCGAGAGGGCGACTTCATCTCCTGGCTCACCATTCAGGACCAGGCCGACAGCGTGCGCACGGACGTGCGTCGGCTCCGAGACCACCCTTTGGTACCGCCCGATATCGCCGTCTACGGCTACATCTACGACGTGAAGACCGGCCGCCTCATCGAAGTCCCCGAAGCGTAGCGACGCCTGAAGGTGATCGGGCGAAGCGGCTGAGGGGGTGAAGAGGTGAGGGGGTGAGGGAGTGAGGGGGTGAAAGAGCCCCAGCCTAGTGACTCTGACGAGCATAGGCCAGGTCTTGAGGCCCTTACACCCCCTCACCTCTTCACCCCCTCACGTCTTACACCCCCTCGGTTCTCCCGCGTGTACTTAGCCCCTGACTGCCACCTTCAGCGGCTGGAATCCGGCGGCGTGGAGGGCGGCCAGGAGGGACGAGAGCGAGACCTTGCCGGGCTTGGGGAGCACGGTGACGGTCTTCGCGGTCTGGTCCACCTGAGGGGCGCCACGGCTCGGGAACCTGGCCGCGGCTGCCTTGAGGGCCCCTGCGCAGCCTCCGCAGCAGAGGTGCCCCACCGTCGCGACGATGGTGGTCCGCGGGCCTGCGTCCAGGGTGATATCCGGGCCCTGGAGACCCGCCTCCGTCTTCACGACGGTTCCGTCCTCTGCCGTGACGGTCATCTCGGTGGGTGAGAAGCCTGCCTTGGTCAGGCGGTCCGACAGGGCCCTAGCGTCAACGCTTGTCCCAGGCTTAGCCGTGACTTCAACGGTGGGGTTGGGGCCGGCCGTTGCCTTCGCGGAGGCCACCCAGGGAAGCGCCTTCACCGCCGCCTCCGCTGATGAAGTGCACGACCCACAGCACATATGCCCTACCTTGGCAACCGCGCCGCCCTCGGCCCCCCACGCCTGGACTGTGGCCAGGCAGAGAGCCAAACCTAACAGGCTCTTGCTCAACATAGCTATCTCCTCGTCTAGCGGCCGGGTCAGCCGCCTCTGTGATCCCCATATAGCGGACCGGCGGCCCGAAGGATCGGTGCCGCTTCGCCAGCCGACGCACCTGCCATCGGGGCCGGACGGTGGCGAAAGCGAACAGTCCTCAGGTGCCAGGTACCTTACGGCTGAGGGTTGTGCACCGGGGGCGAACGGGGTCGTAGCCGCAGCGTGAAGGGGCAGAGCAGGATGCGCGCATTGATCAGGGAAGGATGCGGCTGTTTGCGCTAGCGGTTGTTAGGCGTCGGAGGTAGGGTCCGTAGAGTTCTGGAGGGTGAGGTTGGCCCCAGAACCTCACCCGTGATGAGCCACTGGGCAGACAGAGGACCTTTACATGCGCAGTTCGGACCATAGACTCTCAGGCCGGGCCGAGAACGGCAACAGCCGGAAGCCGGCCTCTGCTTACCAACGGGGATCGCCGGGCCGATGGGCCGTGGGCTTGGCGGTCACTGTGGCACTGGTGGCGATGGCGGCCACGGCGCCGCGCCTTCACTCCGCTGCTGCTGTTGTGTACGGCGACCTCGACGGCGATGGATCGGTGACCATTAAGGACGTCATCTGGTCGCTGAAGATCGACGCCGGACTAGCGGAGCCAACCCCAGAGCAGGTGACGGCGGGGGACGTATCTCCCTATCCGGGCGATTCTGGTAGGGCTATTGGCGATGGCAGCCTCGGGATCTCAGACACGATACGCCTGCTGCGGTTCGTGGCAGGGATCATTCCCCCGGCGGACTTTGCTCCCGGCCCCCCCTCGGGAGACGTCTCCTTCTCGAAGGACATACAGCCCATTCTGCAGCAGACCTGCGAGAGCTTCATGTGTCACGGGGGACCGCTTCCCAAGGGTGGGCTGAAGATGAGCGGGGACGCCGAGTATGACTCACTGGTGAACACGCCGAGCTTGGAGGCAGATGGGGTTCTGAGGGTTAAGCCGCGCGATCCCGACCACAGCTACCTGCTGGCGAAGCTGATGGGGACCCAGAAGGCGCTTGGCGGTACTGGCGAGCGAATGCCCGCGGGCGAAGCGCTGATCCCACCTCCACTGCCGCCTGAGCAGGTGGACCTGTTCCGCCGCTGGATAGCCGCGGGCGCACCCAACAACTGACCTCACCGGACGCCGCGCCGGCCCTCATCGGGACAGGCCACCGGCCCACCACGGCAACAGACGAGGGGGCGGCTCCGTCCTGGAGCTGCCCCTCGCCGCCTCTGGGCGCCGACCTACGGTCGCGTCTGACCCTGGACGGCGATCCAGTTGTCGTCCTTCACGCTTCCACGTTTCATCCACTTCACGTGGCCGTCGGCAAAGCCGAAGCAAGCCCCCCCGTTGTGGCGGTAGCGGACCTTTCGGGCGTCCGTGTTGTCAACGTCGGGGTCCCGGTCGTTCTTGCCTGCGGCCTCGTCCTTCTGGGCGGCGATGCCGTTGAAGGTGGCGCTGGCGCCCCAGCCCCAGGCTCCCACCTGGGTAGCATCGCCGAAGGCGATGGTCTCGGATGGGTGGACCAACTCGCTGAGCGTATGCTCATCGCCGGTGTTCGGCGCGAGGTTGGTGTTGTAGCTGTAGGTCCAGGCGCTGTCCTTGACGGCACTGGGGCAGGTGCGGATGCTGGAGGATTGGCCCCAGTCCTTCCGCTCCCCTATGTAGCTGGAGATCTTGTACTGCCAGTGGGGGTAGTCCCCCCTGGCTTCCGCTGCCTTGTCGTCGTACCACCCGCGGACGTAGGTGTCGTCCCAGGCGGAGAGGTAGTTCATTAGGCCTATGCCCAACTGCTTCAGGTTGGACTGGCAGTTGGCGGCGCGGGCCTTCTCACGGGCTTGGGCGAACACGGGGAAGAGGATAGCGGCGAGGATGGCGATGATGGCGATCACCACCAGGAGCTCGATCAGGGTGAAGGCTCTTGGCTTGCTTCTCATGGGAGTCCCCCTCTTGAGGACGGTCTTCGGCATCCCCTCGGCGTGTCCGCTCGCGCTGGGTTGACAGCGGGCCGCGAAAGGCCTTTAGCCCTAGCGACCAACGAAGCTCTAGGGCCGCCGGCTATCTCAGGCTACTGAACGCTCCTAGCCTCCTGGCTGCCGGGTGGATGGGGCACTCGGGCCAACTCGCGAGCGGGATCGCTTCGGTACACAGCCGCATGCCTGTTACCTGGGCCTTCTGCATAGTGTGCGGGTCTCCTCCTCTCCTCCCCCGGCACGCGCTCGGGCGGCAATACAGCGCCCTATCACCCGGGCAAGGCGGGGCTCCGCGCTCCCGTGTCTGGTGTATCGGTGGAGGGCGACAGGACCTGAAGCCCGAAGCCGTGGGTGGGAGCCTGGAGGCCAGATGCAGGCTCCTTGCACTTTCCGGGCGCGACGACTGAGTGCCGTAGCATGGAGGAGGGCGAATGGTCGAGGTGGCAGTGGTTCTAGCGGCAGGGCGCGGCAAGCGGCTCGGCTCCCTTACCGCCGACCTACCAAAGCCCTTGCTGCCGGTTGCCGGCCGCCCTTGCCTGGAGTGGATCTTGGCGGGCCTCGCGGCCGCGGGTCTTCGAGAGGTCGTGCTGGTGACGGGGTACAAGGCCGCAGCCGTGGAGGAGCGCGTCGGCAGTCAGTTCGAGGGTCGACTCGCGGTTCGCTACGCCCAGCAGCCGGTGCCCAATGGCACGGGGTCGGCGGTGCTTTGCGCGCGCGAAGCGGTGGGCGACCGTCCCTTCCTGCTGACCTACGGAGATATCCTATTGAGGCGGGACAACTACGCTCGATCCCTGGATATCTACGGCTCGTCCGGCTGCGACCTGCTGATGGCCGTCAACTGGGTAGAGGATCCCTGGGCCGGCGCCGCCATCTACCACGATGACGTCGGCGCGGTGACACGGATAGTCGAGAAGCCGCCCAAGGGAACGTCGAGTACGCACTGGAACCATGCAGGGGTCGTGGTCGCGTCGCCTCTCTACTTCAGCTACCTCTCGAAGTTGACTCCCTCACCGCGGGGGGAGTATGAGTTGACGGCCGCGTATCCGCCGATGCTGGCGGACGGGCGAAGGTTGGCGGCGATGCCCGTGGAGGGCTACTGGGGCGACGTGGGCACTCCCGAGGACCTCGATAGGATGAGCCTGATGCTGGCCTCGGAGGAGGGCACGGAATGAGGGCGCGACGAACTGCCGAGAGCTTCGCCTTCGAGCAGGCCTATGGGCGGCCGCCGGAGTTCCTAGTTATGTCGCCAGGCCGGGTGAACCTCCTGGGGGAGCACACCGACTACAACGGGCTGCCCGTTCTCCCCATGGCCCTGGACCGCGGCATCCGTGTGCTTGGGTGCCCGTGTGAGGGTCCTCTGGTTCGGCTGCGGCACCTTGACGCGGCCTACCCGCCCAGGGAGTTCACCGCCTCCGCTCAGATCCCGCCTGACGAGGCCGGTGACTGGTGCAACTACGCCAAGGCGGCTGTCCAGGGGCTGGTGGAGGCCGGGCTGGTGAGCGAGAAGCCTTCGGGCATGAATCTGCTCGTCTGGGGTGACCTCCCACCCGCGGCAGGGCTCAGCTCCTCCTCGGCCCTGGTCGTAGCCGTTGCCTTAGCCTTCCTGGAGGCGAACCGCCGGGCGGTGCCTCGGCTTGAGCTCGCGGAGCTGCTGGCCGGGGCGGAGCGGTACGTGGGAACCCAGGGCGGCGGCATGGATCAGGCTATCTGCCTGCTGGGTGAGGCCGGCAGCGCCCTAATGATCGACTTCTACCCCCTGCGTGCGACGCCGGTCCCAATGCCGGACCAGTGCGCGGTGGTCATCAGCCACAGCCTGGTTCGCGCTCCCAAGACCGAGGAGGCGCTGCTGAGCTACAACCGGCGCCCCACGGAGTGCCGAATCGCCGCCGCGATGCTTGCGCGGGAGCTGAGGCGCGCGGGCGATGCCGCGAACGGCTCGCCACGACTGGGCGATCTGCTCGAGGCCCAACCACTGCTGCTGGACGTTGCGTCCGAGCTGTTCGGCGACGGAAGGTGGGGCGTCCAGCAGATCGCCGCGCACCTGGGCCTACACGAGGACGAGGTCGGCAGCGGCTTCCTGACGGCGCGCGACGGGCGCGTTCAGCCTGAACCCGAGGAGGGGTTTCACCTTTTGCCCCGTGTCCGTCACGTTGTCACGGAGGCTCGGAGAGTGCGGAGCGCCTACGGGGCCCTTAGTGTTGGAGACGTGGCGGAGTTCGGTGCCGCCATGGACGCGTCCCACCGGTCCTGCGCCGAGGACTATGGGATCAGCACTCCGGAACTGGACGCCCTGGCGGTCCTGGCTCGCGAGGCCGGCGCCCTGGGCTCTCGGCTCACGGGGGCCGGTTTCGGCGGCTGCGTGGTCAGCCTGGTGCCGCGGGACCAGGCCGCCGAAGTGATGGATCGTCTGTGGGAGGGGTACTACCACGGTTACCTGCCCCAGTGCCGCCCGGAGCTGGCCCCTAACGATGGCGCGCGGCCGAGCCTTCTGTTTACTGCCGAGCCCTCCCAAGGCGCATCGGTGGAGCGGCTGTGACGCGTGGAGGGGCGGCGAGGCCCTCCCAGGAGGCCCTGCCGCCCCCTTTTCCAGTCCATCGGGTCAGCTCTTCGCGGTGGCCCGGCTCTGGATGAAGCGCTGGAGGAGGATGAAGGTCAGCAGCAGAACGCCGATGGCGATCTTCGTCCACCAAGAGCTTAAGGTGCCCTCGAAGGTTATGGTGGTCTGGATGATGCCAAGAATGAGCACGCCCATCACGGTTCCGGCGATGTGCCCCACGCCGCCGCTGAGGAGGGTGCCGCCGATGACCACCGCGGCGATGGCGTCAAGCTCCAGCCCGGCCGCCGCCGAGGCGTTGCCGGATAGTGTGTAGAGCGAGTTCACGATGCCAGCCAGCGTGGAGCAGAAGGTGCTGAAGGCGTAGATGAGCACCGTGGTCCTTCCGCAGGGCAGGCCCATGAGCATCGCGGAGACGCTGTTGCCCCCCAAAGCGTACACGTTCCTGCCGAACTTGGTGTACTGGCTCAGGTGAAGCGAGACGGCGAAGAGCCCCAAGAACACGAGGGCTGCCAGCGATAGCCCCACGCCTCCGCCCACGGGAAGCTGAACGCCCGCGAGGCGTACCAGGAAGGGGTGCTCCAGGGGGACAGACTCCAGGCTCGTGACGAACCCAATACCCCTCGCCAGCAGCATGCCCGCCAGCGTCACCAGGAAGGGCGGTAACTCGAACCAGCGGACCAGCGCCCCCATACCCGCGCCGAAGACGGTTCCGGCCAGCAGCAGGATGGGGATGGCCAGGGCGGGGTGGATATGAAGCCTGTCAACCATGGTAGCCAGCAGAATGCCGGTGCAGCCCACTACCGCGCCCACGGAGAGGTCGATGCCGCCTGAGAGGATGACGAAGGTCATCCCCAGGGCGGCGACGCCAAGCACTGCGTTGTCTGCCAGCAGGTTCACGAACACGCTGGGAGTGGCGAAGCCTGGGTAGCGCAGCGCCGCAGCCCCGTACAGCAGCAGGCACACCAGGCTCGTTGCCAGCAGGGGGATATGCTTCCTGTTCAGGCGTCTCCGGGTCATACTCGGGCTCCCTGCCGCCGAAGCAGGTACTTCCGAGCGGCGTCCGACTGGATTAGGCAGACGGCCACGATCACGATAGCCTTTACCACGAGGGTGAACTGGACCGGTACGCCCCTTGTGAGGATGGTAGTGGTCAGCGACTGGATGAGAAGGGCGCCAATCAGCGCGCCCGTGAGGTTGAAGCGCCCCCCGGCCAGCGACGTGCCGCCAATCACCGCTGAGAGTATCGCGTCCAGCTCCAGGTACATGCCCACGTTGCTGGAATCCGCCGCCTTGATGTCCGCTGTGATGATGAGGCCGGCCATTCCCGCGCACAAGCCGCACAGGGTGTAGGCGACGGTCTTCACCAGCGCCGCGTTCACGCCCGCTAGCCGGCTGGCCTCGAAGTTATCTCCCACGGACTCCACGAACAGGCCGAAGGCGGTGCGCCGTGCCAGGTAGCCCAGGACGAGATAGAAGACCACGACCAGGGTAATGGTGAAAGGAAGCCCGAAAAGGAAGCCTCCGCCGAGGAACTCAAAGGGCTTGTTCTCGAAGGTGATGATCTGCCCATTGGTGATGAGCTGCGCGATGCCTCGGCCAGCCACCATCAGGATGAGCGTGCCCACCATGGGCTGAATATCCAACAGGGCGACCAGCAGGCCATTCCACACGCCGGCCGCCAGCGACGCGGCCAGGCTGATGCCCAACACGGCGGCCAGCGGCATTCCGGGTTGCTTCACCAGCAGGGCTGCCACCGCCCCCGAGATCGCCATCACCGCGCCGACGGACAGGTCCACTCCGCCAGTGGCGACCACGAGGGTCATTCCCAGACCGAGAAGCATCACGGGCGCGGCCCGGTTAAGAATGTCGATCAGGCTCCCGAAGAGATGGCCCTCTTTCACCTCGATGTGGAAGAAGCCCTGACTGAAGATGAGGTTGAACAGCAGAACCCCGCCCAGGGCTACCAGGGGCCAGACAAGCTCCTTCAGCGAGCTCCTCAGGCCTCCGCCCGTGCCGCCCCGCGCGGCGGTTGGGGTTGCCGGCGGCGTGCTAGCCTCTGCCATCAGTAGCTCCCTTGGTGTCGCCCTCGGCGCTCTCCGCGATGGTCCGCAAGATCGCCGACTCCGTGATGGCGTCGCCCCTCAGCTCCCCCACCTTGCTGCGGTCCCGCAGAACTGCAACCCGGTCGGCGGCTCGCGTGACCTCCTCCAGCTCGGAGGAGATGAAGAGGATGGCCTTCCCATCTTTGCACAGTGTACGTATCAGCTTCTCAATCTCCGCCTTGGCGCCCACATCGATGCCTCGCGTGGGCTCGTCCAGGATCAGAAGGCGAGGCTCCGCGGCCAGCCATCGGGCCAGAATCGCCTTCTGTTGGTTGCCTCCGCTGAGCTCCTTGATGGGCTTATCCGCGTCAGGCGTCGCGATGCTGAGCGCGCGGATGTAGCGGTCAGCGATCTCCTGCTGCTTGGCGTGCGGCAGGTACCGAAGCACCCCCCGGCGAGCCTGAAGCGCCAGGATGATGTTCTGGCGGATGGAGAGGTTCGGGATGATGGCTTCCGTCTTGCGGTCTTCCGGGCAGAATCCGAGCCCGCGAGCGATGGCGCGCCGCGGAGAGGTCATGGAGACGGGCTTGCCGTCGACCTCCACCGTGCCGTGGTCGGCGCGGTCCGCGCCGAAGAGTAGTCGCGCGCTCTCCGTGCGACCGGAGCCCAGCAGGCCGGCAAGGCCGAGCGCCTCTCCCTCTCGGATCTCCAGGTCGAAGGGCTCCATGGCCCCCTGGCGGCCCAGCCCCTTGGCGACCAAGAAGGGCTCGCGACTGCCGGCGTCTGCCTCGCGCTCCACTCGCGCGCCCATGGCCTCGATCTCGCTGACCTCCTTGCCCATCATACGGGCGATCAGCTCAAGGCGCGGAAGGTCCGCCGCCGGGTAGTGCCCCACCAGCCGCCCGTTGCGCAGGACCGTGATGCCATCTGAGATGCGGTAGACCTGGTCCAGGAAGTGCGTCACGAAGATGATGGACAGCCCCTGGTCTCTCAGCCTTCGGATGAGGTCGAAGAGCAGTTCCACCTCTCGCGCGTCCAGGCTAGAGGTGGGTTCATCAAGGATGAGGAGCCGGGCCTGCACGTCCAGGGATCGGGCGATGGCGACCATCTGCTGGATGGCGATCGAGTACGAGGAGACGGACTGGGTGACGTCAATATCGAGGTCAAGCCGCTTGATCGCGTCACGGGCCCGCTGGTTGACCTCGCGCCAGTTGACGCGGCCGAAGCGCGTGGGCTGGCGACCCAGGAAGAGGTTCTCCGCCACCGAGAGGTGGGGAATCAGGTTCACCTCCTGATACACGGTGCTGATCCCCAGCGCCTGGGCGTCCAGGGGACTCTTGGGGGCGATGGACTTCCCCTCGAACACAACGTCGCCGGCATCACGCTGGTAGACGCCTGTCAGCACCTTGATGAGGGTGGATTTGCCGGCGCCGTTCTCGCCCATCAGCGCGCGCACTTCGCCGGGCCGAAGGCTGAAGTCCACGGAATCCAGGGCCTTCACGCCCGGGAACTGCTTGGTGATGCCGCGCATCCCCAGAAGGTCAGACATAGTCACTTCCAAAGTGGCGAGGCCAAGAAGCGCTCACCACAGAGATACAGAGGGCACAGAACAGAGACTGAGGGGGCTTAGGGGACTCAGGGGACTGAGGGGAGGAGCCTCGAATGAGCGCCTTGGCTCCTTCCCGTCAGCCCCCTCAGTCCCCTGAGCCCCCTGACTCCCGAATTCAGTACTTGCGGGTGGCGATGGCTTCTGCGGCTTGGGACTGATCGAAGACGCCCTCTTGAGAGACGATTCGCTTGGGTACCGGCTTGCCGGCCGCGATCTTCTCCGCGGCGTCGAAGAGCGCGGGGCCTAGGAGAGGGTTGCACTCCACGGTGCAGTTCAGCTTGCCCGCGACCATTGCCTCGAAGGCGCCCTTCACTCCGTCCACAGACACGATGACGATGTCCTTGCCCGGCTTCAGGCCGGCGGCCTCGATGGACTGGATAGCTCCAAGGGCCATGTCATCGTTGTGCGCGTAGAGGGCGTTGATCTGCTTGCCCTCCGGCGAGCGGAGGAAGGCCTCCATGGCCTCCTTGCCGCGGGCGCGGGTGAAGTCGCCGCTCTGGGACTTGATGATCTTCATCCCGGGGTACTTGGCGATCACCTCGCGGAATCCCTTAGCGCGGTCGATGGCGGGGGCGGCCCCGGGGGTGCCCTGCAGCTCCGCGATGCTGGCTTTGCCGTTCATCCTCTTAGCCAGCCAGTTGCCGGCGCGACGGCCTTCCTCCACGAAGTCCGCCCCGATGAAGGTGCGGTAGAGGTCCGGCTTGCTGACCTTCACGGCCCTGTCGGAGAGGATGACGGGGATGTTGGCGGCCTTGGCCTGCTCCAGCACGGGCTGCCATCCGGTCTCCACGACCGGCGAGAACATGATCACGTCCACCTTCTGGTCGATGAAGGACCGGATGGCCTTGATCTGGTTCTCCTGCTTCTGCTGGGCATCCGCGAACTTCAGGTCGATGCCGCGCTTGCTTGCCTCGGATCTGATGGACTCGGTGTTAGCCGTGCGCCAACCGCTCTCCGCGCCGACCTGGGAGAAGCCGACGACAAGCTTCTTTCCCCCCTTGCCGCCTTCCGCGGTTGTGCCTTCCTTTTTCTGGCCGCCGGTGCATCCGGAGAGGGCCAGGGCGCCGCCGACGAGGGCGGAGAGAACCAACAGCCTCCCGGAGCGAAGTAACCGTGGGCTCATACTATTCTCCTTTACCTTAAACCGCATGTATCATGCAACCTAGTGTGAGGTATCTTCTGAGGCATGGCTGCGCAAGCCCGATGCCCTGGGTGCGGCCAGGCCGGATCGCCCTCACCGAGAGACGGTGCACAGCCCCACATCGATGTACTGGCCGCCGCCGGTCTGCCTGCAGTGAACCGCGATCAGGTTGTCGGCCCCCGGCTTCAGCGCCGCCAAGGCCGCCTGGGAGAGGGGCACCGCCTCGTACTCGCTGATGAAGCCGGGGACCTGAAGGGCCGGAACGCCGTTCAGGTAGACCTCCGCGTCCTCATCGTGATGGATGTAGAGGCACAGCCCCTCGGGCAGCTTGTCCGGCAGGGCGAAGGTTCGGCGAAGCCAGATGTCGCTGCTGTCCCAGCGGGTGCGAACCACGGAGCTGGGGGTCTCGGGAGTGCCGAAGCCGCCCGGCCCCTGCTTCCAGCCGGAGTCATCAAAGCCGAGGCCCATCCAGTCCTTCGCGGGCTGCTCGAAGCCGTAGCGCCACGTCTGGGCGTTCCGCTGCGAGGTGGGAACCACGATGCGCACCGTCGGGCGCTTGGGAAGCGGCGCCCAGGTGCCAGCCTCGACCACAGGAGCCTTAGAGGCCCACTTGCCCCAGAGGCGGCTGTTGTACAGGGCCTTGATGAAGACTCCACCGACGACGGCCCTGGCCTGGAACCCGTGTTGCCTGGGCTCCTTGGTCTCGTACCAGTCGGTCATTGGGGTCCGGGTGACGCTCTCATTGAGGAACTTCCACACGGGGGAGACAAGGGCCTGGAACTCCCTTGGGGTGGCGGCCAGCGAAGCCGTCCAGATGGTCCAGTCCAGCTTGGTGTAGGGCTGGCGGTTGTCGAGGGGCAGGCCGTCGGTGTTCAGGTGGCCCAGGTAGAAGGCCATCTCTCTCTGCATCACCTCCTTGGGGAAGAGGTCCATGCCGAGGATCGTGTCCCAGACCAGGTTGTACTTCTGGCTCCACGTGCCGGGCCGGTCGAAGGCGAGCCGGTAGTGGTCGCCGTCCAGCGCCTTCTCGGCCCAGGTAGCGGCGTACTGCTTGGCCAGCTTCCGGTATTCGTCCGCTTGGGACTGGTCGCCCTTCATCTGGCAGAGGAGGGCGTAGGCGCCCAGGGCGGTGATCGCCTTCGCGGAGAGGTTGACGTTGTGCGCCAGGTGACCCGCGAAGTCATCGGTGCAGAGCTGGTTCTCAGGGTCCAGGCCCTTGCTCTTCAGGTACTCCGCCCACTTGGTGAGGGTGGGCCAGTACTGCTCCGCGAACCGGGCGTTGCCCTCGACCTTCGCGATGGCCGCGATGACGAGCAGCATGTTGCCGCTCTCCTCCACGGGCATCTGGTTCTCCTCGGTTCTCTCGCCTCCACCGTAGACCTGGCCGTTTGCCTGTGGGTAGGTGCCCAGATCGTGCGGTGCGAAGGGCCACTTCCAATGCTCGGAGGCAGCGTAATCAAGAACCGGGACGAGGGACGCCTTCGTGAGCGCGGGGCTTAGGAGCAGGAAGAGGGGCGCCATCGGGTAGATGATGTCGACGGTGGCGATGCAGCCGTTGCTGAAGTTTTCCTTGGGGAACAGCAACGGCTTGCCCTGGGAGTCGGCCGCGAGCTTGTTCGCTGCCAGGCACTGGCGGTAGGCTAGGGAGCAGATCCGCGCGTACTCCTTGCCGCCTGCCCGAGTGAGGTCGCCCATCAGCTTGCTGTCGAAGGAGGCGCAGCGACGCTGGAGACCCTTGAACTCCGAGATGGCGGCCGCGAGAAGATCGGACGCCTCGGCTCCATTGCGGCGCCAGTAGGGCCGCAGGTTCTGTTTGAAGTACTGGATCGAGTAGAGGTCGTCGTAGGCGATGAGGGCGGTACGGGAGACCGCGCGCCCCCCGACCTTGCCAAGGTCCCAGCTTACCGATAGCACGGGACCCACGGTTGCCAGTGACCTGGGAGCCTCAACCTGGGTCCCGATGAAGGCCCCCACCTGAGTCTGGAAGAGGCCGGTGGAGGGTCGGGTTGCCAGGTCTAGTGGCGCCACGTAGAGGTAACCCCAGTCAATCCGAAGGTCGTCCCCCCTCTTCGCGAGGATGGGCTGTGCCGTTGAGCCTGCAATCGCCGCGGTAACGGGCCCGACGGTCTGCACGGTGCAGATCACCGGCTGGTCCATCGTGTTGACGGCGAGGGCTGAGGAGGCGTCGAGGTAGAGGGACACCGTGTGGGGCTTGCCGTCCCGCGATTGAGCCTTCCAGGTCACGTAGGTCACCGGCCGGGACAGAACGTCCAGGTCCTCCGGCAGAGCGGGGGTGGTGAAGGTAAGGGTGACGGTCAGCCTGTCGTCCGCGAAGGTGTAGATAGTGCGGGTGGGCAGCACCTCAACCGAGGTCTGCGGCATGGCGGGAACCGCTGCCGGCTGGGCGCCCATCAGGCGGAAGGCGGAGCCATCGATCTTGATCAGGCTGTGCAGAGGGTGCGGCTTACCCGTCCAGTGTACCGTCTCCGTATCGGTGAGGCGATCGGCTCCGGACCAGACGCTGAAGTACGGGTCGCAGGCGATCAGCGGGACGGAAGGAGGGCGAAGGTTCGGGTCCGCCGGTTCGGCGGACAGGGCGCTACCACAGAACAGCGCCGCCGCGACCCCGAGAGCAGGAAGTAGAAGTGCCATTAGGAGCCTTTCTGAGATGAGAGGGTCGCGCCCTTCGGGGAGGCAGAGCCACCAGGACGCACTGATGCCTCCTTGAGTGGGCGCCGGTGCCCCGCCAGCCGAGACCGGACAGGGGCAGTTGCCCACGCGCCCGGCGGGAGACGCATGTTGATCAGCAGACCATGGGTTGGGTGGAGTTCGCTGAGACGGCGCCGCTGGCCGGGGCCACTCCTCCGCGCGAGAGGGGTCGCGGTGCGCGCGTGAGGCGCTACGGCGGTGTTCAGGCAGCGCCTGGGCACGCTGGCGGTGGGCCTTGGATCCGAGGCGCTAGGCGCCGCCGCCGTTAACAACCGACTGGTTGGTGCGGGTGAGCGCGCGAAGCGAGGCCGCCACGCGGTCGTTCTTGGGCCTGGGCCGGTGGTGGAGCCGGAGCACGAGTCCTTGCTCATGGTTCCCAAACCCACGCCCGAATAGGTTGAACCCGCCTCGGTGAAGCGCCTCCGGCTTGATGCCGACGCGCACCTTCACCGGGTCCTGGGCCTTCACGCCGGTCTCTTCGGTCGTGACGTCGGAGACCCGGAGCCCGTCAACGTAGGAGCCCTCCGGCGTCACCGACCACACTTTGAGGGAACCGTACTGGGTGTTGTGGTTGTCCCACCACGCGGGGTTCAGCCGTCCTCGCTTGCCCCCGAAGTCGCCGGGTGAGGTCCAGGTGCCTACCTCCACGTCGTTCACCCACACAGTGATGTCCGACGGGTAGTCCACGTCGTAGTCGGGAGCCTCCGAGCAGACCTCCATGGCGACGTCTACGCGCCAGATCTCGACGGAGGTGGGAAGTATGTTGGGGAAGACGTATTCGACCTGGCCGTCCGCCATCCAGAGGAGCTGGGCGCTCGCACGCTCCGGCAGGAAGAAGGAGAAGGTGAAGTCTACGAGGCCGATGTGGCGTTCGCTGCTGGCCAGACCGCAAGGGGGCTTAGGTTCGGCGCGTACGTAGAGGCCGATGGGCATCTCGACCTCCTCGACCTGGTCGCAGGGGGCGTCCGGGCTTTCCAAGGAGATCATGAGGCGGTCGTAGCGGAGGCGGCAGCGTTTCTGGGTTCCCTGGGTGCCGGGCATGTACTCGCTGGTGACGAGGCCCGCCTGCTCCAGGATCTGCATATGCTTTGAGACGGTGGGATGCATGATGCCCAGAGCCTGGCCCAGCTCATTGATGTTCATGTCCTGCTCGGCCAGTAGAGCAAGGATGCGGAGCCGGGTGTCCGAGGCCAACGCCTTGAAAAGGACCTCCCCGTCCAAGCCCCTCTGCTCCAGGATACGAGACTGCATCTACACCCCCTCGGTCAGGCGATTCGGTCGGTGACCCAGTCCACCGCATCATCCTTCTGGGAGGCTCGGGTACTCTCCTTCCGGCATGGCTAACAATGTAGGCCAACAACTACGGAAGGCCGCTGTGGAGGCGGGCTTTTGCCAGGGCGTGGGGTCGCTGGGTAGGGAGGAGGGGGCACGTTGGTCCTGTCGGACTGGTCGGACCTGTCGGACGGCTAGGGCCCCGCTGTTCCGGGTCAGCGGCAGGGGCGGCGATTGGGTCGCCTGGCCGGAACATCAACCAGTCCTCGGTGGGGGGTAGGCTTACCATCCGGCGGAGGACCAGAAGGCGCCTGCCAGCCCGGTCGTAGGCCAAGAGGGGACCATCGGCCCAACTGAACTCGTCCCAACGCTTCGTGGTCGTGAGGCCCGGTGGCGCGAGCCAAAGGGTCGCACTCGGCGCGGGCGTTAGCCAGCCCTCTGGGCGCTCCCCCTCCGTCAAGGGCACAAGCCTGGCCCTGGTGGCGCGAGTACGATGCTCGTACTCGGCGCGAGCGTCTCGCCTGCGACTCGGCCGGAGGCGGGGAAAGTCCGGCCTCTCACGCTGCCGACTCCCAACCTGGCCTCCAGGCCATAGCCGAGGCAGTTGGGGCGCAGGCGTCTCGCCTGCGCGGCCTAACGGGGGCTGAGACCAACGGCCGTGCACCCAATCCGGTATGGGTCAGTGGGGGAGCCGTCGAGATGGAGCAAGCTCGAGGCCGCGCAGGCAAGATGCCTGCGCCCCAACTGCCTCAGAGCTGAGCCGGTAGCCGACGGGTTGCCCGTAGGCCCCACCCCCGCCGCGCAGGCCGAGTCGGCCCGCGCCGAGTGCGAGCCTCGTGCTTGCGCCACCAGGGCCTCAACCACGGCCAGGTAGTCCACTGACCTTTCCCTAATTGGGCCCGCCGGGCAGGGCCCGCCAGCCGAGGCTTGCCGAGGCGATGCCTCAGGGCGCGGGCTTCACTCTGTCGGAGTAGTAGAGCCCAAAGCTGCTGAGGGTGGGGCAGGCGCGGGCGGCGTCGATGGAGACGCGCACCTTCTGGGCCGTCACCGTGGGGAACCGGTCCAGCTTCTTGTGGCCGATGGTGGTGCCGGAGGCGAGAGTCTTCCACGCGGAGCCGTCCAGGTACTCCAGGTGGTAGGCGGAGACCCGCTGGCCCAGGGCGATTGCCTCCTGGAGGCAGGAGACGTTGAACTGGGTCGGCTTGCCAAGGTCCACCTCGAGCCATCCGGTGGTCACGCCGTCGTCCGTGGACCAGTAGGTGTCCTGCCTGCCGTCCAGCGCCTTGCCGGCGCCGAACCTCGTGGAGCCGCCGCGTTCGCTGCTGGCGGAAGCGTGTTTGCCCTTGGCGAGGTCGTTCCTGAAGATCCCGTCTAGGGCCTTGCGGAAGCCGTTGATCCGCTCAACGTCCGGCTCTGCGAACAGGCCCTGGCGGTTGGGCGGCACGTTGAGTAGAAGGAGACTGTTCCGGCCTACCGACTTGAAGTAGAGGTCTACCAGGTTGTCCACAGTTCGGACCTTGCTGTCCTCGCTGGCGTGCCAGAACCAACCGGGCCTGATGGACACGTCACTCTCTCCAGGGCGCCAGACGGTGCCGTCGGAGCTGCCGTGCTGCAGCATGTCGATCACGCCGTCGCCGGATGCTCCGGGGTAGGGGACGGTTTGGGGGTTCACCATCGACCAGCAGGGATCGCCAGCGATACCGGACTCGTTGCCGATCCACCGCACGCCCGGCCCCGCGTCAGAGAAGATGACGGCGTGGGGCTGGAGGCGTTTGACCGTTGCCCGGAAGCTGTCCCAATCGTACTCCTGCCTCTTGCCGTTGGGGCCTTCGCCGCAGGCGCCGTCGAACCAGATCTCCGCGATGGGGCCGTACCCGGTGAGCAGCTCCGTAAGCTGGTTCCGAAAATGCTCATTGTATCGAGGAGAGTCCCCGTAGCTCGGCTCGTGCCGATCCCAGGGGGAAAGGTAGATACCGACCTTGAGGCCCTCGGCGTGGCAGGCATCCACGAACTCGCGCACCACGTCGCCCTTGCCACCGCGCCAGGGGCTGTTCTTGACGGAGTGGTTGGTGTAGCGACTCGGCCACAAGCAGAACCCATCGTGGTGCTTCGCCGTGAGGATCACGATTCGGAAGCCGCCCGCCTTGGCTGTCTTCGCCCACTGCCGTGCGTCCAAATGGGTGGGGTTGAAGACCGAGGGGTCCTCCGTGCCCTCGCCCCACTCACGGTCTGTGAAGGTGTTGACCGTGAAGTGAACAAACATGGTGAGCTCGCCTCGCTGCCAGGCCAGTTGGTCCACGCTGGGCACCGGGTCGAGGGGTGGGGGCGGGCCCACTTCCGCGGCCGTGGAAACGAGGCACAGGGCGGCCAGGGCCACCAGCAGCACGAGTTGGGTTGGCATGGGGGCTCCTTCGTGGGAGTGGCGGACGAGTCTGGAACCGGGTGGCTGCCCCGGGGGGGCGACAGGTGCGCCTGAGCAGGTTAGGGCAGCGCGCCTCGCCTGTCGGTGATTGAGGACACGGGCGAGACCGCCTACCGACCTTTTCGCCGGGGTGCGCGGTGGACCTGTCGCGGTCTGAGGCGCCGGGAACCGGGCGTGGCCCCCCCGCAGGCACAGGGTGCCAAGCCAGCCTTGAGCCATCGTGTGGGTGCCCAGGTACCAGGAATAGAGGCGGAATGGTTGGAAAAAGTGCAATAAGCGCCGGAGGCGACGCAGCCCGGCATTCGTGTCCCCGCCAAGACCGATCAGACGCCCGGTCTTGGGCTGCCCCATCTGGCGACCCCGCGTCGAACCCGTGGATGGTCTGTTGAGCTTACGTCTTCACTGGCTCCGGTGGCTTGCTCCCCTGGCTCTGCTCCTGCCCGTGGTCTGCCTGGCTCAGCCCCAGCTTGTTCCGCTCCCAGATGATCCCATAGAGCGCTCGCGTTCAGCGGTCGTCTACATCCACAGCGTCCTGACCGGCAATCGCGACATCACCGGGACAGGGTTCTTCATCAGCGGCGCCGGCTACGCCCTCACCTGCCGGCACGTGGTCGCGGGCGCGAGCAGAATCTGGGTCCGCCTCCCCGATGGCACCACGAAGATCGCCACAACCGTCGCCTCTCTGGCGGCCACCGACCTCGCGCTCCTCAAGGTTGACGTGGTGAACACCCCCTACCTTCAGTATGGCAGCACCGGCCGACTGAAGCCCGGGGATCCTGTCGCGGTGATCGGCTATCCGGTTAACAAGGTTACCGGGGGGCAGGACGCCATCGTGTCCAAGGGCACACTCAAGGCCTTCGAGAGCAACCGGCAGCTCTTCGAGATCGACGCCGAGGTTAGCCCCGGAGCCTCCGGTGGTCCAGTGCTGGATCGCGCCGGCAAGGTGATCGCCGTGGCGTGGGCCGATGTGGTAGGGCATCCCGACCAGAACTACGCCGTCTCCATCAACGAGGCCTGGCCCCTCCTGGACAAGACCAGCGAGACCATGCCCATGGCGACCTACCTTCGGCTGCTCACGCCCGACGTCACCAAGGGCACGGTCCTAGACATGAGCGGCAAGGACTGGCTGTCCTGGAAGGATGAGGACCGGGGGCGGCACCTAGCGGGCCTGATGGCCGCGTTCAATGTCGCGCGGCTTTACGTCCAGACCTACGACGAGGCGCTGACTGACAAGCCAGGCGAGCGGGTGGCCGGCGGGAAGTGGGTGCTGAACTCGCTGAAGGACGTGTGGCGCCTGCCCTTCAGCATGGAGGAGTACCAGAAGGAGATCGACGGCTACTACCGAGACGCCGACAACCTAGACTCCCTGGTCATCCTAGCTCTGTTCACGGTGAACCAGCGAATGACGGAGCGCCAGAGCCGGGCCGCCAGTCTACCAGGGCAGGTCGCCGACGGGAGTCCCGCCGGAAGCGCGGCCCCCAGCCCTCCTCCAGCCCGCGCTCCCTCGGACGGAGTCCAGTAGGTCCCAAGACCCTTGCCCCGCCGCCCGCCCCTGAGCCTCTCCAGGTGGAGCGCCAATCCCCGCCACCCATCGCCTATCACCCGATACCCAGCACCTAGTCCAGCTTGGTGTTGGCGAACAGCTCCTTGTAGCGCTTGCCCAGCGTTGCCCCCTGGGCCACCAGGGGGTCCTGCGACTGGCCGGTCTCCTTCAGGCGCAGGGCGATCCATGCCTCCAACTCCTGCTCCATGCGCCGTGCCAGGGCCTTCTCCTGGCCTGCCAGGTTCACTGTCTCACCAGGGTCAGCCTCTAGGTCGTACAGCTCCAGCATCGGGGTGTTGTGGAGGTCTGGCTCGCGGGCCAGGATGAGCTTGTGGGTCCGGGTGCGGAGCGCCCACTTCACCTGCCAGGTGCACTCCTCCGCCACGATCTGGTCGCGACCCGTGTCGCCCTGTCCTCTCAGCGCCGGCAGCAGGCTCTGCCCCTCGACGCCCTCGGGGGCCAGCTTGCCGGCCGCCTCCAGGAGCGTGGGCAGCACGTCCCGCTGGTCGCGCAAGCCCGTCAGCCGCTGGCCGCCGGAGACGCCGCCCGCGGGCCAGCGGACCACGAAGGGCACTCTCAGGGTGCAGTCGTACAGCCCGTGGTGCTCAAAGAGGATGTCGTGCTCCAGCAGGCTTTCCCCATGGTCTGCCGAGAGCACCACCACCGTATCGTCAGCCAGACCCTCGGCCTCCAGCGTGTTCAGGATCTCCCCAACCGCCTCGTCCACGTACCGAATCTCGGAGTCGTACATCGCCCGCACGTAGTCCGCGTCCCGAAGCCCCGGCGCCAGCTTGTCGAACCAGTTCTTCCGCCAGAAATCGCCCAGCGGCTGGCGGTCAACGGCCTTCAGTGTGTCGTCCGGAGTGGCACTAGGGTCGCCCTCGTAGAACAGGTGACGCAGCCTATGCGGCGGCAGGTAGGGGGTGTGGGGGTCCCAGAAGTGGACGAAGAGGAAGAAGCTCTCCTGGCGGTGGTGTCGAATCCAGGGTACTGCCCGGGAGTTCACTTCCTCGGCGGTGACCATCAGCCGCATCCGGTGGCGGTGCGTGGTGTTGATATAGAACTCGTATCCCCGGGCGAACCACGGCTTGGAGTCCGCCAGGTTGTCTACGGCGCAGGTGGTGAGCCCCGCTTGCTGCAGCAGCTCCGGCAGCACGGGGACTGAGTGGGGCAGGTCAGCGGCGCCGCCGTGGCACACGATGCCATGCGAGATGGGGTGGCGCCCCGTGTACAGGGTGGCGTGGGCGGGGTGAGTGGGAAGCCCGCAGCAGAAGAGGTGGTCGCAGAGGACCCCTTCCCGCGCCAGCCTGTCGATGTGGGGGCTCGTGTCCATTGGGCAGCCGTAGCACCCCAGATGGTCCGCGCGGAGACTGTCGATATCCAGGTACACGATGTTGGGCATCACGGGTCCTCGCGAGGATGGCGGAGAGATAGGCAGACTGCCTCACCACAGAGACACAGAGGCACAGAGACGGGGTCACGAAGATGAGCGGGCGAGGGGATGGAGGGTGAGGGCATAAGCGCTCCCTCAGTTCCTTCTCTGTGCCTCCATGCCTCTGTGCCTCTGTGGTGAGGCAGTCTGCCCCTGGCTAGATGTACCCGAGCTGGTCAAGCATGTCGGCGATCTTCTCCTCCTCCTCGGGCGTGTAGGCATAGCGGGCCTGCTCACTGATCCAGCCGCGAGCCTGGAGTAGGCCCAGGATGAGGCGCAGGCCCGCCGAGGGGTCAGCTAGGGAGACGATCGCGGGAGCGTGCTCACCCGCCGCGGCGGAATCAGGGGCCTGCTCGGAGGCCTCTACCAGCCAGAGCTCAAGGAGGTTCTGGGGCAGGGGGCGGGCAACTTGGCCCGTGCCAGCCGGTACCACCGCCAGGAGCGAGACACCGTGGGGGTTCAGGAGGGTGCCAAGGTAGGCCGCGAGCTCGCCCTGGGCTGCCGGGCCGGATGCCAGCACGTCCTCCAGGTGGCTGGGGAGCAGGATCTCCGAGGTGGAGTCGTGCGCTCGCAGTTCGGTCTGGAGCCGCTCCGCTACCGCGGCCGCCCGATTCGTGTGCGGGCCACCCAACCATACCGTGAACGCTTGAGGCATCAGAAGCTCGTGCCGCTCGAGAAGTTGAAGTCGTCGACAAGGACAGCCGGAGCCAGTACGTTCATACCCTCTCCCGTGACGGTTGACTGCCCCACTGCCCTGATCCTCTGTAGCATGCGAAGAGGGCTCTCGTTGAACCGAAGGTTGGTCACGGCTCCGGTAACCTTGCCCCCCTCGATGCGGAAGAGGCCGTCCCGCGTCATCCCCGTCAGCAGCAGCTTCTTGGGCTCCACGAAGCGGATGTACCAGAAGCGCGTGATCAGGAGGCCGTCCTCCACCTGGGAGATAAGGTCGCCCAGGGAGGTGTCACCGCCCTCCATGATGAGGTTGGTAGGTCGGCCGGTGAAGGGTCGCCCCTTCTGCTCCGCCCAGTAGCGGGAGTAGGCGAGGGTGTTGAGCTTTCCTTGGGTGATCCAGTCCACCTTCGGGGCCGCCATGCCGTCGCCAAAGAAGGGAGAGACCGGACACCTGGGGTCGGAGGGGTCACTCCGCAGCGTCACTAGCGGTGTACCAATCTGCTGCCCTTGTAGGTCCGACCATGCGGACGTACCCTCGTCAGCCTCCTTGGCGTCCATAGTGTAGCCGGACCACTCGATCAACTCGGCGATGGCGGCGGGCTCCATGACAACGGTGTAGGGCCGGGGCTTTACCGAGCCGGGGTTCTCCGCGGCCAGCGCCTTCTCGGCGGCTCGGGCGGCGGCGCCACGGTAGTCCAGCAGGGCAAGGTCGCGCGCGTTGGACTCCGCCCAGCCGGAGCCGTTGGAGGAGAGGGCCGTGCAGAGGAACCTGGCCGAGGTCTCCCGGTGGCAGGCTCGAAGCCCGGCGGAGCTGCCCATCGCGACCAGGCTGTTCTCCGTGGTGTAGCTGCCGGCCGCGCGCAGTCCCTTGGCCTCGCAGTGGTCCGCTGCTTCCTTTACGGCGTCCGCGCGCTGGGCGGGTGTGGCCGCCGCCGTGGAGGCGAAGTGGGTTGGCGCGTCCAGGTACTGCTGCGTCGGGAGCGCAGGCATCAGCTCCGGGTCAGGCTCGGAGAGGCGGGCGATCTCCTCGGCGCGGCGCACCAGGCGCTCCAGCGCGGCGGGGGAGAAGTCGCTGGTGGAGGCGCGGCCCGCTCGCTGGCCGAAGGCGGCCTTCAGGCTGACGGTAGCCTCGGTCCGTGCCAGGTTCTGGATGATGACGTTGTTGGCATACCGAGTTGACCCCCGGGAGAAGCCATGACAGGTAACCTCGGCCTGGTCCGCCTGGCAGAGCGAGAGGACCTTCTCCACCGCCGCTTCGGCCTGGTCCTGCGAAAGAGTGACGTTCTGGCTGTCGGGGATGCTCATCTAGGTCTCCTCGGTCCATCTAGCCCGCGCGATCGGTGAGGGGCCCAAGCCTCGCGATCGGCGCGAGTTGCCGCAGGCTCGTGTGCTTCGCCTGGGCTGGGGTTGTGCCTGGGGTCTGGTACGGCCAGCCTGCTGTCTCATCCGGACGAGACTAGCTTCCACCCCCCATACCGCCCTCCCTTCCCGTACATACTCCGCTGAGAGGCAGCGCCGGGGCCGTATTGAGAGCTTCGGCGCGGAGCGTTAGTGGCACAGGCTGGCGAGCCGCCTCGCCCCGGCCCAGGGAGGAGGCGGCTCGCCGGGGAGGCCTAGAGGCAGCGGAGGAACGCGGCCAGGTCGGCCTTCTCTTGGGCGGTTAGGCCGATGGTGAAGCGGGTGTCGTAGAAGGAGACCACGTCATCCAGCGTCGCCGCGAGGCCATTGTGGAAGTAGGGGGGCCGGGCGGCGAGGTTGCGCAGCACGGGGCCCTTGAACTTGCCGATGTCGGCCCAGTGCCCGGTGACCAGCGCGCGGCCCGGGTCGGTCGTCTGCACCGTGTCGCCGGTCTTGAGGTTCCGCAGCGTGTAGAGCGGCAGGTCCGGCGTCCGGCGGCTGGCATCGGTGAGGCCGATGTTCACCGGGAACACCACCGAATGGTTGCCGATGTTGGGCGAGTCGTGGCAGGTGGTGCAGGTGGCCTTCAGGGACGGGACCCCGATTCGGTCGTTGAGGCCGGCGACCCCTGAGACCGTGAAGGTCCGCGTGTTGAAGAGCTCCTCACCTCGTGCCACGGCGGCACGGCTCGCCGGCGTCCCTCCCCCCAGTCCATCCGCTCGCAGCCAGGCGGGGTAGAGGGTGAAGACCTCCGGGTTGAAGGCAGCGCCCGTGGGGTTGCCGCCGAGTGGGTCGTTGATACCGATGTAGAACTCCTGGCGGAAGAGCGAGGCGGGACCTCCCAAGGCGCCGCCCGCGTCTAGCTTCCCCGCGTCCTCGTCGTGGATCTGGGCGGCGGAGATGGAGCGCTCCAGGGCCACGATCCCACGGAGCTGCTGGCTCGTCGGCGGATGGTCCGCCTGGGCGTGGCCGAGCGTCGCGTCCAGCGCCTGGGAGGTCAAGTTCGCTTGCAGTGACCTGCCAGGTGGTGACTCCCGGCCGTCCCACATGACGGCGTTGAGGTAGTTCAGGTTCGCACCTGGCAGAGGCCTTCGGAAGAGCGACAGCTCCTTCGCGCTGGCGAAGCCGTAGGGATCGTCCACCTGTGCCAGCTCGAACTCAGCGCCCGATGGGATGCCGATGCCGATCCGAAGCAGCCCCTTGTTCAACAGCATGCTGCTGGCGGCGCGCCGTGCCGTGAGGCTGGACTGATCCGCGCTGGGCGAGTCGGTGCCGTCGTTGTTGCGGAACAACGGGTCTAGCCCGGCAGTCGCGTCGAAGACCGCTTTGATGGAGGCCGGGGTGATACTCATGCCGGAGTCAGGCCTGTGGCACGTGCCGCAGGAGCGGCCGTTCGTCCCAAGGCTCTCGAAGAAGGGCCCGGTCTGTGGCCGGATGTCGAGGGAGCTGAGCGCGGCGCTGGTGCCGGTGGTGTTGGGGAACAACTGAAGGTGGAGCCGGCCGCTCTCGGCTGAAACACCTCCTGTCGCGGCCAGGCTTCCCAGGAGGCCTAGGGAGGCAAGGGCGCCGAACCGCCGGTCGCGAATCCACGCGGGCCGGGTCGCCCGAAACAAGCGTGCCATCGTCACTTCTCCTTGGTGCTCGTAGCACCATCGCTACTCGGTCGCCCCGTAGGAGCGCGCCCCGATGTAGGTGAGCGATGACAAGGTCCCCGCCAGGCGTCTGGCGCCTGTGTGAGGTGCCTGGCGAGGGGTCCCGCGGCCTCTCAGCACCAATGCAGGCGAGGTGCCATCCCACTCCACAGCGCACTACAGAAACGCCTGTCCCGAATCAGCGGGAACCGGGATCCCCCAGACAGGGCGCTGCGAGTGACCTGGCAGCCCCAGTGTCGGAGGGCGCCCTCCACGGTACGCACCCCGTGGAGGGCATCCAACAAGTGCTTCACTGATAGGAGCCCGTGCAGTAGCGGGCTCAGCAGCGCCTGGTGTGCTGATCCTACGGAGGCGCCCCGTCGACACATACACTCGCCAAGGCACTCGCGTCACTGGGCAGGCGGGCCCGCTGCTTCCCTGCCAGCAAACGCGAGAAGCCCCCAGGCCGACGAGTGGCTTGGGGGCTTCAGTTCATGTTGGTGGTCGGGGCCGGAAGTGGTCCGTAGACTACCGGCTCTTGGCGCCCCCTACGGCGACGTTTCGGAATCGGGCGGGGGCGGCGCCGTGGCTCATCTGGGAGATCTGGATCGGGTCGCCCTTGCCGCAGTTCAGTACGCCGTTCTGCACCCAGAAGCGCTCGTCGCACACCGCGTCGCAGGAGTTCCAGAAGTCCGTGGTCATGCTCTGGTAGGTCACGTTCTTGAGCATGCCCACGACCTTGCCCTTCTTGACCTCCCAGCAGGCGTCGCCGCCGAACTGGAAGTTGCAGCGCATCTGGTCGATGCTGAAGCTGCCCATGCCCTCGATGTAGATGCCCTCATCGGTGTCGCCGATGAGCTCCTCCAGGGTGAGCGGTTTCCTGCCGGGCATCAGGCTGAGGTTGGGGATGCGGACGATGGGAACGCTGCCCCAGTGGTCCGCTCGGCAGGTGCCGTTGCTGCGCTCCAGGTCGATCTCTCCGGCTACCTCCCGGCTGGTGCCATAGCCCACGAAGAGGCCATCCTCCACGATGCTCCAGCGCTGACCGGCAACGCCGTCATCGTCGAAGCCGTGGGTCGCCAGGCCGTGGGGGAGGGTGTTATCGGCCACCAGGTTCACGTTCTCGGAGCCGTACTGGAGGTTCCGCAGCTTGTCTGGGGTGGCGAAGCTCCGGCCCGCCAGGCTCTCCTCCATCCCCAGCGCCCGGTCCAGCTCGGTGGCGTGCCCCACGCTCTCGTGGATGGTGAGGGCCAGGTTGTTTGGGTCCAGGATGAGGTTGGTGCGACCAACAGGGCATTCCTTGGCGGTGAGCTGCTGAGTGGCCTGCTCCGCAACCCTCGGCGCCTGGGCAAGCAGGTCCGCCGCGTTGACGTTCTCGTAGCCGGCGGTGAGGGGAGGCGGGAAGTAGGCGCGGGTGCGGGCGTCGTTGCTGTTGGTTGCCGTTGCCTGGTAGCCGACCGCGGAGGTAAAGACCTCGCTCTCCAGCAGGGAGCCCTCGGTGCTGGCGAAGAGGCGATGGTCCTTCTTGAAGGTCATGAAGCCATGGGCCTTGCGGGCGCCGTGCTTCAGCAGCTCCCGGTTGATCTGAAGCAGGAGGCCGGCCTTCTGGTCGATGCCGATGGTGAAGGGGTCCACCTCATAGGGGGTTCGGAAGGTCTCCCTCCGTGCCGGCTCCGGGACCAGAGTGACGGGCCGCTTCATCGCGGTGGCGCTGGCTTCCGCGATTGCTACAGCCTGCCGGGCGATGCGCAGCACCTCGTCTCGGGTCACCTCGCCCGTGGCGGCGAAGCCCCAGGCGCCCTTAGCGAGGACCCGTACGCCAAGCCCGGTGTCCTCGGAGTCGCTGATGCCGCTTACCCGCTCATCCTCGGTGCCCAGCCGCTGCCGGCGGTAGCTTACCCAACGAGCGTCGGCGTAGGTGGCACCCAGTCGTGTTGCCTCATCCAGAGCCAGTTGCAGGAGATCTGTCATAGGGGTCCTCCGTGGGTTGCCACATCATAACAAGGCCCTCTGAAGGCGGTCAAGCTGAAGGGCGGGTCGTAGGGTCGTAGGGTCGTAGGGGAAGGGCAAAGGCCCCTCACGCCCCTACCCCCTCTCCCGCGCGGCGCTATGCGTTACCCACAGGTTCGCTAACTCTATGCGGGAAAGCTAATTCATGGACAGGGAACTACTGCCTAGTAGCCTTTGCCCTGCCCCCCTGGAGGGACGCCCCAGACCGCTTCTGAGTACCCGAGGCCGGTCCTGAAGGCGCCAGAAAGAGCCCAAGGACTCCCGCCGGTCGCTGGCGAGAGCCCCCAAACGGCGTTCCGCAGGCACGCGGCGCCGAGGACCACTAGGCGTAGGCTTCATCTCTTCACCTGACCAGACCTGTGGGTAAGGCATAGCGCGCGGCGGGCGAGGGGGCGCAACTGAGGAGCTGTGGCAGACCCCGGGGCTCTGCAGGCGTCCCTTGCGGCCACCAGAGCGGTACCTGAGCCCCCTCGCCCGCCGCGCGGGAGAGGGGGTAGGGGCGTGAGGGGCCTTTGCCCTTCCCCTACGACCCTACGACCCCACGACCCTACGACCCGTCCTCATGCTGCTGCTACAATGGTGAGGGCCCAGACGGGAGCCTTCGTGGCTGGGGGACGGGAGAGGAATGGAGGAGGGGTTCAGGGATGTGGCTGCCCTCTCGGACGTGCCGGAGGGGGGCGCGCGAAGGGTCAGGGTGGGGTCGGCGGAGGTGGCGCTGTTCCGCCAGAACGGGCGCGTCTTCGCGATGGAAGACTACTGCCCCCACGCCGGAGTCCCCCTGAGCGAGGGGGAGCTGGAGCCTGGGATCGTGCGGTGCTGGCACCATGGCTGGGAGTTCGAGCTGGAGACCGGCGCTTGCGCCACCTGCCCCAGCCGCCCAGCGGTGACCTACGAGGTGAGGATCGAGGGCGACAGGGTCTGGGTGAGGGTGTGACGGCCCGCCTACGGTGCGGGCGCGCGATGAGAGAGGATGGGGTATGCCGAAGGAGCCAGAGGGGACCATCGGGCTCGGGTCTCTGACTCGGGAGCTGAGGGACATCATCGATGATCTCCAGAACCGCCTGGAGATCCTTGAGGGCAGGGTA